>JAJYXW010000073.1 GCA_021801525.1 Actinomycetes bacterium
CTCTGCGACATCGCAAGTCGACGACGAGTTGGCGAGGCTCCAAGCCGAGCTCGGCGGCGGCCCGGCGCCGCAGCTTCCCTCTGCCCAGGCTCCCTCCGCCCCGGCCGAAGCTGGCGCATCCGCCGCGTCAGTAGCAGGCGACCAGGCTGGCGACGCCACAGCTCCCGACGCAACCTCGAACGGTGCTTCCGGGGGTGCGTCGTGATCGTCCGGATACTCGGCGAGGGCCAGTTCGACGTTCCTGCGTCGTGCGAGGAAGAGCTCGAGGCCCTCGACCAGAAGCTGTTCAGCGCAGTGGAGGCGGGTGACGCGCAGCGCTTCTCGGAGGCGCTGGCCGCGGTGATCGGGGAGGTCAGGAGCTCGTGCAAGCCGCTTGCCTCCGAGGAGATACGACCCTCCGACCTGGTCCTGCCCGACTCCGATGCGTCGCTCGACGAGGTGCGCGAGATGCTCCAGGGCCAGGGCCTGCTGGCAGGCGAGGCACACGACAGCACGCCAGCGGGAGAGCATGGCTGATGGCGGTAACTCGCCGGATACCCCCAGACCGCGGGCTGTCGGCTCGCATGCTGCTTGTCGCGTTCCTGCTCGGCCTCCTGTACGTGGTGCTCATCGGAGCCCTGTTCGCGTTCGGCGTGTCCGCAATCTTGATACTGGTGGTAGTAGGCGGTCTGTTCGTTGCCCAGTACTGGTTCTCCGACAAGATCGCCCTCTACTCCATGGGCGGTCACGAGGTCACGAGGGAGCAGGAGCCCGCCCTGCATGGAGTCGTAGACCGCCTGTGCGCCTTGGCCGACATGAAGAAGCCGCGGGTGGCCATAGCCGAGACCGACATACCAAACGCCTTTGCCACGGGACGAAGTCCCAACAACGCCGTCGTCTGCGCCACTAGGGGCATACTGCGGAGGCTGGACGAGCCCGAGCTCGAAGCGGTTCTCGCGCACGAGATCTCCCATGTCGCGCATCGCGACGTCGCCGTGATGACCATTGCAAGCTTCCTCGGCATCCTCGCCGGGCTCATCACCCGCTTCGCGTTCTATGCGGGCCTCTTCGGCGGCTTCGGGGGCGGCGACGGCGAGGGCGACAACGCTGCCATGCTCGAGATCGGGATCATGCTCGTCTCGGCCATCGTGTACGCGATCAGCTTCCTCCTCACCAGGGCGCTCTCGCGCTACCGGGAGCTGGCCGCGGACCGCTCCGGCGCCATCCTCATCGGCCGCCCGTCGCTGCTCGCATCCGCGCTCGTAAAGGTGACTGGGGAGATGTCACGCATCCCCACGCGGGACCTGCGCTCCGCGGAGCATTTCAATGCCTTCTATTTCACCCCGGCCATCGCGAGAGGAGCCAGCCTCTCTTCCCTCTTCTCGACCCACCCGCCTCTCCAAAAGCGCCTCGACCAGCTCGAGAAGCTCGAGGCCGAGCTGAACCGGCCTTCCTAGGGGAGCATCGTGAAGCTCTTCGACACCCTCCTCGGGAAGACCAAGCCGGTGCAGGCCAACCTCGAGGCCCTGTTCTCCCTGCCTTCGGCGGCCATAACCCTTCAGGCGACTGCCGGTCTCGTGCCGACCGGCAAGGCTGGTGTGTGCTTCATGCCACCGGCAGGCCAGTCCTTCGAGGAGATGCAGCACGACCTCGAGCAGCTCCTCGCCATGGACGATACCGAGGCGACGGGTAGCGGCGCGGGGGCTGCAGGCGGCGCGGGGGCTGCAGGCGGCGCGGGGGCTGCAGGCGGCGCGGGGGCTGCGGGCGGAGGCGCCACATCGCTCACGGTACAGCACCAGGCCGACTCCTACGGATATCGCTGGATAGTTCTCGGAGGTACCGGGATAGACGACCTGGTCACCCGAGTCCATATGGTCCACTCATCACTTTCCGATGCCGGTTGGGGACCCCAGCTCCTGTGCTCGGTCGTCGGCTTCGGGCCGGCACGGGACGGATCCGAGTCGGCGGTCAACCAGCCCTTGTACCTCGTCTACCTGGCCAAGCGCGGTACCTTCTACCCTTTCGCACCCACGGGGCGCGAGCAGCGCGACTCGGAGCTCGAGCTGCGGATCAAGAGCTACCTGGGCAACGATCTGCCTCTCGAGTCAGACCTCGAGCGATGGTTCCCACTTTGGGATATGCCTATCGCCGAAGGCCCCTCTCGCCGGTAGCCTGCCGGCTACCGGCGAGCCCCCGGCGAGCTCCCGGAATTGCGCGGCCCACTACAAGCGCATGGCTTGCCATGGCTCACCGTGCTCTGTCGTGGTTCTCAACAGTTCAGATAGCCCTCCTCGGGCAGCGCGGGCCTATACTCGGGGCACCGACCCAAGGAGGGGTGCCGTGCTCGTCCTCAGCCGACGTCCTCAGCAGAGCATCGTGATCGGCCACGACGTAGAGGTGACCGTTCTCGAGGTGCGTGGAGACCATGTCCGCATAGGCATCGCAGCACCTCGCGATGTGCAGGTGCACCGGCGCGAGGTCTACGACGTGATCCAGTCGGCCAACCGGCAGGCAGCTGAGCATGGCACGGCCGCCTTGGAGACATCCGATGCCCTGGACGCGCTCGGCGCGCTCGCTCAGCGACACAAGGGTGAAGACGGCACGAGCGATCCGCCGCAGTCACCAAGCGAGTCCGCCGTGCCCGATCGCGACCTGGTGCCCGATCGCGACCTATAACGGCGCGGCCAGGGGCGCTATATGGCCGACCCGGCGTCGAGTGGGACGGCGACGCCATAGCCCGAACCATGCTGCACGAGCTGAAGCGCTTCGCGCGTACGGCGATTTATGACGAGCGGCCCGAGCAGGTTGGCCGTGGGCGTGGCGGGCGCCTTGGCAAGCGTGACGATCACCAGCACCGCGACGTCCTCCGCCGACTCGATCCCGAGGGCAGCGGCGCTGTCATCGTCGATCTTGACCGTGTAGTCCGCGAAGAGCAGGCCGGGCGGCGCGACGACGAACTCGAGCTGCTCGGAGTCGAGCGACTTCAGCTTCGCAAACGGATCGAGGTCGGGACCAAGCACCACCACCTCGAAGGAGCGTGCGTCCGGAAAGCCCGGGATGCCGCCTGCGAAGTGCAGCACCAGCGGCTCGGAAGCAAGCCCCTCCGCAGAGGTGCCCCACCCAAAAGAGGCTGCTGGCTCTTCGGTCACCATGCTATGGATCATCGCACACATCGTCGCGCCTCCTGGGGGTCTTCAATCGTGCTGCCTGGACACTTCTCTAGAGGTACTGGGCGAGCGAGAGCTGGGCTATCTGCGAGGTAGCCCAGAGCCCGGCCTGGTAGGAGCTCTGCTGAAGCTTCAAGTCGGTGATTACCTTCGTCATGTTGGTGTCCTGGATGGTCGCCAGCTGCCCCGCGAGAGAGGCGAGGTTGCTCGTAGCCTCGTTCTGGAAGGTCTGGGCCTGCTGGTAGGCCGCCCCGAGGATGCCGGCCTGGTTCTGCACCACGCTCACCGCGTTCTGAAGGTTCTGAAGGTCGGTACCCTCGACCGCGCTCACGTTCCCGCTCTGCAGGTCTGCGGCGATCTGAGCAAGAACGCCGAGGTTCCCGGGTACGTTCGACAACAGGCCGGTCGTGCCGCTGCCGAACACCGACGGCCCGCTCGCGGCGATCGTCACGCTCACTCCGGGTGCCACGGTGCGGGTCGGCTCCGGCCCGCCGCCCAAGTACGTGCCCGCCGAGTTGTAGGCGGCGGAAGTGTTCGCGCTGCCGGCAAAGATCGCCTGGTTCGCGTAGGTGGTATTGGCCAGCTCGAGCAAGTTCGAGCGAACGGCGAGCACTTGCTGGGCTAGGGCGTCGAGTGCGCTCTGGCCGTTGGTCTGGGCAGTGGTGGCGCTGATGGCCAGCTGCTGCACCTTGTCCAGCTGGGTCAGCACCTGGTTCGTCGTGCTGTTGGCCGTGCCCAGCCAGCCGAGAGCGTCGCCTGCGTTCTGGACGTACTGCTCGAACCGGGTGCTGCTTGCCTGCAGCCGCAGGATCGCCGTCGCCGCTGCGGGGTTGTCGGAGGGTTGGTTGACCGTCGAGCCGGTCGAGAGCTGCTCCTCCAGGTTGGAGATGCTGCTCTGCTGGCTGAGCAGGTTCGCGACGAGCTGCTGGCTCATGGCAAGCGGCGTGATGCTGAGAGGCTCGCTCATCTCACCCTCACACCGCCGCCAGCAGGGACTGCATCATGGTCGCGACAGTGGAGAGCACTTTCGCCGATGCCTGGTAGGCCTGCTGGTAACTCAGCATGTTGACCAGCTGCTGGTCGGTGTTCACCCCCGAGATGCTCTGCTCGAGCGTGTTGGCAGACTGGGAGAGCGCCGAGGTGCTCTGTGCTTGCTCGTTTGCATTGGAAACGGCCGTGCCAATGTTCGCGACGAGCGCCCGGTAAGCCTGGTCCGGGCCGCCAGAGGCGTTGTAGAGCTCCGCAACCGCCTGGGCGTTCTGCCCGTTGTTCGTGTACGTGGCAGAGCTCGAAGCGGCAATGTCCATGGGGTTGGACACGAGGGCAGGATTGACCTCGATGCTCGCCGCGCTCGGCGTACCGCCCGACGAGCTCAGGAACATCGGGTACCCGGATCCCGACGCCCCCGTGGACGTATAGCCTGCCGCCAGCTGGGTGTTCACCGTGCTCGCGAGGTCGGCAGCAACCGCGTTGATCTGCTTGGTGTAGGTGGGGATCTCGTAATTGAGCGCGGAGAGCAGAGCGGCGGCGGTACCGGAGCTCACCAGACCGGTAGCTCCCGTCGTGCCCGAGACGATCGACGTGGTGCCGCCTGCGGTGGACACTGCCAGATTGTCGGCGGCAGTGCCCTGCACCACGCTGAGACCACCCACGTAGAGGTTCAGGCTCCCGTTCGCCTGAGCCCTGGTGGTGACCCCGATCTCCTTGCCGAGCGTGCCAACCACCTGGTTACGCTGGTCCACGAGGGCGGTGACCTGCTGGCCCGCCGCTGACGAAGACACGATCTGCTGGTTCAGCCCTGCCACTTCGGAAAGCTGGGTGTTCACCTGCTGGAGCAAGCTCGTCAGCTGGGCACTCGTCTGGCTCGCCATGGTGGTGAGCTGGGCAGCCTGTTGGTTCAACGTCGTGGCAATGCCCTGCGCCTGCCCGACCACGACGCTGCGCGGACCCAGCGCGAGGGGGTCCGAGGCGATCGAGTCCCACGACGACCAGAACGACGAAAGCTGCTCTGCGAGCCCGTAAGTGCTCGGCTCCTGGAAGACGCTCTGTATCCCCTGCAGGCCCTGCTGGTTGGCTGCAGCGTAGGAGGCCTGAGAGGACGCCGCCAAGGCGTTGGCCTCCACGATTGTGTTGGTGACCTGAGTGATCCCCGAGACCTCGACACCGCTTCCCGGCGAGGTCGGGCCTGCCCCCGGCACGGCCTGGAGCTGCACCGACTCTGCCAAGTACCCGGGCGTGTTGGCATTGGCCACGTTGTTCGCGACGGCGTCCATCGCGGTGCGCGCCGCATTGACGCCCGATCCGGCTATGTAGAGGCCGACGTCGCTCATCGCTATAGCGCTCTGTCGAGCAACCGCAGCCCGCCGGTGTCGACCAGAGCAGATCCGTCGGCCTCGTAGGTGGTGCCACCGGAGCCGAGAACTGCGAGCGCGTCATTGGTGGACGCAAGGTCGAGCGCAAGAACCTCCCGGTCCAGAGCAGCTATACGTTGCGCGTTCCGCAAGTTGGCAAGGAGCGCCTCGCGATGGCCGTCGAGGATCCGGTCCCAGGGCTCGGGAGCAGCGGACGCTATTTCACGAAGGGTAGCCCCTGGCGCGAGGCCGAGATCGGCAGCGACCTCGGCCAGCGCCACCGCACGGGCTGATTCGACCGACTCGAGCGCTTCGATGACGTGGCTCACCTCCGCTGTCGAATGGGAAAGCCACGCGTGCCTGCCCGAGGCGAGCAGGAGGTGCTCCTCCTCGAGCTTGAACACCAGCATTTCCAATACGGCGCGCTGGCGCCATAGGTGCCCTGAGAGCTCCTCGTAGCCCATGGTTCTTGCTATCGGCAAGATGGCTTCCGGACTGTAGCCTTCCACTGCAATCTCCTCGGATCCCGGATGCGCCCCGCCCCGCTCAGATCCGCGCCGCGCCGCGCCGCGCAATCACCCGAAGAGCGCGCTACGGGGCGGGCGGTGGAGCGCCCGGTAAGTCCTCTCCACCCCTGGAAGCTTGTAGACGAACGCGAGGAGCCGCGCCACTGCCAGGTAGAGCTCCGGGGGAATCTCCGCGTCGAGCGCGCACGCGCCGAATATCGCCCTGGCCAGAGGCGCATCCTCCACAACGGGGACGCGGTGGCGTTGCGCCTCCTCGCGGATGCGAGCCGCCAGCTCGTCCCCACCCTTCGCCACCACCTTGGGCGCCCTCTCGGAGCCGCGCTCGTAGCGCAGGGCCACGGCGACGTGCGTAGGGTTCACCACCACGACGTCCGCCTTGGCAACGGCTGCCATCATGCGAAGGCGGCTCATTTTCATCTGGCGGCTGCGTATCTGGCCGCGGAGCTTAGGGTCGCCCATCTCGCTACGGGTTTCCTCCTTCTTCTCCTCCTTGGTCATCATGAGGGACTTGCGATGCTGGCGCCGCTGGACGAGGTAGTCCGCAGCGGCGATGACGAGGGCGAGCACGCAGATCTCCCGGAGAAAGCCAAGGAGCGACGAGCCCGCGAACCCGATGAGCGCGCCGAGCGCGACGGGCCGCGCCCCGATCACGGCATGCCCGACTCCGAGGAGGAAGCGCACAGCCAGCACCCCCACCAAAGCCAGCTTCAGCACCTGCTTTCCCATCTCCCACATATGTGCCGGCGAGACGAGGCGCTTCAGGCCCTGGGCAGGACTCAGCTTCTTCAGGTCGGGCATTAGCTTCTTCACAGCGAGGACAAACCCGACCTGCGCGATGTTCACGACGAGCACGATGGCTAGCACCATCCCGCCTATCGGCAAGAAGAGCAGGGCGAAGTCGCCCAATCCGCTCCCGAGCAGCCGGAGCGCTCCGGCTGTTGTCGGGCGCGCCATGACCTCGGATCCGAGGGCCTCGAGCTGCATGAGGCGCGTCCCCACGAGCCGGGTCACGAGCGGCAGCGCTGCCGTGAGCGCCAGCAGCATCACCCAGCTGGCCAGCTCCGGCGAGCGGGGGATCTGCCCCTGGCGACGCGCCTCAGCCTTCTTGCGGCCACTCGGCTGCTCGGTCTTCTGGCTCTTGTCGCCACCCTTCGACGCCACAGCTTCGTCTGGCTCCCTACTCCGTGCCCGGCCGCATCGCTACCCTGAGCGGAGCAGGCCACCCATGTCCGACAGGACACGGTCCACGACATGGATGACTGCGCTCGGCAGCTCGCGCACCGAGACCGTGACGACGAGGATCGTGACCAGCACCTGGAAGGGAAACCCCAGGACGAACACGTTGGTCTGGGGCGCAACCTTTGCAAGAAGGCCCAGGACCACCTGGGCCATGAACAAGACGAGCAGCACCGGCCCCGCGATCTCGATGGCAGCCACGAAGAGCGTGACGAGCTCTGTCGTCAATCCCCTCGCCAGGCCGCCGGCACCCCCTATGCCGACGCCGAACCCGGAGCTCGTCGCGAAGGAGCCTATGAGTGCCCTCACGATCAGCAGCTCCCCACCCGTCGCGAACAGCAGCACCAGCGCGACCTGCTCGTAGAGCTGGCCGATGAGCGGAACCTGGTTCTGGGAGAGGGGATCGAGGGAGGGAGGGAGGACGATGCCGCCGAAGAGATCGGCAAAGGAACCCGCTGTCGAAAAGATGCTCACGAGCACCAGGACCACGAAGCCGAGCGCGAGGCCGGTCAAGAGCTCTGCCGCGAGCGCCCCGATCAGGGCGGGGGTGCTCTCGGGGAGCGGGCGGCTCACAAGGGTCGGCACCGCCGGAAGCGCGAGGCCCACGGCGAGCGCCGCCTTGGCAGGGACAGGGATCACACCGCGCGTGGAGAAAGGCGGCGCTACCGCCAGCCACCCGCCGATGCGCGCCACTGCCAACAGGAGGGCGATCAGGTCGGGGGCGTCGAGATGAACCTGCACGAGGCGGCCTCACCCTCCGCCGACCAGGTGGGGAATCGAGTTGATGAGGCTCTCTGTGAACTGCTGAATCTGCGCGAGCATCCACGTTCCGGTGACGAAGAGAACGATCGCGACCCCGATGAGCTTAGGGATGAAGGTGAAGGAGAAGTCCTGGATCTGCGTCATCGTCTGGATCAGCGAGAACACGATCCCGATAAGGAGGCTCACCCCGAGGATCGGGATCCCGAGCTTCGCCACGAGGACCATGGCTTGCGTAGCCAGGTGGATCGCGCTCGCGTCGGACATCCCAGCCTCCTCAGCGCGGGCTCGCGAGCAGCGCGTGGACGATCAGCGACCACCCGTCCACCACCACGAAGAGGAGGATCTTGAATGGAAGCGAGATCAGGGTGGGAGGCAGCATCATCATGCCCATCGACATGAGGGTCGAGCTCACCAGCAGGTCGATCACCAAGAACGGCACGAATATCACGAATCCGATTACGAAGGCGCTCTCGAGCTGGGACAGCAAGAAGGCCGGAATGACGGTGGTGAGGGGCGCCTCGGTGGGCTTCTTCGGGTGTTGGTGCGCGGCGGCCTCGAGCATGGTCAGATCCTGGGTGCGCGTCTGGGCGAGCATCCAGGAGTCGAGTGGCTTCTCCGCTGCGTCGAAGGCCTGGCTGAAGCTCGCCTTACCGTGCAGGTAAGGCTGCAAGCCAACCTGGTTCATCTGCGACAGGACGGGCGACATCATGAAAAGGCTGAGGAACAGGGCAATACCTGTAAGCACCTGGTTGGGCGGCATGGTGAGGCCCATCGCGTTGCGCGTGAGCCCGAGCACGATGACCGTACGGGTAAACCCGGTAACCATGACGAGCAGGTAGGGCACCACTGCTATGAGCGCGAGCGCGAGGAAGATGACGATGCTGTGCGAAGGCTTCGACAGCGTCTTGCCGAAGTTGATCGTCACGCTCGGCGCGGCCGCGACGAGGCTCACCACGGCGCCCTTCCCCCGGTGAGGGCCGGACGCGAGAACCCGGTACGATGCATGTGGACTCCCTGTCGGCAACGAGCGCGGCTTGTCAGCCGCGGCGGATCGTCAGCTCCCTCAGGCGTTCGAGCCTGCTCGACGTCCATGCCGTAACGGGACCCCCGTCCCGCGCGGGGAATGCCGTCCACTGGCTCCCCGGCCTGTACCCTGCGACCACAGCGCGCCATGCACGCCCGCCCGGAAGGCTTGCCATCACCGGCTCCGCTCCACCCGTGCCCGCCTGGGCGACGAGCGCCTCAGCCTCCACCTCTGCGATCTTCGTCACCCGCGACGAGCCCACACCGAGCACCAGCACCTGCTCGCCTATCCTCACGGCGACCAGGGCAACGCCCTTGGCAAGCGGCTGGCGAGCCACCACCTGGATTGGAGCGCTCCGGGCCATGCCGAACCTGCCGCCCCTGGCCGATCGTCGCCGGGCGAGACGGCCAAGGGCCCATATGCATGCGGCAACCAGCCCGAGGCCAAGGACCATCCGGACCAGCTCTCCGAGAACGGATACCTGCACGGAGCTTGCCTCAAGCCTCTTCGGCGGGCTCGTCGCCGCCAACCAGCTCTGTGATACGCACCCCGAACTCCTCGTCGATGACCACGATCTCCCCCCGGGCTATGAGCTTGCCGTTCACGAGCACGTCCGCCGGGCTGCCCACGGGACGGTTGAGCTCCACGATGCTCCCCACACGTAGCCCGAGCAGGTCGCGAACGGGCATCTCCGCCCGGCCGAGCTCCACCGTGACCACCATCGCCACGTCGCTCAGCCGGTCGATGCGTCCGAGCAGCGGCCCCTTGGAGGCCGTGCGGCGGTGTCCCTCCGCGGGCTCTCCGTTGATCTCCGAACGCGCGCCCTCGGTCTGGGCGACTTCGCTCAGGGCGCCTTCGGGCCGGGCGGCTTCGATCTGGGCGGCTTGTGCCGGTGCCTGTTGCTCCACGGTATCGGTCATGGGAATCGCTCCTCGGGTTCGACTATCACGCATGCGAGGCGGCGGCCCTTGGAGGTCGGAACCGCCCAGAGCAGGGTACGCCCGCCGGTCTCCACGACAAGCGGCTGGTCGCGCTCGTAGTCGAGGGGCACTACGTCTCCCACCTCGAGCGCCAGCAGATCGACAGGGGTGAGCTCGAAGCTCGGGAACCGCAAGCTCAGCTCCACGGGCACCGACTCCACCAGGGACTCGACGAGCCGGGCCTGGGCGGCATCCGAAGTGTCGTCTCCCTCGAGCTCCTGAGCAACCATGGCGTCGATGATGGGACGCAGGGTGCCAAGAGTGGCGCAGATGCTGAGCGTGCCGCTCCAGCGCTCCCCGCCGGAGATCTCGAGGAAGGCCACCAGGCACATCTCCGTGGCGCTCGGCCCCTGCAGGAATCGGACCCCCTGCACAATGGAGAGAGGGCCCGTCCGGAAGGCCGCCAAGCCTGCAAAGGCCGGCGGGAGCTCGGAGACGATCGTGGCTATCACACCGCTCACCAGCTCCTGCTCGATGTCCGTGAGGGGTCGCTCCGCCTTGAACCCCGAGGGCCTGCCACCAAGGCGCAGGTCGACGAAAGCCATCGCCAGGTCGAGGGGAACGTGGACGAAGAGCCTCCCCTGCAGGGGCGGAAGCGCGAGGCTCACGACCGCGGTCGGCTCGGGAAGCGAGCTCGAGTACTCGTCCCATGTCTGCTCGTCCATCCCACCCAAGGCTGTGTGGATGGGCGTGGCCAACCCGGCAGTGAGCGCCCCGCCCACCCGATGCGTGAACACCTCCAGGAGGAGGTGCATGTCGCGCAGGTGCGAACGTGCGAGCCCAGTCGGCTTGCGGAAGTCGTACTTGCGCGCGCCTCCGGGGGTGGCGCCCGGCGCCTGCGAGGCGCGAGCGGAGCCGGGGGAACCCTGCGCCGCGTCCTTGCCTTCGGCAGATGCCGCGGATCGCTTCCTCACCGTCGTCGTAGCCACGTCGTACTATCGGCAGATGGGGCTCGAAGGTTGAGCGCCACCGCCCGAGCCGTTCCCCGGCGCCCGAGCGGGCGCTGCAGATCAGGCCTGCTGCATGACGAACTGGGTGAAGTACACGCTTATCACCTGAGGGACCTTCTGCACCGGAAGGGCGATCGCCTGGAACCTGGCGAGGAGCGCGGCCTTCGCGGCGGCCTTTCCCTGCGGGGTCAGGAGCGACGCATAGGTCTCGCTCCCGAACACGCTGATCTCCGCGTTCGCGAACAGTGGCTGGTCCGTGGTGATCTCCTTGGCATTGGCCACGGTGCTGAGACGGAGCGCGAGCTGCACCTGCAGGTCCGATCCGTCGGCAAGGTTCAAGGTGAGCTGGGGCAGCGACACGAGGGCGCCGGGGGGCGGGTCCTTGGGGTTCAGCTTCGGGTGCACCATGAGCTTCTTCTCGGCGAAGAAACCGGCACCGGCTATCAGCAGCACGAGGGCTGCGACAGCTAACAGCTTGCGCCCTCGTTTGCCCTTTTGCTCCGCGGCGTTCCCGAGGGCTTCGTCGACCTGGCGGGCCAGAGCCTGCTGCGCTTGGAGCATCTCATCGGGGGAGGCCATCGGCGGGTAGCTCCTCTCGCTCGTAGACATGTGGGTCGTAAGGACGAGACACCCGGCTCACCTCAGGGTGTCCTTCCCTGGCCAGGTGCGAGTATCACGAAGTCCACCCGTCGGTTGAGAGCCATGTTCGCGGGGGTGGTGTTGGGAACCACCGGCCGGGTCTTGCCGTAGAAGGCACCGGCAACCCGCCCCTCGGCCAGGTGGTCGATCTTGTCGAGGCGGAGCACCACGTTCAGCGCCCTGAACGCGGACAGCTCCCAGTTCGTGGTGAAGGGCCCTCCGTAGATCGGCTGAGAGTCCGTGTAGCCCTCCACCACCACCTTGTTGGCGTCGGTGAGGAGGACCGATGCGACGGTGTCCACTACCAGGTTGCCCACCGCGCTCAGCGCGGCCGAATCGGTCGCGTAGTAAGTCCGGTCCGCGAGCATGCGTAGGACGAGCCCTCGGCTCTCGCGTACGATCTGCACGTCATTGGCAAGCCCTTTAGCGGCCAGGGCCTGGTCGAGCTGCTGCTGGATCACCGAGAGCGGCTGCGCCGCTGCGGGCTTTGCGCCCGGCGTAGATGCAGGGGTTACCGACGGAGGCACGCTGGACGCGGGCTGGACTCGAGCAGTGGAGGCCTCCCGCGGCGGGTGAGCCACCCCGGGGTGGCTCACCAGGTTGCTCTGGTGCAGTAGCCCCTTCCCGTTGTTCGCATTGAGTGTCTGAGCTGACGCGAATGCGTTGTGGAATCCTTCGCTCAGCTGATGGAACTTATTGATGCTGATCGTGCTCATCGCGAAGAGGATCACGAAGAGGGCGAGGAGGAGGGTGATCATGTCGGCGTAGGTGAGGAGCCATCGCTCCATGCCGGCCGCGCCCGAGTGCGCTTCCTCCTCGGATGCCTGCCTGCGGCGCCGGGCCATCTCAAGCAGCCTTCTTCTTCCGGAGGCTTTCGCGGCTCGACTGAGGCAGGTACGCGAGCAGTCGCGCCTCGATCATCCGGGGGCTGCTCCCGGCCTGGATGGCGAGGATCCCGTCGAGGACGAGCTTGCGGTTCTGCACCTCGAGCTCGCTCGCCCTATGCAGCTTGTTCGCGATCGGCAGCCACACGAGGTTGGCCATCAGCACCCCCCACAAGGTGGCCGTGAACGCCGACGCGATCGCCGGACCGAGGGCCGAGGGAGTGGACAGGTTCCCGAGGACGTGCACGAGCCCTATGACCGTGCCGAGAATTCCGAGAGTCGGCGAGAACCCACCCATGTCCGTGAAGAACTTGGCGCCTGCCTTGTGGCGCTCGCGGAGCGCGTCGATCTCGCCCTCCATCACTTCGCGGACCTCCTCGGGGTCGGTGCCGTCCACGGTGAGCTCGATCCCCTTCTTGAAGAAGGGGTCGCTCACATCCGCAGAGGCCTTCTCCAATGCGAGGAGCCCTTCGCGCCTGGCGACCTCCGCCAGGCCGACGATCCTGCCGATGTCCTCCCCAGGGACCCGCTGGGGGCTGCGTGTCGCCTGCTTCATCACCGAGCGAACGACCCTCACGTCGGAGCGCATCACCCCGGCCACCGAAGCCGCAAGCGTCCCGCCCCACACCAGCACGAGCGGTGCGGGCTTGAACAGCACGAGCGGGCTCCCGCCGTCGAGCATCATCGACAAGACCACGCACGTGAGAGCGCCTCCTATCCCGATGACGGTCATCCGGTCCGTGGCACCCGCCAGGCCCTTGCCCGCGGTGGCGGCCTTACCGGTAGGTGCCTTCTGGCCCCGGTCGCTTGGTGAATCTGCCACGACCCGTGCTCCTCGTCAATCCTCGTCCGTGGTCACCGCTCCGGCCACGCCGCTAATGGCCTCGTCGCTCATGGCCTCGCCACTAATGGCCTCGTCGCCGCTCGAGTCCTCGCGTTCCCGGCCTCCGCTGCCAGCTCCGGCAGCTCCGGCAGCTCCGGGCGGCGGCGCGGCGGGCATTGCCGGGACGGGCCTGAGCGGGCGCAGAACAGCTGCGCCGCTTCCGGCACGAGCTCCGCTCGCGCCGGCAACGGAGGCATCGTCGCTCCCCTCGAGCGCCTGCGAGGCCAGCATCTGCTGCGCACGGGCAAAGCCCCGTGCACGCAGCTCGACCATCTCGTCGATGATCTCCTCGAGGCTCTCGCCTACTACGTACTTCGTGCCGTCGATGAGAGTGATCACGGTGTCGGGAGTCACCTCGATACGCTCGATGAGATCCGGGTTCAGGGCGAGCGTCCCTCCGTTCAGGCGCGTGAGCCTGATCATCTCCTCCTCCCGCCGGCTGCGGAGAGAAACAGGCACCCATGGGAGCGCGTGTCCACCCCCGTGTTATCGGCCAGCACGCAGCGTGACTTGAGCGCGCCCGCGCGGACGAAGCCGCAGCCCTGGTCGGCGCGCCCGCCCGCTCGTGCGATCGGGTTGGCTACGGCAGGTTCACGAGCGACTGCAGCACCGTGGCGTCCGTGGTTATCGTCTTGGTGTTCGCCTGATAGGCCTCCTGGGCGACGATTAGGTCGGTGAGCTGGCGCGCCAGGTTGACGTTGGACATCTCGAGGGAGCCGCCCACGAGCGATCCTCGCCCACCTGTGCCCGGCGTGCCGATGAGCGCTTGGCCGGAGTTGGGGCTGGCCTGGTAGAGGCTGTTTCCCACATCTGCGAGACCACCGGGGTTGGTGAAGTTCGCCAGCGCGATCTGGGCGAGCGAGAGCGTCTGGCCGTTGGAGAACGAACCGGTTATCACGCCGTTCGAGCCGATCGAGAACGACTGCAGGGACCCCCCGGCGCTGCCGTCCTGGCTCACTGCCGCCGCCGTGTCCTGGCCTGCGAACTGGGTGACCGCCCCGGAGGAGCCTGCCGCCGGGAAGATCGCGTTCCAGGTGTCCGTGCTCGGGAACGTGAAGCTCGAGTTCGACGAAGATGGCATGTTGGTGACCGGGACGTCCAAGGCAGCAGGGTTGGTCGTGCTCATGGTGTAGGTCGTGCCGGTGTCCTGGTTTGTGATCGTGGAGATCTGCCCGGAGGAGGTGTCGAACTTCACGACGAGCGGCTTGGTCCACAGCGTGCCGGTCATGCCGGTCACCTGACCGTTGACGTCCCATTCGCCGGCCGTGCCTGCCACTGGCGTGAAGGTGAAGGTCGTCGGCACCGTGTCGCCCAGCGAGTCGTACGCGTTGATGGTGGTCGTCTCGGGGGTGGCGGTGCCGGTGCCATTCCAGGCAGGAAGGTTGCCGCCCATGGTTATCTCCGTGGTCGGCTTGGCTGCTATTACCTGCCCTGCCGGGATCGACACCGCCGTCGTAGGAGCGTTCGTGTCGATGACGCCGGTGCCATTGGCCTGCCAGCCCTGGATAAGCGCCCCCGTAGGGGTCACCAGATCGCCGTTCGCGTCGAGGAGAAGATGCCCCGCGCGGGTGAAGTACTGCTGGCCCTGCTGGGAGGCAACCAGGAAGCCGCTGCCCTCTATCGCAAGGTCGGTAGGCTGGTTGGTCTGCTCCAGGGAACCCTGGGTGAGGTTGGTGGATATCGCCCCGACGCGCACCCCGGAGCCTACGGCCATCGGGTTGGTGCCGCCGCTCACCGTCACCCCTGCGGGTGCCGCAGCGCCCGCGATCTGCTCGGTGAGCAGGTCGACGAAGTCGGTGCTCTGGCTCTTGTAGCCGACCGTGTTCACGTTGGCAATGTTGTTGCCAATCGTGTCGAGGTAGGTCTGGTTGGCGCTTATACCCGATACTGCTGCGAGCAATGATCGATCTGCCATGGCGGCTTCTTCTCCTTTGTCGTTGCTGTTGTCGTTGCTGTTGTCGTTGCTGTTGTCGTTGCTGTTGTCGTTGCTGTTGTCGTTGCTGTTGTCGTTGCTGGCACGTTTCCCGAATACTTCGCTGCTCTTGTCGCCGAGGCCGGACGACCGCGTCTTCGCGGCAATTCGGCCGGCCGCCGCATGCTCAACTGACCTGTGTGACGGACGACAGGGCCACAGAGACTCCCCCGACGTCGAGCAGCGGCGTCTGAGATCCGTTCAAAGTCACGCTCGCCACGGTGCCCGTGACAGGAGCGCCATTCGGCCCGGTGGCGGTCACCGTCTTACCGATGAGACCGGCGGCTTGGGTGCCGGCCATCTCCTGGGAGAGCTGCACCATGCTCTGCACCTGGGTGAGCTGTGCCGTCTCGGCCATGAACTGCGTGCCGGAAACGGGGTTCAGCGGGTCCTGGTACTTCAGCTGGGCCACGAGCAAGTCGAGGAAGGTCTGGGAGTTGTCGAGCTGGCTGAGCGGATTGGTGCTCGACCCCTGCGAGGTCGTACCCGAGCCTCCGACTGCCGGTATCGCGCTGGTCATATGGTCCTCCTGTTGTCTGTTTCGCCGTGCTCGGACATGGCTGGCGCCGTCTCACAACATCAAGTCGACTTGGTGCTCCACGACGCCCCGGCGTTTACCGGCGCCGACCGCCGCCAGAGATCGCGCAGCGCCGCTGGCCAGGCTCCTGCGCTCTGCACTGCTATTCCTGCTCCTGTCGGAGAGGGTTCCCCTGGAACCACCGTTGCCGTCGTGGGCGGCACCGGTCGTCCCGGCGGATCCGCCACCAGGGGCTCCGCCTGAGCCTCCACCGGGGACGCTGCCGATCTCCACGTGAACCGGCGTCCCGCTCCCGGACGCGAGCTGGGACTGGAGCTCCCCTGCCGCAGCCAGCAACTCGTCGTGGGCCGATGAGCTCACCGGCACGAGCCTCACGGCGACGAATTCGCCGCTGCGCACTACGACGGTGGCCCGGACGGTGCCGAGGCCGGGGGGCGTCAGATCGAGGCGCAATAGATAGGTGCCGTCCTGCGAAGAGATGAGAGGAGATACCACGCGCAGCACCTGCGATGCGACCGGCTCGCCAGTAGCGGCTGCGGCAGACCCGGCGGAGGCCGCCGGTGTGCTCGGCTGCGCTGCTGCCGGCAAACGGCCGGCCCCTGATGCCTGCAGGGCGGCCGCCAACCCGCGGGGCGTTCTCACGGCAGCCTCCGGGCGAGGATCGGCGCTCGGCTTCGCCGCGCTTGGCGCGGTCGCAGCGCTCCAGCCGCCTGGGGCTCTGGCTACGGCGTGCGGGCCGGGCGTACCGGCACCTGCCCGTCCCTCGGTCGTGCCAGGTCCGCTCGTGGGCGCGACCGCCCGAGTGCCGTGCGCGCCCTGCTCGGTCGTGCCAGGTCCGCTCGTGG
>JAJYXW010000018.1 GCA_021801525.1 Actinomycetes bacterium
TGCCTAGGTTCTCTGGAGCGGGTCGCGCTCGATGTCGCCTGCCAGAGGCCCGGCGACGACCTTAGTGGTGCTCCGGGCGAGAAAGCCGGCCGCGGCTGCCCACTCGAAGTCGTGCGCGGTGTCGGGCAGGTCGTCGAGGGAGCGGACCCGCTCGGGTATCTCTTCTCCGGTGTCGAGGCGGCGCGCGAGTGCGATCGCGTCGGCGACTCTCAGGTTGCCTGCCTGGGTCGCCGGGCGCCCCGAGCCCACGAAAGCGACTACCTCGGCGAGACGCGACATCGCCGGGGCGGCCGCGGCGTCGGCAGCGAGCTGTTGCGCCTGCGCCCGTTCCTCCTCGGTGCCCATGAGCACAGCGAGCGGCGTGTCGAGGATGGCCCCTACCTCAGCAAGCGTCGCGGCGAGCTCCGCGTCGCCGGCGCCGGGCGCCCGCGACGACGCTCGGGTCCTAGCCCGGCGTGTCATAGCGGGAGGGTGTGGTGGGTGCGAAAGGTCTCGTCGGCCACGCTCCACTCTACGCGCATGCCCAGGGCAGCCGCTGCTCCTGGCAACCGGGTCGTCGGCATGGAGCGGGCCCACTCGAGCGGGCCCACTTGGATAGGGGCGATACTGGTCGTCATGGCCGGCACCGATCGCAGATGGCTCGTGCTCACCCGCAATGTCTCGCACGCTGTCCGCGTGCCTGGCCACGCCGAGCTCCGAGCAGCCCTGGTGCTCGACATCGCTACCGGCCTCGTCCGCGGGGTCGCAGTGGCCCCGAGCGACTTCGAGGCGCTCGGCTCGGCGTGCGACGCGGCGCTTGCCAAGCCCGCGGGCCCCCTCGCACCCTTCCGCCCCGATGGCGTGCTGTGCGCCCCGGGGCTCGGAAACCTTCTCGCCGAGTCGCTCGGCGCGCTGATGCCGACCAGCACGCTGCCGCCGATCACCGAAGTGGTGCCAGGGACGGAAGCCGAGGACATCTTCGACTGCTTCGTCGGGCACATGGCAGGCCGGGCACAGCCTAAACAGCTCCCCAACCCCGAGGACTGGCGGGTGCTCGTCGCCCAGGCGCTCGCCCTGTGGCGGGCCGAGCCGTGGGCTCGCTCGAGCGACGAGATCGACCTGGCGCTCGAGGTGAGCGTCGACGGGGAGAGCACCCGGCACTCGGCCGTGGTCATGGGCAACGCCGGCCTGCAGCGTGGCATCGTCGTCTACCCCGGCGAGCAATCCCCCGCGGGCCTGCGTGACTGGCAGCCGGGCGAGGCTGTGCCGGCGCCGGCGGGTACTCTGCTGTGCTTGCTCGACCCGCCGGCTGAGTCCCCGCGGGAGCTTACCGCCAAGGCGCTCCGCTACGGCTGGCCCCCCGAGGCGGAGCTCGTGCCGGTGTTCCTCAGGCTCGGAGCTGAGGAGGCAGGCGAGCTCGACCGAGACGAAGCAAGGCGGATGACCGCCGCTATCGCCGCGCTGATCGCCCACGACGCTCGGGGCCCGGTCCTCGCCGACACTGGGCGGGAGGCCACGTCCGGCACGGTGATCCTCGGCGACGGCAGGGGTGCGAGCTTCGCCATCTACCAGCGTCCCCCTCCGGCCTAGCGAGCCGCGTCGGGTATCCGGGTAAGGCGTGTCGACTCCGACCTGGTGCCAGCCGCGGCAGCCCCACGGTGCACGGCCTGTTCGAGTGCCACCAGCCGCCGTCCCCGTGGCGGGGCATCCACCCCGGGGCGTCCAAGGAACGCCCGAAGCGCCACCGGTCGGGGAGCGTCGAGGGGAGCGCCCGACGCTGCGGGAGCAGCACGTAGCGCCCCTCCGGTACGGGCTACGCCAAGGCCGGGGCAAGGGATCGATGCGAGCGAGGGAGCACAGCCCGGCGCTCACAACTTCCTCCGGGGCGGCCCGCTACTCGCCTACGGCACACAGACCCAGGAGTCCATCGCCACACCCGGTGCTGGAATCGGCGGCCGCAAGGCGAACGCCCGGCAGGCACCCGTCCGCCGGCGAGAGGGCGATCGCATGTGTGCACCGCAAGCCGATCGGCCAGCGGGACAGCCCGCCTAGGACGCTAGGTAGTGCTCCAAGGCGTCTCGCACGAGGTGGGAGACGCTGCGGTGCTCATCTTCAGCCCGCTGGAGCAGTCTGGTGCGAAGCTCGTCTGGCACGCTGAGCCGAAGTTGGGGCGACCGGGCACCCGAGCGCGACAGTGAGGGACGTCCCCGCCCGGCACGCTCGAGAATCTCGGCGGCCAATTCCGCTGCCTTGGCTTCGGTGAGCCGGGTGCCGTCCGCCAAGCGGACGTCCTGCTTGTCGAGGTCGATCGTGCCTCGGTCTCTCACCTGCTCATCGTGGATCCGTGCCGACTCGGTCATGAAGCGCCTCCTCTCAGCGCGGTAGGCATGACGTGGATCACTAGGTACAACCCCGGTAGGACCACAGCGACGACTTCCAACTCCAGGCCCCGATCGTCGGGCCCGACCCACAGAAGTCCTTCGCTGCCATCCGTGGTGGTGACAGCGGTGGGCTCGACGGTGTTGATGACATGTCGGGCATGAGCCCGGCCGATCCGGTGCCTTCGGCTCGATTGCGCCCATCCCAGCTCCACACGTGAACATTGTAGGACCGACAAATAGTGGGCACAACCCCGCGGAAGACACCATGTGACTCTCATGATGGAAGGTGTGGAACACCTTGGTAGTAGCTGGGGAGGTGGGCGCTCGGCGGTCAGCGGTCGACGCCGAGAACGAGCCCGCTCGTCGGCACCCCCGTGCCTGCAGTAACGAGTACGTGCTCGACATCCGGAACCTGGTTGACGGCGCTGCCACGCACCTGCCTCACGGCTTCGGCGATCCCGTTCATGCCATGTATGTACGCCTCGCCGAGCTGCCCGCCGTGGGTGTTCACCGGAAGGGCTCCACCGAGCTCGATGTTCCCATCGCGCACGAAGTCCTTTGCCTCTCCCGGAGGGCAGAAGCCGAGCTCCTCGAGCTGGTAGAGCACGAAGGGGGTGAAGTGGTCGTACAGCACGGCCGTCTGCACATCGGCGGGACCTATACCGGCGGATCCCCACAGCTGCCGAGCCACCACTTCCATCTCCGCCAGGCGCAAGAGATCACCGCTGTAGTACGAGGTCATCATGTGCTGGCCGGCACCCGACCCCTGCGCGGCGGCACGCACCACCGCCGGGGAGTGGCGCAGGTCGCGCGCCATCTCGAGGGAAGTGACCACCAGCGCCTGAGCTCCGTCCGACTCCTGACAACAGTCGAGGAGGCGCAGCGGCTCGACGATGAATCGGGACTCCTGGTGGTCCGCGAGCGTTATCGGCCTCCTGTAGAACCAGGCAGCCGGATTGGTTGCTGCATGCCTACGGTCCGCCACGGCCACTCGGCCGAAGTCCTCACCCGTCGCTCCGGTCATGTGCATGTAGCGCCTGGCGAACATAGCCACCCAGGCGGCGGGGGTGAGCAAGCCAAACGGCGCGTACCAGGAAAACTGGGCGTTCTCGGCAGTGGGCGCGGCGAACCCGGACTGCACTCCGGTGCCGAAGCGATGCCCCGAACGTTCATTGAAGGCGCGATAGCACACGACAACGGATGCCACGCCCGACGCGACCGCCATAGCCGCCTGCAAGATGGTGGCACACGCCGCACCACCTCCGTAGTGGATCCTGCTGAAGAAGGTGAGCTCGCCCATGCCCAGGCTGCGCGCCACCTCGATCTCAGGGTTGGTGTCCGCCGAGAACGTAACCAGACCGTCGACTTCCGACGGCGCGATCCCAGCGTCGTCCAGGGCGGCGCCGACGGCTTCGACCGCGAGGCGAAGCTCGCTGCGCCCCGAATCCTTGGAGAACTCGGTCGCCCCGATCCCGGCGATGGCCGTGGTGCCGGCGAAAGCCGGCCCATGGAAGCTCATGCCAGGGCCCCCGGGGACCCCTCTGCCATGCCCTCTGCCATGCCCTCCGCCGTGCCCCCCGGCGTGCCCTCCACCGTGCCCTCCGGGGAAGAGCGCGTGTCCGGGTCGGGCGCTCGACCCATCGGCAAGCCGACGCGGACCGTACCCGTCACGTGATCGCCCAGACGGTTAGCTCCGCGTACCGCCACCTCGACCACTCCGCGGCTGCCGGAGCGCTCCGAAGGACCCAGCTTTGCGGTCACCTCGCCACTCAAGACCATCGTGTCACCGGGATAGTTGGGGGCACCCAGGCGTATCGCTATCGCTTCGAGGACTCCCGCAGGGCCCGACCAGTCGGTGACGAAGCGGCCCACGAAGCCGTTGGTCGTGAGGATGTTCATGAACACGTCCGGCGATCCGCGTTCGCGGGCGAGCTCGGGGTCGTGGTGCACGTCCTGATAGTCCCTCGATGCAATGGCACCAGCGACTACGAGGGTGCGGGTGACGGGAACTTCGAGCCCGGGCAGCTTGTCGCCCACGGACACGGACTCGTAGGGCAACGACCGTGGCGGGCGGCCGTTCACCGGAGCTCCTGGGTGCGATGGCCGGCCACCTCGGCCACCTCGGCCGTCACAATCTTCCCGAGCTCGGCGAGCTGCGCGCTCGGGGAGCCGAGCATCAGCTCTATCTGCTTGACCCAGAGGAAGTAGCGATGGACGGGGTAGGAGATGTCGGCACCCACGCCCCCGTGGAGGTGCTGGGTCGCATGCACGACACGCTGGCCCGCCTCCGATGCCCACCAGTTCGCGACCGCGACCGCCTCGGATGCCGGGCGACCGCTGTCCAGCCGCCACGCCGCCTCCCACAAGGTCACCCTCACCGCCTCTATGTCGATTGCAGCGTCCGCTGCCTTCAGGAGCACGCCCTGGAACGACGAGAGCGGGCGGCCGAACTGCTCCCGCTCGTCGAGATAGGAGGCCGTCATGCGTAGCGCTTCCTCGCAGGCCCCGAGAGCGATCGCGCAGAGCCCTGTCCTCCCGCGAGCAGTCACCCACGAGACCACCTCCGCCCCCGTTGCCACCATGCCGGGGGCCCCCAAGACCTCGTCGCAGGGAACCCGGACGCCATCGAGTGTCAAGTGCGGGTGGACCTGCCTGTCGGTGGTGAGAGCCCTCTCGAGCGACGCGCCGGGCATAGCCGGGTCGACGAGCACCGCCAGCTCCTGCCCGTCCGCACCGAGGGCGGGCACGAGCACCCTTGTGGCCAGGTGAGCCTGGGGCACGGCAAACGCGCGGCCCGAGAGTCGCCAGCCGTCACCGTCTCGCTCCGCCCGCACGCCTGCCCACCCGCGAGAAGCGCGCGCGCCAGCCGACCCCTGCCCCTCCCTCGATGCCGACGTCACGCCCGCGAGCCCCCAGCCGGCAGCTACTGCCTCGTTCAGCGCCGCCGTGAGCCTCACCTCGCCTGATGCCACGCCCGGGAGCAGGCGCTCCTTCAGCGAGTCGGCACCGAACTCGGCTACAGGCATCGCTCCGAGCACGAGCGTCGACCAAAGCGGGACCGGCGCGACGTAGCGCCCCTGGGCTTGGAGCAGGGAGCAAAGCTCGAGCATCCCCATCCCGGAGCCGCCCCATGCGCTAGGCAGCGCGATCCCCAGCAGATCCGCTCGAGCCAGCTCCGCCCAGAGCACGTCGTCGAAGCGATCCGCACCGTTCTCCACGACCGCCACCCGATCTGGCGTTGCCATCTTCCCGAAAAGAGCGGATGCGGACTGCTCCACAGCAAGTTGCTCCTCGCCCAGGGAGAAGTCCATCAGAGCATCCTGAGGAAGCCGGCGAGCCCGGCACCCCTATCCGCTGAGCCTCTAAGAGGGCTGGCGTAGTCGGCGAGCATGGCGTGGCCGGGGGGGCAGGCAAGGTGTCTCACCGTCTCAGCTCCTTGCAAGTGCTCCGTCCCGGAAGTACCACGCGCGCTCGCCGGCCAGATGACGCCCCTGGCGCTGTTCTCGTCCTCGACGTAGCTCCAGCTACGCCTTCGTCCTCGGCCTTGCCAGATGACGCCCCTGGCTCGCCGATCGAATTCACGTTACTTCCGGGACGGAGCACTAGGCCGGAACACCGGAAGCGCGATCTCTGGACTAAGCGGGGCGAAACCGACTTCAACCGCCATCCCTATGCGCACATCCGCGGGCGCGACTCCCTCCAAGTCGGCGACCAGGCGAGTCCCCTCCTCGAGCTCCACCAGCGCCACCACGAGGGGGTACTCGAACCCCGCAACCTGGGGATGGTGCACGACCGCAAAGCTGTAGACCACTCCCCGACCACAGGATTCGACAGCGTCCCACTCCAAGGAACGGCACGCGGCGCACGAGGGTGCAGGCGGGTGCCGGAGGGTGCCGCACGATGAGCAGCGCTGCACGAGGAGCTTCCCGAGCCGGGCGCCCTCGAAGAAAAAGGCGTTGTCACGGGTGAGGACAGGACCTGGGCGCATCCCCGCACCAAGGTCCTCCCTCGACGCCCGAGCCGGCGCGCCGGCAGCAGCGGCGCCAGCGGTGGCGGCGCCAGCAGTGGCGGCGCCAGCAGTGGCGCCTGCAGAAGTGGCGGCGGTGGTGGCGGAAGGTGCGGCTGGGCGGAACTTGAGCAGCCGGAAGCGCATGACCGCAACGAGCTCGCCTGCCTGGTCGAACATCTCGGTGAGCGTTGTGACGAAGCGGCCGGGGCCAAGGGCCGTCTTCTTTTCGTCCGACACCGACTCCACCCTCGAGGATGCGCTCAGGTGGTCCCCGAGAACCAGGGGGCGGAAGTACTCCTGCTCGCAGTTGGTCGCCACTACCGAGGTGAACCCCTCCGCGTCGAGGCGCGCTAGGACCTCGTCCTGGGCCGAAGCCGGCGCAGTACCGGCCCTGCCCCTGCCCCCGGCCCTCGCCCTTTCCAGCTCCTGAGTGGCCTTCAAGCCGCGCATCACCCAGGCCTGGAGCATGGCCGGCGGCGCCACGACTCCCGGGAGCCCGGCAGAACGGGCAGCGCCGGCGTCGACGTACACAGGGTTCTCGTCCCCTACGGCCTCGACGAAGTGGCGGATCATCGGTTGGTTCACCGGGTCGGGCGCACTCCAGGTGGCGGCTGCCGAGAGCGACGGTTCGCGCGTGCCAGGGCTCACGAGACTGCCGTCCTCACCACCCGCTTCATCCCCAGGCCGGCAGTTGCCACGATCTCTCTCTGTACCTCGTTCACGCCGCCTCCGAAGGTGTTGACCTGGGCCTGGCGCGCGGCCACCTCGAGCCTGCCTCCGAGCAATGCGCCCGGGGAGCCGGGAGACACGTAACCTGCGGCCCCGACGATGCCGAGCAGGCGCCGGTAGACCTCGATGGTGCGCTCGGTCCCGAACACCTTCACCGCCGAGGGGTCAGCCGGACCTAGCGTGCCGGCAGCCATTGCTGCAGCCATCCTCCAGTTCAGGAGGTACATTGCCTCCACCTCCGCCCAGGTGCGAGCGAGGTCCGCCTGAACCCACGGCTCGCCTGCAAGGCTTCCGCCGCTCGCGCCCGGCACCGAGGCCGCCCAGGCCGCCACCTGCTCCCAGAGCAGGCGCGCCAGGCCGCTCCAGGCTGCAAGCCCTACGCGCTCGTGCTCGAGCTGCGTCGTGATCATCCGCCACCCATCGTTCTCGCCGCCGACCCGGTTGGCCACTGGCACCCGGACGTCCGTGTAGTACGTAGCAGTGGTCGAGATGCCCCCGACCGTATGGATCGGGCTCCAGCTGAACCCCGGGGAGCCCGTCGGGACGCAAAGTATGGATATCCCGCGGTGCTTGGGCGCCTCGGGGTCCGTCCGCACCGCGAGCCAGATGTAGTCGGCCTGGTCAGCCCCGCTCGTGAACACCTTCCCCCCGTTCACCACGTAATCGTCTCCGTCGCGAACCGCGCGGGTCGAGAGCGACGCCAGGTCGGTACCGGCGCCAGGCTCGGTGTAGCCGATGGCGAAGTGGAGCTCGCCTGCGAGGATGCGTGGCAGGTAGAACGCCTTTTGGGCCTCGCTGCCATAGCGCATGATCGTAGGGCCGACGGTGTTCACGGTCACGAAGGGAAACGGCGCACCGGCACGCCTCGTCTCGTCGAAGAACACGAACTGGTCGGTGGCAGGCCGGCCCTGCCCTCCGTGCTCGCGGGGCCAGCCGATTCCGAGCCAGCCATCGGCTCCGATCTGCCGGACCAGGCGGCGGTACTCCCCGCCGGCACCGCCGGTACCGCCCGCCTCACCGGCCTCACCCGCCTCACCCGCCGAGAAGAGAGCCTGACGCACCTCGTCGGTCATCAAGTCTGCGTAGTAGGCGCGCAACTCCCGGCGAAGGGCAAGCTGCTCCTCGCTCTCCTCGAGGTACACGCCCTGGAGTATAACGTGTTCTAGTAATGCTGCTTGCAAGTCGAGCGGCTTGGCGTATCATGGTGGAACACGTTCTCGTCGCGGCCAACCGCCGACGAAGGCCGAGTAGCGAGGAGGGGCGAGGGATGGCAGGGCTCAGTGATATCGACCTCACCGATTCGAAGAACTTCGTGGCGGGCGTTCCCCATGAGTGGTTCGCCTACCTGCGCGCCAACGCTCCCGTGTGGTGGCACGAGGAGAAAGGCGGGGGCGGGTTCTGGTGCGTGACCAAGTACGCCGACTGCGTAGCGGTGAACCGGGACGCCGAACGTTTCTCCTCACATCGCGCAGGCGTGCTCATCTGGGACCAGGAGCCCGAGCTCCTCGAGCAGCAACGCCTGATGATGCTCAACATGGACCCGCCACTGCACACCCGCTACCGGCGGCTCGTGAACAAGGGCTTCACTCCCCGCATGATCGCCCAGCTCGAGGAGCGCATACACCAGGCGACCAGTGCGATCATCGACGAGGTCTGCGAGAAGGGCGAGTGCGACTTCGTGACGGCGATCTCCGCAGAGCTGCCGCTCATCGTCATAGCCGACCTCCTGGGGGTACCCCAGTCGGAGCGCCACCAGATGTTCGACTGGTCCAACACGATGGTCGGCAACGAGGATCCCGAGTACCAGGTGACGCCTGAAGCGGCCACGGAAGCCGCAATGGAGCTCTATGCATATGCGAGCGAGCTGTTCGCGAAGAAGCGAGCCGACCCCCAAGACGACCTGATGAGCGTGCTCACCCAGGTCGAAGTGGACGGCGAGAAC
Organism: Actinomycetes bacterium; assembly: GCA_021801525.1. Taxonomy (GTDB): domain Bacteria; phylum Actinomycetota; class Acidimicrobiia; order Acidimicrobiales; family JAJYXR01; genus JAJYXW01. Next base: position 9,041 of record JAJYXW010000018.1, read on the forward strand.
CTCTCCGAGCTCGACCTCGAGCTTTTCTTCCTGCTCCTCACCGTCGCGGGCAACGAGACGACGAGGAACCTCATCTCCGGGGCGATGCACGCGTTCTTCGAGCACCCCGACCAGTGGCAGCGCCTCCTTGCGGACCGCTCCCTAATCCCGAGCGCCGTGGAGGAGATGCTTCGCTTCGTCTCGCCCGTCATGGAGTTCCGCCGCCAGGCGACCTCCGCGTGCGAGATAGGAGGCGTACCCGTGGCCGAAGGCGACAAGGTGGTGTTCTGGCACGTGTCGGCTAACCGGGACGAGGACGTCTTCGAGAGCCCGGACTCATTCGACATAGGACGCACCCCCAACCCGCACATGGCCTTCGGGGGTGGCGGTCCTCACTTCTGCCTGGGAGCCAACCTCGCCCGCATGGAGATCCGTGTGATGTTCGGGCACCTCCTCGACCGGCTCCCGGACATCCACCAAGACGGTGAGATCGAGAGGCTGCAGTCGAACTTCATAAACGGAGTGAAGCACCTGCCCGTGGCTTTCAGCCCGAGCGCGCCCCTCGCGGCGCGCCGCTGAGCGAGCCCGGCCGGCTAGGACGGCTGCGTGCGATTCCACCAGGCAGTCGCCTTCTTGCCAACTGCCGACCTGGTGGCGCTGGCCGTCGCCTCCGACGAGCTGGGCTTCGACGGCATTTACCTGTCGGACCACCTCTTCAACCCCCGCGACCTGCGCTCGCGCTACACCTATTCGACGGCGCCGGACGGCTCTCCCCCCTGGCCCAAGGAAACCGAGTGGCCGGATCCCATGACGCTCATCGCGTACCTCGCGGGTCGAACTGGGAGGCTGCTGTTCACGACAGGCATATACGTCGCTCCGGTGCGAGACCTGGTGACGGTCGCGAAGTCCGTCGGGACGGCGGCGGTCGTGTCGCGTGGTCGGGTGCGCCTGGGCGTCGGGTCGGGATGGTGCGAAGAGGAGTTCGACGCCACGGGACAGGACTTCCACAACCGGGGGAGGCGGCTCGACGAGATGATCGGCGCGCTGCGGGCACTGTGGTCCGGGGGTTGGGTCGAGCACCACGGCACCTACTACGACATCCCGCCCTGCCAGATGAACCCCTCGCCGCCGTCACCGGTGCCGATCTACGGAGGTGGTGGCTCCGATGCCGCCATCAAGCGGGCAACCGAGCACTGCGACGGCTGGCTCACGCCCGGCACCCGCGGGCCTGACGCAGCCATGGAGCAGTTCCGCGAGGTGCGCAAAGCGCTCGAGCGAGCCGGCAGGGGGAACGATCCCTTCGACATCTACCTGGCAATCCAGGCGCCGCCCGACGTCGATCTCTACCTGCGCTTCGAGGATGCAGGCGTCACGGACCTCATCTGCGCTCCCTGGATGGCGGCACGGGTGGACCCGAGCGACACCCCGGAGGTACGCACCGCGAAGCGCGTCGAGGCCTCGGAGCGCTTCGCCACCGAGATTCTGGCAAAGATGCAGTGAAGCTCGGGCTGCAGCTCGGCTACTGGGGGTCAGGCCCTCCCCCGGGCGCCCAGGATCTGGTAGAAGAGGCAGAGCGCCTTGGCTTCGACTCCGTCTGGACCGCCGAAGCCTACGGGTCGGACGCCCTGACGCCTCTCGCGTGGTGGGGATCGCGGACATCGCGCGTGAGGCTCGGCACCGCTCTCTGCCAGCTCTCTGCCCGAACCCCGACGGCCATGGCGATGGCTGCGCTCACAATGGACCACTTGAGCGGTGGCCGTTTCGTGCTCGGGCTCGGCGTGTCGGGCCCCCAGGTCGTGGAGGGCTGGTACGGGCAGTCCTTCCCCGAGCCACTTGCCCGCACCAGAGAGTACGTCTCGGTGGTCCGCAAGGTGCTGGCCCGTGAAGGCCCGGTCACCAACGCCGGAAAGCACTACCCGCTCCCCTATCCGGGCGGCACGGGCCTCGGAAAGGCGCTGAAGCCCATAGTCCACCCGCTCCGGGCGGACGTGCCTGTGGTCCTCGGGGCGGAGGGGCCGAAGAACGTGGCGCTCGCAGCCGAGATAGCAGACGGATGGTTCCCCATCTTCTTCTCGCCTCGCCACATGGCCGAGTTCGAGACTGCCCTCGAGGAAGGTTTCTCGCGCCCAGGCGCCCGCCGGGGCAAGGACGATTTCGAGGTGATCGCTTTTTGCCCCGTGATCATCGACGACGACGTAGAACACGCAGCCGATGCCTTCCGCCCCTCTCTCGCCCTCTACATAGGCGGGATGGGGGCACGGGAGATGAACTTTCACTTCGACGTCTTCTGCAGGATGGGCTTCGAAGCCGATGCTCGCAAGGTCCAGAGCCTCTACCTGGACGGCCACAAGGACGACGCCGCGGCGGCTGTCCCGACAGCCATGGTGGAGGCGATAGCCCTCGTCGGCCCGCGCGAGAAGATCCGGGACGACCTCGCAGCGTGGCAAAGCTCCATAGCTACAACACTCCTGGTGGCCGGGGATGTCCAAGTGCTCAGGACCATGGCCGAGTTGGCTCTTTGATGTTGGACGCCGACCGCGCTCGATGTTACTCTGACTTCCTGAAGTAGTGGTCTGACCATTTCTCTTCGTTCGTGGGCATGATCAGCAGTGGTCAGACGTTGTACCACTTGAAGACAGCTCGAGGAGGTGATGACGACGACCCTCGCAGAGGTGCTACGGATACCCCAGGTACCACCGGTGAGCAGCGGAGAGGTTCGCCGCATCGCCGTGCCGGGACGAGGTCGGATGCGTTGCCGGATCATCGGAGAGCCGGGCGGGAGCACACCCACCCTGCTCGTGCTCCACGGCTGGACGGCGACCGCCGACGTGAACTTCGCCACCGTGTTCGGCCCGCTCGCCGAATGCTTCCCTGTCGTGGCTCCGGACCTCCGCGGCCACGGAGGCGGAATACGTGGGTCAGCTCCCTTCACGCTCGAAGCCTGTGCCGAGGACATGGCGGGGTTGCTCGACACGCTGGGAACGGGGCCTACCATCGCGCTCGGCTATTCACTGGGCGGGCCAATAGCGCTCTTGCTCGCGAGGCGTCACCCGCAGCTCATCTCGGGCCTGGTGCTCTGCGCCACTGCAGCGCGCCTCGGTCGCAGCTCGGCCGGCAGGCTGGCGCTCGGCGCGCTCGGCGCGTTCGGACTGGCCACCCACTCGGCCGTCTACCAGGTCGCGCGCAGCGGCAAGATCCCCCGAGAGATCATCCGACGCCTCCCTACCCCGCTCGGGCACGACCTTGCCCAGGTGGCAGAAGTCGGAGGCGAGCTGGCGCGCTTCGACGCGCGCCCGTGGCTCGGCGAGATCACCCAGCCCGCTGTAGTCGTCGTCACCCGGCGAGACCACGCTGTCCCGGCGATCGACCAGGAGATGCTGGCGACGGGACTTGCCGACTGCCGCGTGTTCGAGGTCGACGGCGACCACGACATCTGCCTGTCACCGAACCCGGTGTACGAGTCCACCATCTGCGCGGCAGCAGGTGACGTCGCGGCCCGCTGTGGATGCGAAGCATTGCGCTACGGATCCGGCGCCGAGGAGGGCAGCGCCTCCTAGGATCGCGGAGCCCGGATCGCGGATCGCGGATCGCGGAGCGCGGAACCCGGATCGCGGAGCGCGCCAGCTATCAGGCCATCAACTCGCCGAGCCGCAACAGGCTGCGGGTTGCGCCGCCGAGGGTCACTGCGAGCTGCTTGGTCAAGAGGTAGTAGCGGTGGAGCGGGTAGTCGCGATCGACTCCCACACCTCCGTGCAAGTGCTGAGCAGCATGCACTACGCGCTGCGCGCCGTCATCGGCCCAGAACTTCGCCACTGCCACCTCCTCCGAGGCGGGAAGACCCTCTGCCAGCCGCCAGGCAGCCTGCCAGGCAGTGAGGCGGACGCCTTCGGTGTCGACATAGGCATCGGCTGCCCGCTGGCCGACCGCCTGGAAGGTGGCGATGGCCTTTCCGAACTGCTCGCGCTCCGAGGTGTACCGGGCAGTGAGGGCAAGCGCAGCCTGGCAGCAACCTGACTGGACGATGCAACCGGCTGCCATCGCCCGCTCCAGGACCCAGACCAATGCCGCGGGATCGTCGCTCACGAGCGAGCCGGCATCGACAAAGCAGCCGTCGAGCTCCAAGAGCGCCTCGGGATACCCCGAAGTCGTGTCCTGGCGGCGGCGCGTGACGCCCGGGACATCCGTCTCCACCACGAACAACCCCACGGGGCCCGCCGGCGAGACGCGCGCCGGCACGATCACTGCCTCGGCAAGCATCCCTGCCGGCACGTTGCTCGCGACGCCCTCGAGCATCCACCCACCTTCCACCTTGGCGGCGGCGACCGGGAGGCCGGGCGGGCCATCCGCGAGAGCGGCTTCTCCTAGCGCCGCGCTCAGCACGACCTCGCCGGCAGCCACTCGTGCCAGCCAGCGCCTCTTCAGCGCGTCGGAGCCGAAGCGCCGCAACGGCGCTGCACCCATGACGAGGGTGCCGAGGAGCGCGAACACGCCTGCCGGGGCCTTGCCGGCCTCCTCGAGCACGATGCAAGTCTCCAGAAACCCGAGGCCCGCTCCACCGTGCTCTTCGGGCAAGCCGAGCCCGAGCAGCCCGGCAGACGCCAGCTCCGACCACAAGCGCCTGTCGAAACGCTCGTCCGCCGCCTCTGTGTCCCGGAGACGATCGTGGCTCGCCAGGTCGCCGAAGATCCGTGCCGCGAGAGCGCGGATCTCCTCTTGGTCGTCGCTCAGAGCGAAGTCCACGTTGCCCTCCCTGTGCAGTCGAGGCAGTCGAGCGCGGACGTCGATCCGCGCAGCGCGGAGCTCACCGTAGCGACCTCGGCATGCCCAGGCCGAAGATGGCTATGAGGTCACGCTGGATCTCGTTGGTCCCGCCGCCGAAGGTCAGGATCAGCATGCTGCGCGCGTACATCTCCAGGCGACCCGACAGCACGGATCCGGGCGCGCCCCGAGCCAGGTACCCCGCCTGGCCCACCACCTCGGTGAGGAGCCGGAACGCCTCCATGTAGAACTCGGTGCCGAATACCTTGATCGTCGACGCGTCCGCGACGTCCAGGCGGCCCCGGGTCGCGTCCCACGCGACCTTCCAGTTGGCGAGGCGGAGGAACTCCAGCTTGGCGCGCACGCGTGCGAGGTGGATCCTCACCCACTCCTGGTCGATCACCCGCTGCCCACCTGGCAGCCGCGTCTCGCGCGCCCAGCCGAGCACGTCCTCGAGCGCGCGCTCGATGATCCCGGGCGAGCAGAGGGTGACCCGCTCGTGATTGAGCTGGCTGGTGATGAGGGACCAGCCGTTGTCGATCCCCCCGACCACGTTGCCGGCCGGCACCCGGACCCCTTCGAAGAACGTGTAGTTGATGTTGTGCTCGCCGAGGAGCTTCATGGGCACGATCCGGATCCCCGGCGAGCTCATAGGCACGATCACGATCGAGATGCCCTTGTGCTTGGGCGCATCGGGATTGGTCCGCACTGCCAGCCAGCAGTAGTCGGCGTCGCCCGCGAGGCTCGTGAACACCTTGGCGGCGTCGATCACCAGCTCGTCCCCGTCGAGGCGCGCCCGCGACGTCAAGGAGGCCAGGTCCGTCCCCGCATTGGGCTCCGTGTAGCCGATGCAGAAGGCGATCTCACCGGCCAGGATCTTCGGCAGGAAGAGCTCCTTCTGCTCGGCCGAGCCGAAGTCCATGATGGTGGGTCCCACAGTGTTGATCGTGAGCATGGGCACGGGTGCTCCGCTGCGCATCGACTCGTCGAAGAAGATGAACTGCTCGATGGCCGAGCGTCCCTGGCCGCCGTACTCCTTCGGCCAGCCGATGCCGAGCCACCCGTCGGTGGCCATCTGCTTCACGACCCGTCGCACCACCGGTCCGATGCCGCCGCTCGCGGCCAGATCGCGCTCGACCTCGGGCGTGAGAAGCGACGCGTAATAGGCGCGAAGCTCCCGGCGAAGCTCCTGCTGCTCCTCGGTGTAGCCGATCTCCACGCAGACCTCTCAGGTAGTGGGCCTCTCAGGTAGTGGGCCTCTCAGGTAGTGGGCCTCTCAGGTCGCTGGCACACTCGGCCAGGTGCCGAGGCCGCGACCTCACTAGAACACGTTATTGTCCCACGGCGCCGCACGCCAGCCAGCCCGCACGCCAGCCAGCCCGCACGCCAGCCAGCCCGCACGCCAGCCCGCCAGCCCGCCAGCGCGCCAGCGCGCCAGGCAACCCGTTCCTCCGCCTGCTGGCCGGACAAGCCCAACGGCGGTACCCTCGATACGTGGACCTCGAGTACCCCCCCGAAGCAGAGGCGTTCCGTGCCGAGGTGCGCTCGTGGTTGGAGGCCAACCTGCCCGCCGGTTGGGGCGAGCCGGGGTTCGTCCTCTCCGGCGAGGAGCGACGCCGTTTCAACGAGCAGTGGGTGGCCAAGCTGCGAGAGGGACGCTGGCTGTGCGCGTCGTGGCCCGAGGAGTACGGCGGGCGCGGTCTCTCCATCCTCGAGCAGGTGGTGCTGAACGAGGAGTTCGCTCGGGCCGACGCCCCGATGCGGGCGGACTTCTTCGGGGACACCCTCGTGGGCCCCACGATCCTGCAGTGGGGAACCGAGGCCCAGAAGAAGGAGCTCATCCCGCGCATACTCGAAGGCACCATCTCGTGGTGCCAGGGATTCTCCGAGCCCGACGCCGGCAGCGACCTGGCCTCGCTGAAGACCCGCGCTGTTCTCGACGGCGACGAATGGGTGGTGAACGGGCAAAAGGTGTGGACCACCCAGGCACAGTACGCGGACTACATCTTCCTGCTCGCGCGCACCAACCCTGACGCCCCCAAGCACAAGGGGATCTCCTACCTTCTAATGCCCATGAGGCAGCCGGGCATAGAAGTGCGCCCCATCCGGCAGGTCGACGGCACCGCCGAGTTCAACGAGGTCTTCTTCAACGACGCCCGCTGTCCCAGGGAGAACGTCGTCGGCGGAGTCGACAACGGTTGGCAGGTGGCCATGACCACTCTCGGCTTCGAGAGAGGCGCGTCCGCGACGACCGGGCACCGCCGCTTCCAGAAGGAGCTCGACGTGATCATCTCCGAGGCCAGGCGCAAGGGCCGCTCGGGCGACCCCCTCGTCCGCCAGGAGCTGGCCCGGGCCTGGGGCACCGTCAAGATCATGCAGGTGAACGGCTTTCGGAGCCTGACTGATGCCATCAACAAGACGAACCACGCCGCTGCACTCGGGGCTCTGCACAAGATTCTCTGGTCGGAGTACCACCGGCGCGTGATGGAGCTCGCCATCGACATCCTCGGAATGGAGGGCCAGATCCTCACCGGATCGGGCGCCACGGACGGGGAGATGACGGGAGGAATCTCCAGCCGCGGCAGCGCGGACTACCCCGTGTCGGAGCTCCAGGCGTCGTTCTTCTTCTCGCGCTCGGAGACCATCTGGGGAGGGGCTGCCGAGATCCAGCGCAACATCATCGGCGAGCGCGTCCTCGGACTGCCCAAGGAGCCGCGGCCGGCCTGAGGGCCAGAGTGGCGCTTCACCCCCGGCTCGACAGCAGGTGTATTGCGCCGCGTCCTAGTAGCGTCGATCTCATGCTCCCGGACTACGCAGAATTCGAGCAAGCCATAGGTCTCGACTGGTACGCGCTCGACCCCAACCTCTCCGCCCTGCTCGACCGCCACCTCCCCTCGGCGGAGGAGCGCG
>JAJYXW010000066.1 GCA_021801525.1 Actinomycetes bacterium
GGCCGGATCCGGTCTCGGGCTCGCCATCGTGCAGCGCGTCGCCGAAGCGCATCAGGGTGGGGTGCGGCTCGCCGCGGCGGCCGGCGGCGGAACACAGGCGACCCTGTGGTTGCCCGCGATCTCAGGCAGTGGCCCCCTGTCGATGGACCCCTCGACACCTCAAGGGTGATCCTCTTGGCGCGCATGGGCGATGCTCCGGTGCTCTCGCCTGCGCCGCTGGCCACCGCGGCCAGGCTGGCTGGGGTGTCGGTGGCGCCTGCCGTTGCCCAGTGATCGAAGCGGCCGGGTCGCGTGGGTACGCGATGGCCACGGATCCCGGTCTGCGTGGCGCCACGCCGGCCACGAAGATCTCCGCCGATCAGCCCGCAGCCGTCATGACTGAGTCACGCCGGTAAGAGCCCACGGCACTCGATGATCCCCGAAGCAGACCGCGGCGCTCGGCTCCGGCGTGAGCGACGCTGGAACAGTGGAGACGCGTGCACCAACTGTGCTCGCACAGCGAGTCTCGTGCAGCTCCGCCAGGCTCGCCCACCCTGCCCATCACCTGCGATAGGCATCGCTTCGATGGCGAACGGCAGTAACTTCCACCATTCGAGCAACTTCGTCAATCAGGTACAGCACTCGATAGTCGCCGCGTCTGGCGGACCAGGCTGGATCAAGAGGTGGGTTCAACGGCTTGCCGACCCGGTGCGGATCTTGCAGCAAGGTCCCGGTGATGAACTGATAGGCGGCCGCTGCCACCTTTGCTGGCAGAACCTCGGCGAGGGACCGCGCCGCGGGACCAGAGATCCGGAGCCGGTACGGCTCGTCGGTCACCTTGTGGCTGGAAGGCGTCCCACGCCCCGCATCATCGCAGCAAGCCCCTCGTGGTCCAGGCTGTCACCTTGCTGGAGTGCGCTCATGCCCTCGAGGTGCTCACGGAGCAACTGCGAGTCTGCGAGCACGGCGATCGTCTCTTGCAAGGCGTCGTAGTCGTCGGCACCGAGCAGCACAGCTGCTCGCTGGCCGTTGCGTGTGATCTCGAACCGCTCGTGAGTGGCGGCCGCCTCGTCGACGAGCTTGGAGAGCTGTGCACGGGCCTCGGCAATAGGCAGCGTGGTCATGTACAGAATTGTAGCGTCTTTCCGGGTCGCCCGGCACTCGGCAGGCAGTCGCTGGGCTCGGGTCGGATGACGATGTTCGGGGTAGACAAGCGGAGAGGCAGGCCGTCTACCTGGGACGATGGTCTCGCCCTCTGATACCCCAAGACCACCACGCCTATCACCAGGCGCGAGGGGTCCCCTCTGGGGAACGGTGCACGAAGCGGTGCCGGCTCGGAGCGTGAGTGCTGAGGCTCGAGCTGTGCCCAGCGAGTCCTCCAGTTGCAGCCGAGCCGGCTCGACTGGATCGCCGCCGCCGAAGCCGGACTGCGTCTTCTGCGAGCTGCGGTCCCTGCGAAAGATGCGAGACGAGCTGCGCCGGATGGAACAGCTGCTCGGTGAGCCGACGCCCGTCCCCGACGAGGTCCTCGAGCTCGCCCGCCTCGCCGACACCGCGCGCGCACGGTCCTGTGCGATCTACCTCGAGCCCGAGGAGGCGACGGGGATCACCGCCACCGTGCGGGCAAGCCTCGGCCGCCTCGCATCCCTGCGAGGCGCCGTCTTCGACTGCCTCGGCCGTCCCGTCACGCCGCTTGTGCTCGAGGAGGCAATGGCAGCCTGAGCGCACGGACCGGGGGCGTCTTCATCCTCGGTCCCTCCATGTAGCCGGTCCTCCGGCTGGTCTTCGGCCCGGGTGCACCTGCACCCGGGCCGTTCCATGACATCTCGTGCTCAGCGCGGCATCGTGAGCACGAGGTAGCCGAGCTCCAGCCCGAGGACTACGACGACGAGCACGGCGGCGACCAGGACCACCTGCCATCGCCGGCACCCTGCCCCCTCGTCCCGGCCACCTCGTGCAGCCCCGCGCGCGGCCGCCGCGTCGAGCCGCCGGCGCGACATCTCCGTCTAGCCCCCCGCGTACGAGCCGGCCGACTGGCCGGACAGGCCGAGCACCGAGCGCCCGGCGCCCACCTCGACGGGGTAGATCCGCTCGGTCACGCCGAGGCGCTGCTCGAGCTCCTCGCTGCTCGTGAGCAGCACCTCCCTGCCCTTCGCGACATAGACCCGCGGCCAGCGGCTCGAAAAGGCGGGGTCGTAGTCGACCTCGGCCGCCGCGGAGAGCACGGCGAGCTCGACCAGGGTGAACGGGACTGCACCTCGCGCGACGAAGCTCGCCGGGTCGCCCTCGTCCATGAACGCGATCGCGACCCGTCCCGGCGCGAGGAGCGAGCGCACCTCCTCGACCTGCCGGGTGTGCCACCACCGCCTGATGCGCGCCAGCACCTGACCGATCCGGCCGCGCCCACCGCCACGCGCGTCACCTCGTGCCACACCGCCGCCCCAGCTCACCATGGCCTCTCCCCTCCTGCTCCTCGTGCCACCAGCGCCGCGACGAGCTCGGCCGCGAGCCCGACCGGCTCCTCTCCTTGTCCTGTCCCGTCGATGACCTGATCGGCCGCCTGGCCCTTCTGGTCGAGCACCCGGCGCAGCAGCGCGTCGCAGGTGTGGGGCGCGTACGCGTACACCTGGCGCACCGGCTGGCGCTGGCCCCGCCGATAGAGGCGCCCGACCGCCT
>JAJYXW010000047.1 GCA_021801525.1 Actinomycetes bacterium
CTCCAACCTGAACTGGTCGCCTGCCACCTACCAGGGGGCGGTGGCGAACCTGGCGGTCGTGGAGGTCGGTGCCGGGGGAGACATCACCATCTACAACGGCTCGGCGAGCTTCACGAACGTCGTGGTGGACGTGGAGGGGTACTACCTCGCCGCGGGGGCAGGCTCGGGTACTGGGGGATCGGGTACTGGGGGATCGGGTGGCTCTGCCGGCGCCACCTACGTCCCCATGTCTCCGGCGCGCATAGTAGACACCCGCTGCTCGGAGTCCCCGCTGCCGGCCTCGCTCAGCGCCTCGTACTGCGCGGCGCTTCCCACGGCCAACGCCTCGCTGTCCTCGCCGGCGGGCGCGAAGAAGATCCACGTGCAGGTGACCGGCGTCGGCGGCGTGCCGGACACCGGTGTAGCCGCGGTGCTCGTCAACCTCACCTTCGCCGGTTCGTTCGCGACAGGTGGGTACCTCTCCGCGTACCCGACGGGCAGCGGGGCTACCACGGGAGAGTTCTCCAACCTGAACTGGTCGCCTGCCACCTACCAGGGGGCGGTGGCGAACCTGGCGGTCGTGGAGGTCGGTGCCGGGGGAGACATCACCATCTACAACGGTTCGGCGAGCTTCACGAACGTCGTCGTGGACGTGGAGGGGTACTACCTCTCGGGCTGACGCGCTCGGCTGTGTCTTCGGCGCGCTAACATGTGGGTGCTGCCATATGGCGGCAAGGCTGCTGCAGGGCCAGCGTCGTCCCGGGCCGCAGGATACCCGTCCCTACGGACCTTGGTGAGGCAGATGGCAATGACGACCGGTTCCGAGCCGGCTGGCCTGTACGATCCCGCATTCGAGCACGACGCCTGTGGAATCGCCCTAGTGGCGGATATGCACGGGCGCCGGACCCACGCGATCGTGCGGCAGGGGATCACCGCTCTCGAGCACCTCGCGCATCGCGGAGCATCGGGCGCGGAGGTGGCCACCGGGGATGGCGCAGGGATACTCCTGCAGATGCCTCATGGCTTCCTGGCAGAGGTCGCTCCCTTCGAGCTGCCGTCTCAGGGCGGCTACGCAGCGGGGGTAGCCTTCTTGCCGATCGACGCGGACGACGCCGCGAAGGCCAGGGCGGGAGTGGAGGCGCTCGCGCTCGAGGAGGGCCTCGACGTCCTTGGCTGGAGGGATCTCGAGGTGGACGCATCCTCCCTCGGCGCGTCGGCACTGGCCGCCATGCCGCGCTTCGCCCAGGTATTTGTCAGCCGGTCCGCCGGTGCCACTTCGAAGGGCACCCCGTCGAAGGGCACCCCGTCGAGCCGGGCACCCGCCGGGGATGTCATGGCGCTCGAGCGCCGCGCGTTCTGCCTCAGGAAGCGGGTCGAGCACGAAGTGCCGGGCGTCTACTTCTCCTCGCTCTCCGCCAGGACCATCGTCTACAAAGGGATGCTCACTGCCCATCAGCTCGCGGGGTTCTATGCGGATCTCGCAGACGAGCGCATGCAGAGCGCGATCGCCCTCGTGCACTCGCGTTTCTCCACCAATACGTTTCCCTCGTGGCCGCTCGCGCACCCGTACCGCTACCTGGCGCACAACGGGGAGATCAACACCCTCCGGGGCAACCGCAACCAAATGCGCGCTCGCGAGGCGCTCCTCGAGAGCGACCTGCTGCCTGGCGATCTGTCGCGCCTGTTCCCCATATGCGAGCCCGACGCCTCGGACTCGGCCTCCTTCGACGAGGTGCTTGAGCTCCTCCACCTGGGCGGGCGAAGCCTGCCGCACGCGGTGCTGATGATGATCCCCGAGGCATGGGAGAACCACAGGCTCATGGACCCGGCGAGGCGCGCGTTCTACCGCTTCCACGCGTCCGTCATGGAGCCCTGGGATGGTCCGGCGGCTGTGGTGTTCACCGACGGGACCGTCGCCGGTGCAGTGCTCGACCGCAACGGGCTCCGGCCGGCCCGCTACTGGGTGACGAGTGACGGCCTGGTGGTGCTCGCGTCCGAGGTGGGCGTGCTCGACATCGAGCCCGAGAGGGTGATCCGCAAAGGCCGGCTCCAGCCGGGCCGGATGTTCCTGGTGGACACCGAGGCAGGGCGGATCGTCGACGACGGCGAGATAAAGGCCGAGCTCTCCGCAGAGCACCCCTACGGTCAATGGCTCGTCGAGCGGCAAGTGGCGCTCGACGAGCTCCCGCCCAGGGTGATGCTCACCCCGCAACACTCCTCGGTGGTTGGGCGCCAGCGCCTGTTCGGGTACAGCACCGAGGAGCTCAGGATCATCCTCGCGCCCATGGCAAGGGCGGGCGCGGAGCCGATCGGATCCATGGGCAACGACGCCGCGATAGCAGTGCTCTCGGATCGCCCGCGGCTGCTCTTCGACTACTTCACCCAGCTCTTCGCCCAGGTGACGAACCCGCCGCTCGACGCGATACGCGAGGAGCTGGTCACCTCGACCTTGTCGCGCATCGGGCCGGAGGGAAACTTGCTCGGGGCGACGCCGGAGTCGTGCCGCCAGATCGTGCTCCCCTCGCCGGTCATCGACAACGACGACCTGGCGAAGCTCATGTACGTGAACGAGCATGGCGAGACGCCCGGGTTCCGCGCTTTCGCGATCGACGGGCTCTTCGAGGTCTCGGGGGGCGGGGATGCGCTTGGAGCCGCGCTCGAGGACGTGAGGGCAAAGGTGAGCGCTGCGATCGCCGCCGGTGCGAACGTGATAGTGCTCTCGGACCGCAACTCGAATGCCGAGCTCGCTCCGGTGCCCTCGTTGCTCCTCACCTCGGCGGTTCACCACCACCTCGTGCGCGAGAAGACGCGTACCCGGGTCGGCCTGGTCGTCGAATCCGGAGATGCACGCGAGGTGCACCACATCGCGCTCTTGATCGGCTTCGGGGCGTCGGCGGTGAACCCTTACCTCGCGCTCGAGACCTTGGACGACATGATCGCGGCGGGGAGCCTGGAGGGGGTCACTCCCCGCCAGGCGCATCGCAACTACCTGAAGGCCGCCACGAAGGGCGTGGTGAAGATCATGTCGAAGATGGGCATCTCGACTGTCCAGTCCTACACCGGCGCCCAAGTGTTCGAGGCGGTAGGCCTCGCGCGCGAGCTGGTAGACGAGTACTTCACGGGCACCACCAGCCGCATCGACGGCGTGGGGATCGCCGTGCTTGCAGAGGAGGTCGCTGCCAGGCATCGTCTCGCCCACTCCTCCAGGCCGGCATCTCGCGCGCACAGGGAGCTCGAGGTGGGCGGCGAGTACCAGTGGCGGCGCGAGGGAGAGATGCACCTCTTCAACCCGAAGACGGTCTTCAAGCTCCAGCACGCGACCCGTTCGCGTCGCTACGACATCTTCAAGGAGTACACCCGCCTGGTAGACGACCAGTCGGAGCGGCTGGCGACCCTGCGTGGCCTGATGCGCCTGCGGAGCGAGGTCGCGGGGGACGCATCTGCTCCGGTGCCGGTGCCGCTCGACGAGGTTGAGCCGGTCTCCGAGATCGTGAAGCGCTTCGCCACCGGTGCCATGTCATACGGATCCATATCGGCCGAGGCGCACGAGACATTGGCGATAGCCATGAACAGGCTCGGGGGCAAGTCGAACACCGGTGAGGGCGGAGAGGACCCGGCACGCTACGTCCCCGACGAGAACGGTGACTCGCGCCGTAGTGCGATCAAGCAGGTCGCCTCGGGACGCTTCGGAGTGACGAGCGAGTACCTGGTGAGCGCTGACGACCTCCAGATCAAGATCTCCCAGGGAGCAAAGCCGGGCGAGGGCGGCCAGCTACCCGGCCACAAGGTCTACCCCTGGATCGCCCGCACGAGGTTCTCGACTCCCGGCGTCGGGCTCATATCGCCTCCGCCGCACCATGACATCTATTCGATCGAGGACATTGCCCAGCTCATCCACGACCTGAAGTCCGCGAACCCGATGGCGAGGGTGCACGTGAAGCTGGTGGCCGAGGTCGGCGTCGGCACCGTAGCGGCCGGGGTGGCGAAGGCGAAGTCGGACGTCGTGCTCATCTCCGGCCACGACGGTGGCACCGGGGCGAGCCCGCAGACATCCATCAAGCATGCCGGCATCCCGTGGGAGCTAGGCCTGGCGGAGACCCAGCAGACCCTGGTGCGAAACGGCCTGCGGGACAGGATCGTCGTCCAAGTCGACGGGCAGATGAAGACCGGTCGCGACGTCGTCGTGGCAGCACTGCTCGGCGCCGAGGAGTTCGGCTTCGCCACGGCGCCTCTGGTCGTGTCGGGATGTGTGATGATGCGCGTCTGCCATCTCGACACCTGCCCTGTCGGGATCGCTACGCAGAACCCGGAGCTGCGCAAGCGCTTCAGCGGCAAGCCCGAGCTCGTCGTCAGCTTCTTCGAGTTCCTGGCCGAGGAGGTGCGCGAGCACCTCGGGGCGCTCGGCCTGCGTTCGATCGAAGAGGCTGTCGGCAGGGTCGACCTGCTCGATGTCCGCCCGGCGCTCGAGCACTGGAAGGCGTCCGGCCTCGACCTGTCGCCTATCCTCGCCGAGCCCGAGACCGGTCCGCCGACGGCGCGCTCCTGGCGACGCTCCCAGGACCACGGGCTCGAGCACGCACTCGACCAGCAGTTCATGGCAGCCTGCCTGCCTGCCATTGAGGAGGGAGAGCCTGTCGAGCTCGAGATGGCTGTCAGCAACGTGGACCGGACGGTGGGGACCCTGCTCGGCTACGAGATAACCCGGCGCCGCGGGCCGGCCGGGCTGGCAGAGGGAACCATAGATCTGACCTTCAACGGATCGGCCGGGCAGAGCTTCGGCGCCTTCGTTCCCAAGGGCGTCACGATGCGGCTCTTCGGGGACGCCAACGACTATCTGGCCAAGGGTCTCTCCGGGGGTCGCGTGGTGGTGGCACCTCCGCGGGGTGCCCCGTTCGCGGCTGAAGAGCAGGTTATTGCAGGCAACGTCATCCTCTACGGCGCGACTGCGGGAGAGGTTCTCATAAGGGGCCAGGTGGGGGAGCGCTTCTGTGTGCGCAACTCCGGGGCGGTCGCCGTGGTGGAGGGCGTGGGTGATCACGGCTGCGAGTACATGACGGGCGGCAAGGTGGTCGTCATCGGGCCTACGGGGCGCAACTTCGGCGCGGGGATGTCAGGTGGCGTCGCCTACGTCTACGATCCCGAGCGCGGGCTCGTGGAGCGCTACAACCCCGAGATGGTCGAGCTGGAGCTCACCGATGCCGAAGATCGCCGGTGGCTTCGCGACATGCTCGCCAAGCACCTCGCAGAGACCGGCTCGGCGGTCGCAGGGCGCTTGCTCGGCTCGTGGGAGGAGGCAGTGGAAGACTTCGTGAAGGTGATGCCGAGGGACTACCGGCGAGTGCTCGAGGCGACGGCTCGTGCTCTCGGGGAGGGCAGCTCGGTCGACGACGCGGTCATGGCCGCGGCACACGGCTGATGGGCAAGCCCACTGGCTTCATGGAGCATCCCCGACGCCTCCCGGAGCGCAGGCCCGTGGGCGTGCGGCTGAGGGACTGGCACGAGGTCTACGAGCCCTTTCCCGAGGAGGAGGTCTGCAACCAGGCATCCCGCTGCATGGACTGCGGCATTCCCTTCTGCCACGAAGGCTGCCCTCTCGGGAACCTGATCCCAGAGTGGAACGACCTCGTGTGGCGTGACGACTGGTTCGCTGCCTCAGAGCGGCTCCATGCCACCAACAACTTTCCCGAGGTGACGGGCAGGCTCTGCCCTGCTCCATGCGAGGGCTCCTGCGTGCTCGGGATCAACGCCGAGCCGGTCACGATCGAGCGGATCGAGGAAGAGATCGCAGAGCGTGCCTTCGCCGAGGGCTGGGTGCGCCCCCAGGCGCCGCAGGCCAGCACGGGGAAGTCCGTGGGGATCGTGGGATCCGGGCCTTCGGGGCTCGCCTGCGCCCAGCAGCTCGCGAGGGCTGGGCACAGCGTCGTGGTCTACGAGCGCGCCGAGCGCCCGGGAGGGCTGATGCGTTATGGCATCCCCGAGTTCAAGATGGAGAAGCACGTCATTGACCGCCGCCTGGCGCAGCTGAGGGCAGAGGGGGTGGAGATCCGCTGCGCCACCTCGGTGGGTTTGCCTGCCCCGGGACCGGCCGGCGGGACCGCCGCCGATCCCGAGCCCGGGGAGGCGAGGGGGATGGGCAGCGCATGTGCCCCCGGGGCCCGGGTGCTCTCGGCCGAGGCGCTGTTGGCCGAGCACGATGCCCTGGTGCTGGCGCTGGGCTCCACGGTCCCGCGCGACCTGGAGGTACCCGGGCGCGGCCTTCGCGGTGTGCACTTCGCGATGGAGTACCTGAAGCCTTCCAACCTCGTGCGAGAGGGGGTCCTCTCCGAGTCGCCGGTGTCGGCCGCGGGGAAGCATGTGGTCATCATCGGTGGCGGAGACACCGGGGCGGACTGCCTCGGCACGGCGCATCGCCAGGGAGCGCATTCAGTGCACCAGCTCGAGATCATGGAGCGCCCGCCCGACGAGCGTGCTCCGGGCAACCCGTGGCCCACTTGGCCGCTCGTGTTCCGCACCTCCTCAGCGCACGAGGAAGGTGGCGAGCGCCTCTACTCGGTCACCGCCTCGGAGCTCGTGGACGGCGGCGACGGTGCGGTTGCGGCCTTGCGAGGCCACCAGGTGGCAATGGGAAACGTCGAGGGTCGCATGGTGTTCGAGAAGGTTCCGGGCAGCGACTTCGAGCTTCCCTGCGAGCTGGTGCTGCTTGCCATGGGGTTCCTCGGGCCGGAGCGCCGTGGCGTGGTAGGCGAGCTGGGCCTGGAGCTCGACCCTCGGGGAAACCTGTCGGTGGGCTCCGGCTTCGAGACGAGCAGGTCGGGAGTGTTCGCCTGTGGGGACGCGGCGAGAGGGCAGAGCCTGATCGTCTGGGCCATTGCCGAAGGGCGCTCGTGCGCATCGGGCGTGGACCGGTGGCTGATGGGCGAGACTGATCTGCCTGGACCGATCCGGCCAGGCCAGCTCGCCCTTCGAGCCTCTCAGTAGCCGTCAGGGTGGTCGAGGATGCGGGCGGGGTTCCGGACGAGCATCTGGTCGATCTGCTCTTCGGTCACGCCGCGCTCCTTCAGGGCGGGTAGGACGTCCCTGGTGATATGGAGGAAGTGCCAGTTGGGTGCAGCCACCTGGAGCAGACCCGGGTTGAACCAGTCGATGTAGCACGAGGCGTCGTGCGAGAGCACCATCTGGCTCGCGAACCCTTCCGAGCAGAGCGTGGCGACGGTGGCGACTCGTTGCTCGAAGGGGCAGAAAAGGTCGATCCCGAAGCGGTCCATCCCGAGGGTGGACCCCGACTCGAGGAGCTCGTGCAGGTAGTCGAGATCCGTTGAGTCCCCGCTGTGGCCGATCACCACGCGCGAGAGGTCCACGCCCTCCTCCGCGAAGATCCGCTGCTGCTCGAGGCCGCGGTGGGTTCCGGCGTGCGTGTGGGTGGAGATGGGCATGCCGGTCTTTCGGTGGACACGGGCCACCGCCCTCAGCACTCGCTCGACTCCGGGTGTGAGACCCGGCTCGTCGGTGGCGCACTTCAGGATTCCGGGCTTGATGCCGCTACCGGCAATGCCCTCCTCGAAGTCGCGAAGCATGAGCTCCTCGAGGGCGTCGACGCCGTTCGGGCTCAGCTCGGCTGTCCGGTAGTCGAAGTAGTGCGGGATCGAGTCGTACGTGTAGAGCCCCGTCGCCACCACGATGTTGAGCTCCACCTGCTCCGCCACCTTCTTCACGAGACGTATGTCCCGGCCCAGGCCTACGACGGTGAGGTCCACTATGGTGGCGATGCCCGCCGCGTGCAGATCGCGGAGGCGCTCCACCGCCGAGGCGACCTGAGCCTCCGTGTCGAAGCCTGAGGGCCAGTTCTGCTGGACGTCCGGGGAGAGCACGAACACGTGCTCGTGCGCGAGCGTCCGGCCGAGTCCTCCGGCCTCGATCGGGCCCCTGGCTGTGTTCACTTGTCCCATTGGCTCTGACCGCCTTTCGCAGATGACGAAGGTGCGCGAGCGAGCCTAACCGGGCACCATCCGGGAGGCGAGGTGCTCCACTTCTGCAGCGTACAGGGAGCTGGCAGCGACGCAGCGTGGGCTCGCAGAGCCGCAGTTGTACACGACGAGGGCCCTGGCGAGGTCTTTACCGGCGCCGTCTGCGCAGAGCATGCGGCCTTCGGCCCACGTGCTGTCGACCGGGTCGAAAGGGCTTGGCGGGCTGGCCCCGTCAGGTGGGACAGGGTACGCGTAGCGGGCGAAGGTCGCGGGCTCGAACTGCGCGATCCCGAGCGCGCCCGCCCGGCTTCTGGCGACCGGGTCGAAACCTGACTCGACCTGCTGCTGGGCGAGCAGTACCGCCGGGCCG
This sequence comes from Actinomycetes bacterium, assembly GCA_021801525.1. Taxonomy (GTDB): domain Bacteria; phylum Actinomycetota; class Acidimicrobiia; order Acidimicrobiales; family JAJYXR01; genus JAJYXW01. The sequence goes on from JAJYXW010000047.1 coordinate 8,314, forward strand.
ATCCGGCAGGGAAGCGAGGCCGCGACGAAGGTGTCGAGCGCGACGAGCGGTGCCGGCGGGTGTTGTGGAGCGGGGCTCGAGCCCGTTGTGATCGGGAGCATCCCGAAGAAGGCCGCAGCCCCCGCCACCAGGGCCAGGGTGGCAAGCAGAACGAAGATCGCCGCTGAGCCTGCGACGGCTGCCAGGTACCTGCTCACCAGCTCACCTGCTCACCAGCTAGGGCTTGCATCGCCGTCGCGTTCTCCTCGGGCCGGATGGCCTCGTGCGAAGTGCTGCGGAGGGTCGTGAGCCGTAGCTCAGAGGCGTCGCGCCGGAGGCGCGCATGGCAGATCGAAGCACCGGGCCAGGCAGTTGTCAAGGGCGCGCATCTGCGCGGGACTGCCACCTCGCCAGGCTCCAGGTGTGCGTGGAGCGCGAGCGAGCGCTATCCAAGGCGCGGGAGTAGTCTCGGATCCATGGCAGGCATGAAGAGCACCATGCAGGATGGTCCGCTGCTCGTTAGCGGCATACTTCGCCACGGCCAGCACGTCTATGGAGACAGTGCCGTGGTGAGCACCCTGCCCGGAGGCGATCGCCATGCGACCTTTGCCGAGGTTGCCGAGCGTGCGGAGCGCCTGGCACGCGCGCTGTCACGCCTGGGTGTCGGAGAAGGTGACCGCGTAGGCAGCTTCTGCTTCAACCACCAGGCGCATCTCGAGGCCTATCTGGCAGTTCCTGCGATGGGAGCGGTGCTCCACACGTTGAACGTGAGGCTGTTCCCGGAGCAGCTCCGCTACGTTGTACGCCACGGCGGGGACAAGGTCGTGCTGGTGGACGCGTTCCTCGCTCCGGCCTTCGCGAAGGTGAGAGCCGACTGCGACACCATCGAGCACGTGGTGGTGGTGGGCGATGGCGACGCATCGGAGCTGGGCGACACGCTCGGCTACGAGGACCTGCTCGGCGCCGAGGAGCCTGGTTACTCGTGGCCTGAGCTCGACGAGCGGGCTGCCGCAGCGATGTGCTACACGAGCGGCACGACCGGGGATCCCAAAGGCGTCGTCTACAGCCACCGCTCGACTTGGCTGCATTCGATGGCGGTGCTGTCGGCGAACTCGATCGGCATGTGCGAGAGCGACAGGGTGCTCGTGATCGTGCCCATGTTCCATGCGAACGCCTGGGGGACGCCCTACGCGGCGTTCATGGCGGGAACGGACCTCGTGCTCCCGGAGCGCTTCTTGCAGGCCGAGCCGCTCGCCAGGATGTTCAAGGAGTTGCGCCCCACCATGTCGCTCGGCGTGCCGACGATATGGAACGACCTGCTTCGCTACTCCGAGAGCCACGAAGTAGACCTGTCGTCGGTGAGGAAGGTGACGGCCGGCGGATCCGCGGTGCCGAGGTCGCTCATCGAGGCATACGCAGAGCGCTTCGGGGTGACGATGCTCCAGGGATGGGGCATGACCGAGACGAGCCCGCTCTGCGCCCTAGCCAAAGCTCCCAAGGGGACGCCCCCAGAAGAGGAGATGGAATGGCGCGCGCGTGCCGGCCGGGTGGTGGCCGGTGTGGAGGTCCGGGTCGCGGCCGACGACGGAACGATCCTGCCCGCCGATGGGCGCTCGATCGGCGAGTTCGAGGTGCGTGGCCCATGGATCACCGGAAGCTACTTCGGGGACCCGAGCGGCGAGCGCTTCCACGACGGATGGCTGAGGACTGGCGACGTCGGGGTGCTCGACGGGCACGGCTTCATGCAGATCTCGGACCGCACCAAGGACGTCATCAAATCCGGTGGCGAGTGGATCTCCTCGGTGGAGCTCGAGAACGCGGTCATGTCGCACCCGGATGTCTTCGAGGCTGCGGTGATCGGGGTGCCGGACGACAAGTGGGGCGAGAGGCCTCTCGTGTGCGTGGTGCCTGCCGAGGGCAGGGAGCCGGATCCGAGTGCGCTGGTCGAGTTCCTCGTGCCGAAAGTGGCTCGCTGGTGGCTCCCCGAGCGCTGGGCACGCGTAGGGGAGATACCGAAGACGAGCGTGGGGAAGTTCGACAAGCTGGCCCTGCGGGCCGACTACGCCGCAGGCAAGCTGGAGGTCGTCCGAGTCGAGCTCCCGATGGCCGCCCCAGCATCCTGAGTCGCTGATGGGGCGTGAGCGCCGTGGCGGCCAGCTGGAGGAAGTGGCCGAGGAGGTCGAGCGCCTGGCGGAGCGCTTGGCCGAGTTGGCGTTCGAGCGCCTGCTGGCGGCCTCTGAGCTCTCGCGGGGCCTCTGCCGTCCCAATAGTGCGAGCAGGGCGGGTCAGGTTGGAGGGTCTGGTCGCGTCGGCGGATCCCGTGGCACTGATGAGGCGGGTGGCACTGATGAGGCGGGTGGCACTGATGAGGCGGGTGGTGCGGGTGAGGGCGAGTCGTCCGAGGTGGCGCTGCTCGTGGCAGAGGAGCGCCGGCTGAACAAAGCACGCAGAGCGCTCGAGAAGGCCGCGGCGCTGCTCAGGTCGCCAGGAGCTCCATCCGGATCGGAGGCGAGCTGAAGCTCCCTGTCGGCTGGAGCTCGTGGTGAAGGCTCTGGAGCTTCAGGCCTCGGGCGCGTTCAAGGCGTCGATCAGCTGACGGAGGCGGCCGTAGCTGCTTCTGTCGAAGCGCAGCGCGACGCGCGCGAGGTCGAGGTGGTCGCCTCCTGCCCGCTCGGGCGGGAATGGAGTCGCCGCGCGTATGGTCCCGCCGACGAGGATATCGGCGAAGCGCTCCGTCAACTCTGCCAGTCGGGCTCTTCCGGGGGGGCGTCGCAGCCTCATCACCAGGAGGTCGCCGACCCAGCGGCACGAGTGGTAATTGCTGTAGAAGCCGGTTATCTCGGCGTGGGCCTCTGTCACCTCGGAGGTGATCCGGTAGAGAGAGCGGTCGTAGGTGTCTATGAGGCCACGCGACAGGACCTCACCGGTGACGAAGCTCTCCCATCTTTGCCAGTAGGTGTCTCCGGGCATGTCGAGCAGGACGACGGGTGCCGGCTGCGCCTTGCCGGTCTGGAGCAGCGTGAGCAGCTCGAACCCCTCGTCGAGTGTCCCGAATCCCCCGGGCAGCACGACATATCCGTCTGACTCCTTGATGAGCATGAGCTTGCGCGTGAAGAAGTAGCGCATCTCGACGAGCTTCGGATCCTGAGCGATGAAGGAGTTGGCTCCCTGCTCCTGAGGGAGGCGGATGTTCACCCCGAGCGATCGCTCGCGGCCGGCACCCTCCATCGCGGCCTCCATGATGCCAGGGCCGGCGCCCGTTACGACCATCCAGCCGTCCTCGGCGAGCCGCCTGGCCAGCTTGCTCGCCTGTAAGTAGTTGGGGTCGTCGTGCTTGGTGCGCGCGGAGCCGAAGAACGTCACCTTGTGTATTGGGCGGTAGGGCCGGAACATGCGGAACGCGTCGGCCATCTCGGTGAGCGCGGCATTGGCGATCTTCAGGTCGAGCGTGTCTGCATGTGCGGCGACGAGCGAGCATGCCGTCTGGAGCAGCGAGCGGGCGAGGTCGCGCTCATGGGGTTCTGCGCATGCGTCGAGGTAGGCATCGACCAATGCTCCTGCCGCCTCACCTGGCACGGAGCCTACCGCCTCACCTGGCACGGAGCCTACCGCCTCACCTGGCCGGAGCCTGCGGCCTCAGGTTGCCAGGGCTACGCGCCCGTAGAGCGTGGTGCGCTGCTCCAGGGTGCGGCCCAGAGGCTCGACGATCTCGCGCATAGAGGCCTCGTCCATGGCCTGCCCGTGGCTTGCCCCCGCGGCGCGCGAGATGTTCTCGTCCATGAGCGTGCCCCCCAGGTCGTTAGCTCCGCAGGAGAGGAGCTGGGATACACCCGCTGCTCCCAGCTTCACCCAGCTCGCCTGGATGTTGTCTATCCAGCCCGCATAGGCGATCCTGCCGACGGCGTGCATCAGCAGGGCCTCCCTGAAGGTGGGTCCCCGGCGCGCCCGTCCCTGAAGGTAGATGGGAGATGCCATGTGGACGAAAGGGAGCGGGACGAGCTCGGTGAAGCCCCCTGTCTCCTTCTGCAGCTCGCGTGTGGCCACGAGGTGGCGGGCCCACGAGCGGGGGTGCTCCACCGATCCGAACATGATGGTGACATTCGAGCGCAGCCCGACGCGATGGGCGATCCGATGGGCTTCGAGCCACTCCGATGTCGTGACCTTGTCGGGGCAGAGGATGGCGCGCACCTCGTCGTCGAGGATCTCCGCAGCGGTGCCCGGCAGGGTGGCCAAGCCCGCGTCCTTCAGGCGCTTGAGGTACGACTCCAGGGGCTCTCCAAGCCGGCGGGCGCCTTCGGTAACCTCCAAGGCAGTGAATCCGTGTATGTGGATCCTCTGCGACGCGGCGCGAACCGCGCGGATCACCTCCAGGTAGTACTCGCCGTCGAAGCTCGGGTGGATGCCGCCCTGCAGGCATACTTCGGTCGCCCCGGCCTCATCGGCCTCTGCCACGCGCCGGGTGATCTCGTCGAGGTCGAGCAGGTAGGGATCTCCCCGAAGGTTGAGCGAGAGGGGCCCTTTGGAGAAGGCGCAGAAGCGGCACTTGTAGGTGCAGATGTTCGTATAGTTGATGTTCCGGTTGGCTACGAACGTGACGGCGTCACCCACGGCTCGGCGCCGCAGCTCGTTTGCCACATCTGCGACGTCGCGCACCTCGGCGCCTCTGGCTGCGAACAAGGTAACGATCTCGTCCTCGCCGACTTCCTGACCGAGCAGCACACCGCCGAGCACCTCGGCGACCGCGCTCTTGGCACGAGCGGGGGCTCCAGGAGCTGCTGGCCCGCCGTCTCGGAGGATCGCGGAGCCGCCAGCGGCCACGGATTGGCCCGGCACCTCGGCAGCGATCAGGACTGGGGGCTGAATTGCGCAACCGGGCGACCAGGGGTGGTCCCTGGCCAGACCCTCTGCGTCCGAGGCGCGCAGCACCGGGGTTCGCATCGCCGGGTCGAGCCAGCGATCGGGGTCGAGCGCGTGCTCAGGGTAGATGGTGAGCCGCGGCGCGAGGGTGTGGCCGGCCTGCTCGGTCGCTGCTCGGAGCCGTTCGATCTCCGGCCAGGGACGCTCGGGGTTCACGTGGTCGATTGTCACCGGTGAGACGCCACCCCAGTCGTCTATCCCGGCTTCGAGCAGAGAGATGAGATTCTCCGACAGGTTCGGCGGTGCCTGAAGGTGGACTTCTGGCGGAAGCACGAGCCGGGCGGCTGCCACGGTCCAGAGGAGCTCGTCCTCCGGGCATGGGGGATGGGCGTGCATGGCCGTACCGGCTTTCGGCAGGAAGTTCTGCACTATGACCTCTTGAACGTGCCCGTGGGTTCGCCATGACTCGGCTATGGCCACCAGCGCTTCGACGCGGTCGCGCCGTGTCTCCCCGATGCCGACGAGGATCCCGGTGGTGAAGGGTATCGCCAGCTTGCCGGCGTGCTCGAGGGTCGCGAGGCGCCGTTCAGGCGCCTTGTCGGGGCAACCCCTGTGACATTCGAGATCCGGGGCCAAGGACTCGAGCATCATTCCCTGGCTCGCGCTGGTGCGCCTGAGCGCGGCCAGGTCCGCCTCGCCTAGAGCACCGGCGTTGGCGTGGGGGAGGAGACCGGTTTCGGAGAGCACCGCTTCACACATCGCCACCAGGTACTCGACGGTGCTCGCATACCCGCGCTCGGAGAGCCAGCTAGCTGCGGCAGGGTAGCGCTCCTCGGGGGCCTCGCCCAGGGTGAACAGCGCTTCGTGGCAGCCGGCCGCCGCTCCCTGGCGGGCTATGGCGAGGACCTGGTCAGGCTCGAGGTACATGGTGGCTGCCCTGGCCGGCGGTATCGCGAAAGTGCAGTACCCGCAGCGGTCGCGGCAAAGGCGCGTGAGGGGGATGAACACCTTGGGAGAGTACGTGACCCGATTGCCGTGCGTGGAGGCCCTGACCTCGCGTGCCAAGGGTGCGATGTCCGTGAAGGTTCTATCGAGGAGGTCTTCGGGATCGATCATGGGCTCGGCTCTTCTCACGATTGCCACACGGCCACCCTACCGGCAGATCGTGGGGAGGGTGGGGAGGTTCAGCTCAGCCGGAGCTGCCCAAGGCGTCAGGGTCGACGATCCACACCGTTCGACGCGCCCGGACTCGCGCCGCAGGCAGGTCTTCACCGCTGCAGAGCGCCGAGAACGCGGCTCGCTTCTCCACGCCGGACACGGTGAAGACGGCGATGGCGGCGCGAGAGAGCGCGGGCAGCGTGAGGGTAAGCCTCGTGTACGGGTTGCGCCCGCTCGGGTCGCTGCTCGGCATGCAGAGGCGGTCACCGGGCTCCTCGAGCGCCGGAGAGCCGGCGAAGAGCGATGCGGTATGTCCGTCGGGGCCGAGGCCCAGGTGGACGAGGTCGAAGCGCCTGATCCCGGCGACTAGCTCGTGGTACAGCTCCGCGGCGCGGGTGATATCGCCCCCGGTGTACATGGGGTTGACGCTGTGGAGCTGCCCCACATGGTCGAGAAGCGCCTCGCGTGCGGCGCGTAGGTTGGAAGCCTCCTCGGAGGGATCTACGCAGCGCTCGTCACCGAAGTAGACGTCGACACGCGACCAGTCGAGGACGCGGGACGAGCCCGGCACCGAGCCCGGCACCGAGCCCGGTGCCGGACCGGGCACCGAGAGCTCGCGGAGGCGCTCGTAGCAGCGCATAGCGGTCGGGCCTCCTGAGAGCGCCAGCGAGAACACTTCGCCCGGCCGGTTCTCCAAGGCGTCTGCGACGGCATCGGCGAAGGTCGCTGCCACGTCGTCCGTGACGACGAGGGTCCCCGTGGGGGGGCGGAGGGCGGCAGTGGAGCTCACGGGGTGCGCCAGTGCCGCTGGGCCCTTTCCGGCAGGAGGTTCGCCTCGTGCGGACCCCAGCTGCCCGCAGGGTAGTGGGCCAGGGGGACCGAGCCGTCCTCGAAGGAGCGAATGAACGGATCGACTATGCGCCAGGCCTGGTCCACCTCGTCGGACCTGACGAAGAGCGTCGCGTCGCCGATCATCGCGTCGTGCAGGAGGCGCTCGTAGGCGTCGACCGCCTTCTCGGAGAAGACCGCCGAGTAGGAGAAGTCCATCGCGACAGAGCGGACCTTGAAGGCCTCGCCGGGCACCTTGGCACCGAACATCAGAGTTATGCCCTCGTCCGGCTGGATCCTGACAACGAGGGTGTTCGGCTGCAGCTCTCGCGACAGGCGGCCGCCGAAAGCGAGGTGAGGCACCCCCCGGAACCCGAGCGCGACCTCGGTCACCCGGTGGGGGAGGCGCTTGCCGGTCCTCACGTAGACGGGGACTCCCGCCCAGCGCCAGTTGTCCACCCTCAGCTCGAGCGCTACGAACGTTTCGGTCGTGCTGGCGGGGTCGACTCCCTCCTCGTCGCGGTACGCGCAGACCGCTTCCCCGTCGATGCTCCCGGCGCCGTACTGCCCGCGCACCACGTTCCCCACGGCCGCGCCCGAGCTGTCGATCTCCACCGCCCGGAGCAGCTTCACCTTCTCGTCGCGAATGCCCTGGGCGTCCACCGTTGCCGGAGGCTCCATCAAGGTGAGGGCCAGGACCTGCATGACGTGGTTCTGGACTATGTCGCGCAGCGCACCTGCATGCTCGTAGAAGCCGCCCCTGTGCTCGACGCCAAGGCTCTCGGCGACGGTGATCTGGACATGGTCTACGTAGCGCCGGTTCCATATAGGCTCGAACACCGCGTTGGCGAAGCGGAGCGCGAGCACGTTCTGCACGGTCTCCTTGCCCATGTAATGGTCGATCCGGAAGATCTGGTCCTCGGCGAAGCACTCGTGGAGGGCTGTGTCGAGCTCCGTCGCGCTCTCCAGATCCCTGCCGAAGGGCTTCTCCACCACCAGCCGCACGAACGACCGGCCGGCAGGGGGGCGGCTGAGATCATGCGCGGCTAGGCCCCTGGCCACCATGGAGAACGCGTCCGGCACGGTGGCCAGGTAGTACACCCGGTTACCTGCGGTGCCGAGGTCACGATCGCATTCCTGGAGCACCGAAGCGAGGCGCTCGAACGTGCTCGGATCCCCGTACTCGCCGGCCACGTAGCGGAACCCCTCGGTGAGGCGCGCCCACACCTCGCCGGCGTCGGGAGCTGCCTCCCGGGCAGCCTTCTGGAACCCGGCATCGTCGAGCTCGGTGCGCGCCACTCCGACCACGCAGAACCTGTCGGGGAGTGATCCGTGCCCGGCCAGGCTGGCGATGGCCGGCAGCAGCTTCCGGTTGGCGAGGTCACCAGATGCTCCGAACACGACAAGGACATGGGGGGGCGCTGCCGCCGGCGCGCCTAGCACGGCGTCGCGGTCAGCGGGTTCGGCGGCAGTGGCGACGGGGTCGGCTGCGACAGAG
>JAJYXW010000153.1 GCA_021801525.1 Actinomycetes bacterium
GCCCGCTCCTGCAGGGCAAGACCAGTGAAGAGGTGCACGACCTGTACCTGCAGCGCCTTCGGGCATATCGCAAGGCTCACCTCCGGGTGACGGTGCCGAGGAGCTCGCCGGAGGATGGAACGGGCCGCGTTCTGATGGCGCTGGAGCGCCTGCGGCACGCGGTTGAAGCGCCTTCGGCAGGCGGTGGCCCCATGAGCTGAGCGCGAGCCAAAGCGGACCTGCTCGGGGGACCGAACGTGAGCGCGCCTGCTCAGAGCGCGATCCTGCTCAGGGGCTGAGCGCGAGCTTGGCCTCGTCGTCGTGCACGTGGCCTTGCACGATCCTGCTCCGGCTGAGCGCCACGACACCCGAGACGAGTGCTGCGAGCGCGACCACCTCGACGAGCACTGCGAGCGGCTGGAGCCTCAGGTGCTCGCGGAACACAAACACGCCTAGCAGGCTGGCCACGAGCGGGTCGACGATGGTGAAGCCAGGCTGCGAGGCGGCAAGCGGTCCGGCCTGGAGCGCGTGGGACGCCACGAGCATGGATGCTGCTCCGACGCCGAGTAGCACGTATAGAGGCCAGCTCGTGAAAATGGAGGCGAACCCCCCGCTGTGTGCGCTCAGCTCCTTGATGACAGCGGCGACGAAGCCCCACGAAATGCCGGTCGCTATACCGAGCGTCGCTGCCTTGCGTGCAGCCGACGGCGCCGATCCCCGCCCGAGGGGAACATACGCGCCGAGCGTGGTAAGGGTTGCGAGGCCGAGCGAAGCACCCCCGGCAAGCCACCAGGTGAGGGCTGGCGCGTGGACACGGCCTCCGGAGGGGTCCGCGGTGAACAGGAACACACCGAGCCCGGCTGCCATTGCGGTCGCCGCCAGCCAGTCGCTCCGGCTCACTTCGCGCCACCCGAGAGCCGCCATGTAGAGGAACACGAACAGCAGCTCGGACGCGAGGATGGGCTGTACGAGCGCCAGGCCTCCGAAGTGGAGAGCCGTTATCTGGAACCCGAAGCCGAGGATCATGCTTGCCACGCCTGCAAGCCATATCGGCTGGCGGACCAGGTACCAGATGAGCTTGACGCTGAAGTGGTCGCCGCCAGGCGCCGGCGCGGCCCCCATGCGCTGGCAGAGCGAGGAGGTCGCGGTGCACACGCTCGCGGCGAGCGCGAGCACAACCGCAATGCCCAAGGCCGTACCTCCTCTTCGGTGCCGATCTACTTGACGCTGATCTACCTGTCCCGGCTTGTTGGTGCCGATGTGCTCCGGCGCGTGGACCACCACTCAGGGGCACGAGGCCGGCGCCCAGATCGGCCACCAGGACGCTGCAGCTGCCATCGTATTGCCTGCAGCAGGCCAATCGTGCACTGCGCCGGGTGGCGCTGCGCCGGCGCCGGAGGCGTCTGCGGTTGCGCGGAGGGCGCCTGTGCCGGCGCGGCTACCAGGTCGGCCAGCCGGGCGGGAGGTTTCCGGTCGGGGGATTGTTCTGCAGGATGCCCCCGGGTGCGCCCACGTACTGGAGCAGCTGAGAGAAGTTGTAGCCGAAGGCCGTGGAGTTGGAGCCGCTGAATTGCCCGTATTCGCGGGCCATGGTGTAGCCCGTCCCCGAACGGCTTGCCCAACCAGTCTCGATGCCGTCAGGACCCTCGTACATGGTGCCGAGCACGGTGTTGGGAGTGACCGACTGCCCGACCTGTACCGTCGGGTAGATGTCCTCTGCGGCGTAGACCACGAGGCCGGAGGCAGGTCCGTCGGTGAGCCTGTAGGTGATGAAGGTGCCTCCGGGCCATCCGGAGTTGACCGTGTTCAGCACCACACCGTCGCCTATGGCGTAGATCGGTCCATACCCGCTGAAGTCGACCCCCTGGTCTATGCGCTCGGGGTTCAGGCCGCTCACCGCACGCAGAGGGTTCACGTAGGCACCCGGCGCGGGGTGCACGCTAGGCGGTGGGGGGGGCGGTGGCGCGCTCTGCTGGGCCGCCTGCCTGGCTGCGGCAGCGGCTGCCGCCTGGATCGCTTGCTGGCGGGCCAATGCCAGCTCGGCAGCTCGCGCTCTAGCAGCGCGCTGGGCTGCCAATGCGGCGAGAATGGTGGCAAGGTTGCCCTTTACCTGGGAGAGGGTCGCCTGTTCCGAAGCCATAGCGACCTGTGCTGCCTGGCGCTGGCTCGCGAGCTGCACCAGGGTCGCCTGGGTACGCGACTGTTCGCTGTGGAGGATTGCGGCCGTGGCCTCGGTAGCTCGCTGGTCGTGGCTGTAGGTGTCGATGGCGGTCTTCACGTTGCCGCCCGCCACTTTGATGTACTCCGTGCGCACCAGCACGGTGTTGACATCAGAGGTCGCGAACATCGACAGTACGGAGGAGAGCCCGCCCCCGGATTCGTACGCGTACAGCGCGATCTGCCGTAGGTGCGCTGCCGCCTGCGCCTCGGCACGCTGTTCGGCGGCAAGCTTTACCTGGGCCGCACGGAGCCGGACCTGTAGCGCGTTCAGCACAGCCTGGGTGGCGTCGTAACGACTGACTATGGCCTGGATGGCCACGCCTTGAGCCAAGATGCGCTGTTCTATCTGGGCAATCTGTGCCTGGTCGTAGGTGACGCTCGTGGCACCTGCCTGCGTCGTGCCGGAGATGGCCGCACCGGTTACGGCGACGGAGAGCACAGAAGCGGCCACCAAAGGCGAGGCCCACTTCCGAAGAAGCGTCCTCCCCCGGGGAGAGCAGGGACGCTGCTTCCCAACCCGTAGAGTGATGGTACGACCTACAATGGGAAGGTTAAGACCCACAATGGGAAAGTAAGGTTAGCGCCCTTCAGGGCGAAAGTCGAGCATCCAGCCACAGCGCCCTGAGGGTCGAGAGCGCGAGCGAGATGCTCCCCCGGCCTGCTTTAGAGGCTCAGCGGATAGGGATGCCGGGCTTGCCGTCCCCCAGTCTTCGCATTGCGGCGTTGTCCCCTTGCTCTGAAGATGGGTCGGACAGGCACTCCAGCCTGCCCTTCCTCCTCCGCCTTGCCCTGCTCGTCTGGATGAACGGCTCCCTGATCCAACCTCCCTATCCGCTGAGCCTCTTAGCCACGACGCTCAAATGCGGCGGAGGACAGTGACCACCTTTCCGTAGATGACGGCCTCGGCAGGGTCGAGCTCGATCGGCTCGTAGGCGGGGTTCGCGGGTACGAGGACTACCTTGCCGCGACGCTTCTCGAGCGTCTTCACGGTTGCTTCCTCACCCGGCAGGCCGGCCACTACGATCTCGCCGTCGTCTGCGTCCGCCTGCTGGCGAACCACTACGTGGTCCCCGTCGAGGATGCCCGCCTGGAGCATCGAGTCGCCGCGGACCCGGAGCATGAACAAGGTGCCCTGGCCCGTGAACTCCTCGGGCAGCGGTAGGAGCTCCTCGACGTTCTCGCTAGCGAGCACACCGGTGCCGGCGGCGACATCTCCCAACAGCGGGACATGGCGCACCTGGGCCGGCGCCATGGCCGCCTTGGATGCCGGGTCGTATCTCACCTCGATGGCTCGCGGCTTGGTCGGATGACGCACGAGGTAGCCCTCACGCTCGAGGAGCTTTAGGTGTGCATGCACGGTCGAGGCCGAGGAGAGCCCTACTGCCTCGCCGATCTCACGGACCGACGGCGGGTAGCCGCGCTCGCGTACGCAGGACGCTATGTGCTCGAGGATCTGCTGGCGCTTGTCAGTCAACGCCTCTGCCATCACTCCTCCTTCCGGGCCCCCGTGGTGGCCACTTGCTTTAAGAGGCTCAGCGGTGGGTGACATAGGACGTGTGTTCGGTAGTCAACGTAGCAGCCGGTGGATCACGAAGCAAACATTAGTTCGTCGCAAACCTTGACCCGAACATCTGTTCGTGGTTCAATGGAGTCATGAGCAGGCAGCGAGAGGGCCGGTTGTCCCGGATCCAATGGAATGCCGGTCTCGGGGAGGGGAGCCCGCAACGCGGGGCTCGGCGTTGGCTGCCAGTGTTACACCCGGATCGTACTTTGGGCTGGAGCCGCCGTTCTGGCAGCTCATGTAGCTCGAGGAGAGTCCGATGGTTCTAGAGGCCCAGTGGGAGCTTGCGTACGAGGACCTTGCGTACGACGAGGACCTTGTGCTCGGGGAGTTACGGCCCGAGTGCCTGGGAGAGAGGGCCGGGGGCAGGGTCGGAGGGATGACCGGGGCGAGCGAGGCCGCACGTGTGCGGCGTCGGCGCATAGGCAGGCTTTGCTGCGCCCTCGCTGCGGTGGCCATGCTTTCGCTCCTCGCGTTGCCTGCCGGCCCTGCTCGTGCGCGTGGTCTCGCGCCTGGCGCGGGGGGACGGCTGAGCGCCGGGGCGGCGTATGTCGTCCGTCCCGGAGACACGCTCTGGTCCATTGCGTCACGCGTCGACCCGAGTGGTGACCCGAGACCGCTCGTCGCGGACATGGCCCGCGAGGTCGGCGGCGACACGATCTTTCCCGGCCAGCGCCTGGTGTTACCCTGATGCGCCCCCAGGTGGCGGTAACGTCGGCAGTGTGCGATGCCCATGGTGCCAGAGTCTCGACGACAAGGTCGTGGACTCCCGTTTAGCCGACGAGGGCGGCGCTATCAGAAGGCGCAGGGAGTGCCTGGCGTGCAGCAGGCGGTTCACCACCTACGAGCGTGTCGAAGGCGCGCCACTTTGGGTGTCCAAGCGCTCGGGTTCTCGTGAGCCCTTCGACAGGGTGAAGGTCGTCGCGGGAGTGCGGGCAGCCTGCAAGAACCGGCCCCTGACCTCCGCGGACATCGAGGACCTAGCCCAAGGAGTGGAGGACTCCCTTCGCGGCGAGGCAGGCGAGGTGTCGAGCCAGCAGATAGGCATGGCCGTGCTCGAGCGCCTCCGGCAGCTCGACAAGGTTGCGACCGTTCGCTTCGCCTCTGTCTACAAGGGCTTCGCAGACCTGAGTGACTTCGAGCGCGAGGTGGGCCTCCTCACGAAGACCACCGAGCCAAAGCGCCGGGACTGAGCGGCACGAGTGGGCGCGGACGGCGTGGCTGAGCTGGTCGAGGAGACGCCGGAGCGCGCGCTTGGCGTGTACGCCCATCCAGACGACCCCGACGTCTCGTGCGGTGGCACCTTGGCACGCTGGTCCCGGGAGGGATGCGAGGTCCATGTCCTGCTGTGCACCGAGGGCGACAAGGGCACGTTGGACCCGAGCGTGACCACCGCTGAGGTCGCGAAGATACGGGCGGCCGAGGCGGCCGAGGCGGCAGCCATAATCGGGCTGGCGGGCCAGCACCATCTGGGCCATTCGGATGGCGACCTGGTCGACGGCGTCGAGCTGAGGGCGGAGATCGTCAAGTGGGTGAGACGGCTCGTTCCTACGGTCGTGCTCTGCCCCGACCCGACGGCTTTGTTCTTCGGCGAGGACTACCTGAACCATCGTGACCACAGGGTTGTCGGGGCATGCGTGCTCGACGCGCTGGCGCCGGCCGCGGCGCTGCCCCACTACTTTCCCGAAGCCGGGCCCCCGCACCAGGTCAAGGTGGCCTACCTGTCGGGGACCCTGGACCCGACGGTGTGGATCGACATCACGCCGACCGTCGGGGAGAAGCTCTCGGCGGTCGCCTGTCACCGCAGCCAGTTCCCCGCTGGCTTCGAATGGGCGCGCGAAGCCCTCCTGGAGCGAGCGATGGAGGAAGGCCAGCGCGCTGGTGTCCAGTACGCGGAGGCTTTCAGGAGGCTACGGCTCGGTGCGTGACGTCTTGGCTGCTCCGGCCGTACCTGCTCGAAGCCGCCTGGTCCTGCACGTGGACATGGACGCCTTCTTCGCGTCCGTCGAAGTCCTGGACACCCCGTCCCTGGCCGGGCTCCCGGTCGTTGTCGGGGGCACCGGGGACCGCTCTGTGGTGGCGTCGTGCAGCTACGAGGCGCGCGCCTTCGGAGTGGCCGCTGCCATGTCTACGCACGAGGCGCGAAGGCGATGCCCGCATGCCGTGTTCCTCCCCGGGCGCTTCTGGCGTTACTCGGAGGTGAGCGAGGTGCTCCATCGGCTGCTCGCCCGCTTCAGTCCTCTCGTCGAGGGAGTGGGCCTGGACGAGGCGTACCTCGACGTGACTGGCTCGCTCAGGCGCTTCGCCTCCCCTCTGGCGCTCGGCTGGGAGCTCCGGTCCGCCGTTGCCGACGGGACGGGCCTCAGCTGCTCGGTGGGCCTTGCGTCGAGCAAGCTGCTCGCGAAGCTGGCTTCCGAGGCCGCCAAGCCGGTCTCGGGGCGTGGTGGCACCCGGCCCGGCAAGGGCGTCGTGCACGTTGCGCCCGAGGAGGAGGAGGCGTTCCTCTGGCCGCATCCGATAAGGGCACTTCCAGGGGTCGGACCCGTATCCGCACGAAAGCTCGAGAGCCTGGGCGTTTCGACAGTAGGCGACCTGGCCAGGGTGCCACCGGGGTGGATGAGCCGCTACCTTGGCCGCTCAGCCGGGGTCAGGCTGGCCGAGCTTGCCCGGTGCGTCGACCCGCGGGCCGTCGTCGCGGACCGCGCGCCGCGTTCGATCGGCCAGGAGGAGACCTTCCCACGCGACTTGCGTTTGGTGGGTGACCTGCTCTTGGAGATTGCACGCCTGTCGGATGCCCTGGGCGCGAGGCTCGGGGAGGTCGGGTTGGTGGCTCGTTCCATCACGATCAAGGTGAGGCTGGCGGATCGGCGGACCATCACTCGCTCACGAACCTTCGACCACCCAGTTCGTTCCTCGCGGGAGCTGCGTCATGCGGCGAGGGAGCTGCTCTTGCAGCTGGCGGGTCCCGCTGAAGGCTCCGGGCCCGGCTTGCTCTCTGGCGATGCTCGAGGCGCGCTTGGCGGTGGGGCTGCCAGCGGGGCTGCGGGTAGGGCTCAGGGTAGGGCACAGGGTAGGGCTGCCAGCGGGGCTTCGGGCATGCTTGCTGGAGGTGTCCGGCTTCTCGGTGTGTCAGCCAGCGGGCTCGAGGCCGCGACGGGGAGCAGCTTCCAGATGTCGCTCTTTGACGGCGATCCAGAGGCGCGCGACGGTGCCAAGACAGGTCTACGGGTGGCGCAGTCCGAAGCGCTCGAGGTGGCGCTGAGCAAGGTCAGGTCGCGATACGGGGTGGCGTCCGTTGGGCCCACCGCGTTGCTCGGTCCCCACGGGCTTCGGGTGAAGCGCCGCGGTGAGTCGCAGTGGGGCCCCGGGGAGAGCGAGTCCCAGCTGAGGGTAGGTGAGAGCAGGTGAGCACGATCAAGGTGGGGATTCTCGGCTGCGGGTTCATCGGCACCGTGCACGCGTTCGCGCTGCAGGCTCTCGTGGCCGGGGGCCTCGTAGACGCAGAGGTGGTCGCGTTCGGGGACTCCGACCCCGTCAAGGCTCGTGGCCTGGCCGAGCTCCACGGCACCGGCGCAGCCGTGCATGTCGACGACGTGCGCGGTCTCGTCTCAGCGAGCGACGCAGTCTGGGTGTGCACGCCCACCAGCAACCACTTGGAACTGGTGGCACGGGTGGCTGCTGCCGGGAAGGCTATCTACTGTGAGAAGCCACTTGCCCCGGACTTGCCGACCGCCGAGGCCTTGGTTGCCGCAGCGCAGCGCGCGGGGATCCCTCATCAGGTCGGGCTGGTGCTCAGGTCGGCGCCTGGCGTTACTGCGACAGCCCGAGCGCTCGGGGTCGAATCGCCAAGCCGTTTCACAGTTCCGGAAGCTCCTCTCGAGCCCGTGGAACGGGTCGGTGAGTCCTGGGAGGCCGGCGGTCGTGACCTGTGGGAGGTGGCGACCGAAGGAGGCCAGGCCCGCGTGATGGCGGCAGTGCTGCGTGACGACCAGTACTTCCCGACGCAGGGTATCTACGGCTCCACCTGGCGCTCTGACGTGGACATATCCGGAGGCGGCACGCTTATCGAGCATTCGATCCACGACCTCGACCTTCTCACCTGGCTGCTCGGCCCCGCGGAGACCGTGAGCGCGAGGACCGGTAATTTTGCCGGCCACCCGGGTATCGAGGACCTGGCCTCGGTGACGATCTCCCACGCCGGCGGTGCCGTGTCCACGCTGGTGAGCGTGTGGCACGGGATGCTGACGCGCCCTTCCACTCGCAGGCTCGAGGTCTTCTGCGAGCGCGCCCACCTGGTGCTCGAGGACGAGCACGTCGGGCCTCTGCGGGTGGAGCTCGATACCGGATCGGAGGACGTCGGGCTGTTGGCCGAGGCGAGAGCGGTCCTCGAGCGGCTGGGCACGGTCGAGGAGCTGCGGGTGCCGTTGCTCTCGTACGCAATGGCAGACGGATCATTCTTGAGATCCGTCGCAGAGGGGAGCAAGCCGGAGCCGGGCTTCGAGGTGGGGCTCCAGGCACACCGCGTGGCGGACGCGGCGTACCGCTCGGCCGCGATGGGGGGCGTTCCGGTGAGCGTGGGCCAGCGGGACTTCTGAGTGCTGGTTGGCTGCGCTCAGTCGGCGACTTGGCGCCAGGCGCCTGCCGACGGTTGGAATCAGGCCGTCGGCCATTGTCATTGCGCCGCCGGCGCGCGATGATGAACATGGGTAGGTAGTACCGTAGGTTGCTGTAGCTGGCGAGCGCCCCGAGGCGCGGACCGGAGGAATGGAAGGGGGTGAGCATGCCGCTCTCCGAGCACGAGCAACGGGTTCTGCAAGAGCTGGAACACGCCCTTTACCAGGACGATCCTGCCTTTGCCCACAGGGTCCGCTCTGAGACTGTCTATCGGCATGCCGGCCGTTACGTGAAGTGGTCGGTAGCGGGCTTCGTGGCGGGGATGATCGTCATGCTGGCGTTCTTCTCCACCTCCGTCCTTCTCGGCTTCGTGGGGTTCTTGATCATGTTCCTCTCCCTCGTCACGCTCTGGACGAACCTCGCTCGCATGGGGAAGGCGGGCTTGCACGATTTCCGGCGGTCCGCTCACGGGGAGCGAGCCGGGGGCGTGATCGACGACGCACAGCGCTGGCTTCGCGAGCGCTTCCACCGCGAAGGCTGAGCAGGTTCCGGCGGGCCTGCGCCGGTGGAGGTGTGCCTGGCCGTCGACATCGGCGGTACGAAGATGGCCGTGGGGCTCGTAGACCGCGCTGGTGGGCTACTGGCGGAGCGCCGGGCACTGACGCCCCGTTCCGGCGACGCGGAGGCAGTGTTCGCCGCACTCACCGATATCTTGAGCGATCTGGCATGCGGTGATCTTCCGAGACCCGGCAAGGGTAGGCCCACGCGTCGAAGCATCCTCGCGTGTGGCGTCGGATGCGGAGGGCCGATGCAGGCCGGCGGGACGGCGGTGTCGCCGCTCAACGTACCCGCGTGGCGCGACTTCCCCCTCCTGGATCGGCTGTCAGAGCTGACCGGTCTCCCCGTCGTGATCGACAACGACGCGAAGGCCCTTGCCCTCGGGGAGGGGTGGGTCGGCGCGGCGAGAGGCATGGACGACTTCATGGCGATGGTCGTTTCGACTGGGATCGGCGGCGGGATCGTGAGCGGAGGGAAGCTCTTGGACGGCAGCTCGGGCAACGCCGGTCACGTCGGGCATGTCGTGGTGGAGCCCGGCGGCAGGCGATGCGCGTGCGGCGGGAGGGGCTGCGTCGAGGCCGAAGCGTCGGGGACGGCAATTGCAGCGATGTCGGGACGTCCCGCCGAGCATGCCTCTCCTGAACTGGTGAAGCGGTCTGGCACGATGGTCGGAAGGGCAGTGGCTTCGGTGGTGAACCTGCTGGACCTTCCACTCGTGCTGATTGCCGGCTCGGTGGCACTCGGTTTCGGCCGCCCTTTCTTCGAGGCGGCTTCGGCGGAGCTTTCTCGTCGCGCGCGCCTGGATTTCAGCGCTTCGGCTCGGATCCGGCCGGGTGGCCTTGGCTCGAGTGGGCCTCTCGTCGGGGCAGGGGCGCTAGCTTGGCGGCTGCTCGGAGAGCATGTCCTCGGCAGCGCGGACGAGCCGGCTGTCCAAGGTGCCTGAGTGCCGCGCCGCTGAGCCTCTAAGCTTCCTTGCCGATGACCGCCACGGTACGGCCCCGGGAAGCTGCGACCGAGGTGGTTGCGCTCGGCGAGCTTGCCCCAGGCCTCGTCGCCGTCTTGTGGCGTGCCCCATGGCTCGTGCCGAGCGCGTTCGTGCAGGCGATGCGCCTTGCTCCTAGGCGATGGTGGACACGATGGCCCCCGATACCGCTGCCTACGCGTGAACTGTGGGATTTCAGGATCGAGACTGCCTACGGGCCGCCCGGTGGCGGCCAGAGCGCCTCGCTGCAAGTGCCGCCGGCAGACCTACGCGAGCACCTCGAATGGTGCCGCTCGATGCGGAGTTGGACCCGCAAGTGAGCGCCTCGCCTGGGAGAGACGGGCGGCGCCCTGTTCGCGCCCGCCCCTCTCGCACCGGCCGGCGCCCGCCCCTCTCGCACCGGCCGGCGCCCGCCCGGCAGGTCGATAGGCCAGCCTGCCTGCGTTCGCGCCAAGCGTGTTGCGAGCGTTTCCCGCTCATGTTCAGGTAGCCTTGCTGCGATGGATGTGCTCGAGAGTGGCGCGAGGACGGCGAGGAGAGCGCTGGTCCTCAACGCCACGTTCGAGCCGCTGGCCGTAGTGTCCTCGCGCCGGGCGTTGCTGCTCGTGCTGTCGACCAAGGCGGAGCTGGTGGTGCCGACCGGACGAGTTTTCCGCTCCGAGCGCGCGGCGCATCCCGAGCCGTCGGTAGTGCGGCTGGACCGCTACGTGCACGTGCCACACGAGAGCGTGGTATCGGTGAATCGGCGCACGGTCTTCGCCCGCGACGGGCATCGCTGCCAGTACTGCGGATTGCCCGCAGAGAGCATCGACCATGTGGTGCCGCGTAGCCGGGGTGGCAAGCACTCATGGGACAACGTGGTCGCGGCTTGCCGGCGGTGCAACACGCGCAAGGAGGACCACCTACCCCATGAGGCGGGCCTGGTCCTGCGCACCGAGCCCGCCGCGCCGCGCCGGAGAGTGTGGCTGCTGGCAATGAGCGGTGGGGTGAATGCCGACTGGGCACCCTATCTGGGGGCTGAGTCGCTCACGGCATGAGCATGAAGCCCTGGGTTGCCAGACGTGGACACCCGGTCGGGCCCTGCATCACCGGGCCTCTTCCATGACCACGCAGCGGGTGGCCGGTGCATGGCTCGTGAGCCGGCGAAGCGGGACTGCCTCCGAGCTGCACGCGCCATGGCCCCCGGCCGGGGAGCGCACCAGACGCATGGCTCGGTTCTGCGACGTCAGCGCTCGGGCACTCGTGATCGGGAGCACCCAGCCTGCACGAGCGCTGGATGCCGCCCGGGCGGATTCCGATGGAGCCGAGGTGGTTCGCCGGCGGACCGGCGGGGGAGCGGTCCTCGTTTCGAAGGCAGCACAGGTATGGCTCGACCTCTGGCTTCCCAGAGGCGATCCCTTGTGGTCGGACGACGTCGTGGCGGCGGCCCACTTTGTCGGGGTGCTCTGGAGCGAGGCACTCGCTCTTCTCGGCTTGCGTGGTGCTCGGGTGCATGCTGGCCGGCTGGAGAAGACGCAGTGGTCCAGCCTCGTCTGCTTCGGGGGGAGGGGTCCCGGTGAGGTGGTGCTCGCGGGCCGCAAGGTCATGGGCCTTGCGCAGAGGCGGGATCGCTATGGAGCCTGGTTCCATTCCGTCGCGCTTGCGGCCTGGGAGCCGCGAGCACTCTTGGACCTGATGGCGCTGCGCCCCGAGGAGCGCGACAGCGCTGCCGAAGCGATGTCAGGCGTGGCAGCCGGCCTGAGCGAGCTGCTGGGCCGGGAGGCGCCTGGATCGCTGGCGCTGGTGGAAGGAGCGTTGGAGGCGCTTCTGCGCGGAGCCTGAGGTCCTGGTTCGAGGACCGGGGCACTGCCAGGTCGAGGCGGCTCTTCCTTCTCCAGTTCAGCCTTCTCCAGTTCAGCCTTCTCCAGTTCAGCCTTCTCCAGTTCAGCCTTCTCCAGTTCAGCCTTCTCCAGTTCAGCCTTCTCCAGTTCAGCCTTCTCCAGTCTGGCCGTCTCCATGCGCGCTCCCCCAGCCACCCAATGTGATGGTACGGGCTGGCACACGTTGTTGACTGGTGGTGCATTGGGGAATAGAGTGGCAGAAAGTGGTGTATTGGGGAGGGTCCGGGTGACCGCGTCCAGCGGTAGGAAAGCGAGCAGTGGTGGCAGGTTTCTACGGCACCTACGAGCACACGCTGGACGACAAGGGGCGTGTGATCCTGCCCGCGAAGATGCGCCACGGCTTCGACGGAAAGGCCTTCCTCACTCAATACCTGGATGGATGCCTGGCTCTGTGGGATCCAGAAGCGTTCGACGAGCAGATGGAGGCGATGCGTCAGCGCGCCTCGACTGGCCGCTCGGAGCGCAACCTCGCGCGCGTCTGGGCATCGAAGTCGCACGAGGTGGAGGTGGCCAGCAACGGCCGAGTTGCGATACCGGCACATCTGCGGGAGTACGCGGGCCTCGAAGGGGACGTGCTCATAACGGGCTTCTTCGACCATGTGGAGCTCTGGAACCCTGCCCGCTGGGAGGAGAAGGTGCAGCCCGAGGAGCTGCGCCTGACGGAAGGTCTGGACGGATGATCGCCGTCGAGTGCTCGCACGTCGAGCGAGCCAGCAGCGAGCCGGGCAGCGGGAGCAGGGAGCTGCCCGATAGCCAGCAGCAGGGTATGGCTGGGGGAGCGGGCCAGGCAGGCGGCTCCCCGGGCTTCGTTCACGAACCTGTCATGCTCGCGGAGGTCGCAGCGTTGCTGTCGGAAGTGCCCGCCGGGATCGTGGTCGACGCGACCGTAGGGGGCGGAGGGCACGCGCGCGCCATCCTGGAATCTCGTCCTGACGTCGGCGTGTTGGGAATAGACCGTGATCCGAGCGCGCTCAGCGCGGCCAGGTCGCGCCTTGCTCCATTCGGGACACGGGCTCTCGTCGTGCACGGAGAGCTCGCGGACCTCGAGGATATTGTCGGCGCGGCCACCTCGGCGGCCGGGCCGCTTGCCTCGTACCCGGGGGTGTCGGGCGTCCTCTTCGATCTCGGAGTCAGCTCTGAGCAGATCGACCGGGCCGAGAGGGGATTCTCATACTCCAAGGCCGGGCCCCTCGACATGCGCATGGACCCGACAAGGGGCAGGACAGCTGCGAGCGTGGTGAACGAGCTCTCCGAGGACGAGCTTGCATCTCTGTTCGCGGCCAACGGCGAAGGCCGCAACGCCCGGCGCCTTGCGCGTGCCGTTGTCGCGGCGCGGCCGCTAACGGGCACCGGGCAGCTTGCGGCGCTGATAGCGGGTGCGCTCGGGGGAGCGGGTGCCAGGCGCGGCGGGCACCCGGCGAAGCGGGTCTTCCAGGCGGTTCGCATCGAGGTGAACGGCGAGCTGGAGCAGCTCCAAGCGGGCCTCGAGCAGGCGATCGGGCTACTCCAACCTGGTGGCAGGCTCGTCTGCATCTCCTACCACTCGGGCGAAGACCGCTTGGTGAAGGCGGCTATGGCTACGGCTGCCACCGGAGGATGCACATGCCCGCCGAAGCTCCCGTGCGGCTGCGGCGCCGTTCCCGTGGGCCGCCTTGTGTTCAAGGGAGCGAAGAAGTCCCGGCCGGCAGAGGTGGAGGACAACCCACGTTCCAAGAGCGCCCGCCTGCGTTGCTTGGAGCGCCTGGCGATCGACCAGGGCACGCAGGCTAGGCCGGGTACGCAGAGTAGGCGGAGCTGACCGGTGGCCGCGGGCAACGCCCCTGCTCCCCGCCGGAGGGAGGAGTACAGCCGGCCTGACGTATCGCGCTCCACTGGGCGAGCGCCCGAGCTCCGGGCGCTCGAGGCTCCGGGTTCCAGGCGCAGGGCTCGCCGGACCATGACCCTGCTCGTGGGTATAGCGCTCCTGCTCGGCAGCCTGCTTGCAGTGGGGGCGGCGCGTGCGTACCTCGTCGAGGGGCAGGTCCGCCTGGCTCGCCTCGACTCCCAGTTAGCGAACGCGACGAGGCGCGAGCAACAACTCCAGCTCGAAGTCGCGGGACTCGACAACCCATCGCGGATCTTGTCGGTTGCCGAGGCCAACGGCATGGTCCAACCGGCGAAGGTCCAGGACGTTCCCCAGGTGCCGCTCGGCTACCGCGCGCCGCCGGATGCCAAGCACGGGCGGCACACTAGATGAGCGGGCCCACTAGATGAGCGGGCCCACTAGATGAGCGGGCCCACTAGATGAGCGGGCCCACTAGATGAGCGGGCAGAGTAGGGGGGGCGCAGGCGTTTCCCGCTCCCGCACGGCCGCGGGGCATCGCCTCGCGGCGATGCGGGTGGTGGTGGTCGCCGCCTTCTTGGCCCTCGGTATCCGGCTAGTCATGGTGCAGGCGCTCTCTGCAAGTCGCTACAGCGCGTTCGGGAGCGCGGAGGTCACCAGCGACGTGACGGTTCCGGCTCTCCGGGGAGGGATCTACGACCGCAGCGGCCGCCCCCTCGCCATGTCGGTCGCGTTGAGCAACGTGGTTGCGGATCCGCTCATCATCCATGATCCCGCGGCGGAGGCTGCGAAGCTCGCTCCGGTGCTAGGGGACAGCGAGGCAACGCTGCAGGCACAGCTCTCCGAGCATTCTGGATACGTCGTGATCGCCCACCTCGTCGACAACACGGTATCGAGCAAAGTCGCGGCGCTCGCACTGCCCGGGATCAACCTGCTGGCGGCCAGCGAGCGTGTCGATCCCGCCGGGTCTATCGCCGCGCCGGTCGTAGGGGCGGTCGGATCCCAGGGAACCGGCTTGGCAGGGCTCGAGTACCAGTACAATGCCCTTCTGTCGGGCAAGCCGGGGAGCGAGCAGGTCCAGATGGCGCCAGGAGGTATCCCCCTGCCAGGTGGCACCCGTGTATCGCGCCCGGCCGTGCCGGGCAGCGGCCTAGAGCTCACTATCGACGAGCCGCTCCAGTACGTGACAGATCAGGCCCTCGGGGCCGAGCTGCTTGCGTCCCATGCAGCCAGTGGCACGGCAGTCGTGATGGACACCCACACCGGAGCCATCCTCGCCATGGCGAACCTCGTGGTGAACCAGAAGACGAGATCGGTGCAGGAGGCTCCGTCCAACCTCGCAGTCACCCAGGTCTACGAGCCGGGTTCGGTGTTCAAGATCGTCACCTTCTCCGCCTCCCTCCAAGACGGCATCATCACCCCGTCCACCATGTTCACCATCCCTCCGTACCTCATGCTCGGCGGATGGCGGTTCCACGACGCGTGGTCGCATGGCACCATCCATCTCCCGGCCATCCAGGTGCTGGCCCAATCCTCCAACATCGGCACGATCGAGATCGCGGAAGCGCTCGGCAAGCAGCGTCTTGCCAGGCAGATCGCCGCCATGGGCTTCGGGCTGCCTACGGGCCTGCACTTCCCGGGCGCGTCGCCCGGGATCGTGAACCCAGTGGCGAACTGGTCGGTGTCCGCCATCGGCTCCACCCCCATTGGCCAGGACACCGGCGTCACCGCACTGCAGGTAGTGGACGCCATGAACACGGTGGCTGACGGCGGAGTGTTCGTGCCACCGCACCTCGTGAGGGCAATCATCCCCCCCGGGGGCCAGCCGCGCCCCGTTGCACGCCCGCGGACGCGGCGGGTCTTCTCCCAGGCAACTGCTTCCGAGCTCACGCGAATGCTGGAGCAGGTGGTGATCGACGGTACGGGTGTGAAGGCGCCGATACCCGGGTACTCGGTGGCCGGCAAGACCGGGACCGCCAACATACCCAACGGGCACGGGGGCTACGAGGCCAACGGTTACATGGCCACCTTCACCGGCTTCGCTCCCGCGGAGCACCCGGCTCTGAGCGCAGTGGTCGCAATCGACCACGGGTGGCCTCCATATGGCGGCTCGATTGCCGCTCCGGTGTTCTCCGAGGTCATGCGCTACGCGCTCCACCACTACGGCGTCCCCACCTCGCCGGGCGGCGGCATCACCGGTGGCAAGACGCGCCTCGTCCCATTCGGCCTCGAGATAACAGCGCCCACTTACCCGGGGTATACGACCTCCACGGGCGCCGGGACCTCCACGGGCGCCGGGACCTCCACGGGATACACGGCCTCCGAAGGTGTGGCGGCGTCAGCCGGCCCATCGGGTCGGCGGAGCCCTGCCGCCGGTCGGGCTAGCATCGCGTCCTCGGCTGGGTACGTTTCCAAGAAGAGACGATGATCCCCCTGCCACGAGCCCGCCGCCATGCACATTGACCACCTGATCCGCGAAGTCGAGGTCATCGAGGTGGTGGGCGACGCTGCGGCGCTCGAGGTCAAGGCCATTGACTTCGACAGCCGCCAGGTGAGCGAGGGCTCGCTCTTTTGCTGCCTGCCGGGGGAGCACTCGGACGGGCATGACCATGCAGCCGAGGCGTTGGAGAGAGGCGCGGCTGCGCTACTAGTCGAGCGTCGCCTGGACCTTCGGGCTCCCCAGGTAGTGGTCGGGCCGGGACAGGCGCGTCCGGCGATGGCACTCGCCGCCTGCGCGTTCTTCGGGCATCCAGCACGATCGCTCGTAATGGCCGGGGTAACCGGCACCAACGGCAAGACCACGGTTAGCCACCTCCTCGGCTCCGTGCTGGAGGCCGGGGGGATGCCGGCGGCTGTGGTCGGCACCTTGGGAGGAGAGAGGACCACGCCGGAAGCACCGGTCCTGCAGTCCATCCTGGCGCGCGCACTCGACCACGAGAAGCGCGCGGCCGTGACGGAGGTGTCATCGCACGCGCTGGTCCAGGCGCGAGTCGACGGCTTTCGCTACGACATCGCGCTGTTCACGAACCTGAGCCACGAGCACCTGGACTTCCATGGCACCATGGAGCGCTACTACGCGGCCAAGGCGACCTTGTTCACCCCAGCGCATGCCGCCAGGGGAGTGGTCGACACGAGGAGCGAATGGGGCCGCAGGCTTGCCGGCGAGGCCTCCGTCCCTGTCGAGGAAGTCACCGAGCACGACGTCTCTGACGTGCTCCTCAGGCGAGACGGCGCATCGTTCACCTGGCGGGGGCAGCGCGTGGAGATCGCCCTGCCGGGGGACTTCAACGTCTGGAACGCGGTGCTGGCTGCCGAGGCAGCCGCGAGCCTGGGGGTGGACGAGAGCGACATCGCTGTGGGCCTGGCATCGGCTGGGTCTCTGGCCGGCCGCTTCGAAGCGGTAGGTCGCGATGCGCCTTTCGCCGCTTACGTCGACTTCGCCCACACTCCCCATGCTCTCGAGGCCACGCTCGGGAGCGCGCGCAGGATCGCGCGGGACCACCAGGTCATAGTGGTGTTCGGCTGCGGAGGCGAGAGGGACAGGGACAAGCGGCGTCTCATGGGCAAGGTGGCCGCGGTGGGTGCCGACCTGGTGGTGGTCACGACCGACAATCCCCGTAGCGAGGACCCGGCAGCCATCGCCGAGGAGATCCTCTCTGGGGTGGGAGAGGGGGCCCGGGTGCTGGTGGAGCTGGATCGAGCCGCTGCAATAGCGGCCGCAGTGGCTAGGGCCGAACCGGGTGACGTGTTAGTGGTGGCCGGCAAGGGCCACGAGACCACGATCGAGCGGGCCACCTCGAGCGAGCCCTTCGACGACCGCGCCGTGCTCGAGGCAGCTATCCAGCACCGGATGCCGGCCGGTTCCCGGGCGGTGGCGGGATGATAAGCCTGATGGTGGCTGGCGGTGTAGCCCTGTGGGTCGCCGTGGCGGGCACCCCCCTTCTCATCAGGTGGCTCGCATCGCGCCGGATCGGTCAGCAGATTCGCGAGGACGGTCCGTCTATGCACCTGGCCAAGGCCGGCACCCCGACGATGGGCGGGATCGTGATGGTCGTGGCCGTCGCCGTGGGCTACCTGGCCGCTCATGTGGGCACCGGCGTCGGCATAACCAGGTCGGGGATCCTCGTCGTCCTCACCGTGCTCGGAGCCGGGTCCATCGGCTTGGTGGACGACTGGATCAAGGTGAGCCACCGGAGAAGCCTGGGTCTCAACAAACGGGCGAAGTTCGGCGCTCAGATACTCCTCGGCGTGGGATTCGCCCTGGCGGCAGAGCACTGGGCGATGGCGAGCACCTATCTCTCCTTCACGCGATGGGACTCCCCGGGGTTCGACCTGGGCCCCATCGGCTGGGTGGTGTGGGCCACCTTCGTGATCGTGGCCACGGCTAATGCAGTCAACCTGACCGACGGCCTCGACGGCCTGGCGTCGGGATCGGCCACCTTTGCCTTCGCGTGCCTGGCGATAATCGGCTACTGGCAGTTCAGGCACTTCTCCATCTACCACGTCGGCAGCGCTCTCGACCTGGCCTTGACCTCCGTGGCTCTTGCCGGCGCGTGCCTCGGGTTCCTGTGGTGGAACGCCTCCCCCGCCAAGATCTTCATGGGCGACACCGGCTCGCTCGCCATCGGTGCCGGTTTGGCGGCGTTGGCACTGCAGATGAACGTGCAGTTGCTCCTGGCGCTGATAGGCGGGCTCTTCGTGATCGTGACGCTGTCGGTGGTCATCCAGGTGGCGAGCTTCCGGCTCTTCCACCGGCGGGTGTTCAGGATGGCGCCTCTTCACCACCACTTCGAGCTTGCTGGATGGCCCGAGACGACCGTGATAGTGCGCTTCTGGATACTGGCCGGCCTCTGCGCTGCGCTCGGTCTCGGCGTGTTCTACGCGGATTTCTTGGCCGCCACGGGGATCCACTGAGCCGATATGCACGCTAAGCGCTCCCTCGTGGTGGGCCTGGGCCTGAGCGGTGCGGCTGCGGCAGAACGCCTCGTGGCGGAGGGCTTCGAGGTGACTGCCGTCGACGACCACTGCTCCGATGGCGCCAGGCAACGGGCGGAGGCCTTAGGGATAGACCTTCTGGACGCGCCCGACCCCGGTGTGCTGGCCAAGGTCGCCAGGAGCGCCGATCAGGTGGTGGTGAGCCCCGGTGTGGCTGCGAGCCATCCGATCTTCGGGCTCGGCCTGGGTGACCGCCTTGTTGGCGAGGTGGAGCTCGCGTTCAGGCGGATGAACGTCCCCGTCATAGCTGTGACCGGCACCAACGGGAAGACGACCGTCGTCACGCTCGTCGAGGCCATGCTGCGCGCATCGGGAGTCGAGGTTCGTGCAGCCGGCAACATAGGCCGCCCGCTCATGGAGGTGGCCGGCACCTCGAGCGGGGTCGTGGTTGCCGAGGTCTCGTCGTTCCAGCTCGCCTTGACGCGCGACTTCCATCCGTCCGTCGCTACCTGGCTCAACTTTGCGCCAGACCACCTCGATTGGCATCCGGACTTGTGCCATTACCGGCGCTCCAAGGAGATGATCTGGCAGAACGCCAGGCCGGGGGACATCGCGGTGGCCAACGTCGAGGATCCGGTTGTGCTCGCCGCATCGGCCAGGGTAGTTGCGGCTGGCGCAGGCCTGGTTGGTTTCGGGCTCGACGCCGGGGACTGGCATGTATCGGGTGGGCGGCTCCTGGCTCCTGGGGGAACCGAGATCGTGCGAGCCGCCGAGCTAGTGCGTCGCTTTCCTCACGACTTGGCCAACTCCCTTGCCGCCGCTGCAACCGCGTGCTCAGCCGGCGCGTCCCTCGAAGGGTGCCGCGCGGCTCTTCTGCGCTTCCGGGGCCTTCCCCATCGGCTCGAGCTCGTGGGCGAGGCAGGTGGAGTGCGCTTCTACGACGACTCCAAGGCGACGACCCCTGCGTCGGTGCTCGCCGCCCTGAGGGGGTTCCACTCGGTCGTCCTGATAGCCGGCGGGCGCAACAAGGGACTCGAGCTCTCCGAGCTGCGGGCGGCCTCCGGGTGCATCCGCGCTGTCGTGGCAATCGGTGAGGCCGCTCCGGAGATCGTGGCGGTGTTCTCCGGCGCCTGCCCGGTAGAGGCTGTTTCATCCATGGAGGCAGCGGTGGCGGCTGCCGTCAGGTTCGCATCCCGGGGCGATGCCGTGGTGCTCTCTCCGGGATGCGCGTCGTTCGACTGGTACGCCTCCTACGCCGAGAGGGGGGACGAATTCGTTCGTTGCTTGCGCTTGGCGGGTGTAGGCCCAGCTGGAGCGCACTCTGGAGAGGAGGACGGATGAGCCTGCAGGTGTCGAAGCCCGTGCCGAAGGTCCGCCGTGGCGCCAGCGAGGAGAAGCGCTCGCCGGGTGCTCCTCGCCTGCGAAGCACTCTGGCCCGGATCAGGAGCGCGATAGAGGCGGTTCCCCTGCCCACGGCGATCTTCGGCGTCGTGACGTGGCTCTGCTGCATCGGTCTCGTCATGGTGCTCGGTGCCTCGGCGTTCGACTCCTTGATCGTCTACGGCTCTGTCTGGTCCATCTTCGAGCGCGAGGTGCTGTGGCTGGGCCTCGGCTTCCTGGCTCTGCTTGCCGTGCTCAGGGTCGACACCACGTTCTGGCGGCGGCTTCGCGTGGTGATGATGATCGGTGGGCTGTTGCTGCTCGTCGCGGTGCTGGTGCCCGGTGTCGGGGTGCGTACAGGGGGCTCTAGCCGGTGGATCGGGTTCGGCCAGTTGAGGGTGCAGCCGTCGGAGCTCATGAAGTTCGCGTTCGCGGTCTTTGCTGCAGACTTGGTGGCCCGCCGATCGGCAATCGCGAAGGAGGCGCGCCAGGTCGTGGCCCCGGTGCTCGTGCTCCTTGGCGCGGTCTGCCTGCTCGTGCTCGCACAGCCCGACATGGGGACCGCGGTGGTCATCGGATGTATCGGCTTCGGCCTGCTCGTCGCGAGCGGTGTACGCGCCCGCTCGGTGGCCAAGGTGCTCGGCGCTCTGGCTGTGTTCTCGGGTCTGGCCGCGTTGGCGGAACCCTACCGGCGGGCCAGGTTGCTCTCCTTCGTGAATCCCTTCGCCCACGCGAACGGGTCGGGCTACCAGGTGGTCCAGTCACTCGTGGGACTTGGCTCGGGGCACCTCACAGGGGTGGGAATAGGTGGCGGACACCAAGTCTGGGGCCTTCTCCCGAACGCACAGACGGACTTCATATTCTCGGTCATAGGTGAGCAGGCAGGCTTGCTCGGGACGCTCTTGGTCATTGCCTCCTTCGGCCTGCTCGCGTTCCTCGGCCTGCGCGCGGCCGCTGGGGCGAGAGATCGCTTCGACTCCTTCCTAGCGGTGGCCGTGACCTGCTGGCTCGTCAGCCAGGCGGTGATCAACGTCGGAGCGGTCATTGGCCTCATGCCCGTGACGGGGATCCCGCTGCCGTTCGTGTCGTATGGCGGGTCGGCCATGGTGGTCGACATGGCGGGTGCCGGGCTACTGGTTCGCATAGCGCGCAACGGGCTGCACCGGACGGCTCCTGCCCGGCCGGCTCGGACTCGCACGGCTCCTGCCCGGACGGCTCCTGCCCGGACGGCGCCTACCCGCACGGCGCCTACCCGGACGGCGCCTATCCGCACGGCGCCTACCCGGACGGCGCCTACCCGGACGGCGCCTACCCGGACGGCGCCTACCCGCACGGCTCTTTCCCGGAGATCCGGCGTATGAGGCGATCGGGCGGTGAGCGGTTCGCTCTGGTTGCAGGCGGGGGCACGGTAGGGCACGCTGCACCGGCGCTTGCCGTGGCTGAGGAGCTAGCCGCACGAAGGGGATGCGACTCTGTGGAGCTGGTCGGGTCGTACCGTGGCAGCGGAGCGGAGCTGTTTGCAGGATCCGGGCTGCCGGTCACACTCCTGCCAGGTCGCGGGATCAGGCGAAGCTTCGCTCCGGGAGCCATGGTGGGGAACCTGCTGGCGCTCTGCGGGTTGGCGGTTGGGTTAGCTAGATCCCTGGCGCTGGTCGCGCTCCGGCGTCCAAGGGTCGTCGTCGCGCTGGGCGGCTTCGGCAGCATCCCCCCAGCGCTGGCAGCCGTCGCGGCTCGGGTGCCGTTGGTGGTGGTGAACATCGACGTAGTCCCTGGAGCAGCCAACCGGCTGCTCGCAAGGCTGGCAGCCGCGTGCGCCGTCGCCTGGCCCGGCACTGATCTGCCTCGCGCGAGGGTGACAGGCGCGCCTCTGCGTCGTGAGATCGCAGATCTCGGCACCGCGCCACCAGGTAGGGCCGCGGCCCGCGAGAAGCTTGGCCTTCCACTCGACAGGCTGGTGGTGGGGGCGTTCGGCGGCTCACTGGGAGCCAGGCGCCTGAACGAGGCCGTATTGGACCTGGCCAAGCAGTGGGCACTCCGCCAGGACGTCGCGATCTACCACGTGACCGGCAAGAGGGACCGCGACTGGGCGGCGGATATGTCCCCGAGGATCGGCGAGGATGGACTCGTCTACATGCAGGTCGCCTACGAGGAGCGGATGGACCTGCTCTACAGCGCTGTCGACGTCGTAGTCTGCCGGGCCGGCGCAATGACCATGGCGGAGCTGGCGGCGTTGGGCGTTCCGGCTGTGGTGGTGCCGATCCCGTGGGCGCCGAGGGATCACCAGAGCGCGAATGCCCGCGTCCTAGAGCGCCACGGAGCCGCGTTGGTCCTACCAGACGGCGAGTGCACTGGCGAGCGCCTGGACGAGCTGCTTGGCGAGATCTTGGCAGGCACCGAGCGCCTGTCGGACATGGCCGGCGCGGCCCGATCTCTGGGCAGGTCAGGAGCGACTTCGGCGGTGGCGGACCTGGTGGAGGAGGTAGCGCTCGGGAGCCTGGGAGGGGGCCGGAGCCTGCGACGTGGTCGGAGCCTGCGAGGTGGTCGGAGCCTGCGGAGTCGCCATGCGACTGGGGAGAAGGTGCCGAGGTGAGCGATCAGGCGCATCCCACGACGAAGGCTCTGGCTGGAGTGCGCAGTGTTCATATCGTGGGCATTGGTGGCGCAGGAATGAGCGCCATAGCAACCGTGCTCGAGGGAATGGGGTATCGCGTGAGCGGAAGCGACATGAAGAGCTCCCCGCTGCTTCGCCGGCTTCGCGCAACAGGGGTGGAAGTGTCCATCGGGCACGATCCCCGGAACGTCCAAGGCGCAGACCTGGTTACGGCGTCAACCGCGGTGAAGGACTCCAACCCCGAGCTCGTGGAAGCTAGGCGGCGCGGCTTGCCGGTGATGAGCCGGGCGGCTGTGCTTTCTGCTATAGCTTCCTCCCGGCGCTGCATCGCGGTGTCCGGCACCCATGGCAAGACCACCACAACCTCGATGCTCGCGCTCGTCCTGGTGGAGGCCGGTCTCCACCCCGCGTTCTTGATCGGCGGGGACGTGAACGAGATCGGCACCAACGCGGTGTGGGACAGCGGGGAATGGCTGGTGGTCGAGGCAGACGAGAGCGACGGGACGTTCCTGGAGCTCGCGCCCGAGGTCGCGGTGGTCACGAACGTCGAGCCCGACCACTTGGACTACTACGGGAGCTTCGAAGCGCTGGTAGGGGCTTTCGAGAGCTTCTGCTCCAGCGCGAGGTACCGACTGGTGGCGGGCGCTGACAACGAGGTCTCGGCCGGGCTCGCGGCCCGGCATGGCGGGGTGCTCGTCGGCACCTCGGAACGCGCGACGTACCGGATAGAGGGCTTGGTGACCGGATCGAGCGGCACGCGCTTCGACATCCAGCGCGACGGAGCGCTTCTCGGGAGCCTTTCGCTTGCGGTGCCCGGAGCGCACAACGCTCGGAACGCCGCGTTAGCCGCGGCGAGCGCGATGGAGATCGGTGTGCCGTTCGAGGCTGCAGAGCGTGCTCTGGCGCGATTCGCGGGCGTGGCGCGCCGCTTCGAGGCTCGCGGGGAGCTGGCCGGTGCGAGGTTCGTCGACGACTACGCTCATCTGCCAGGCGAGGTCGAGGCAGCGATTGCCACGGCGCGCGCCTGCGAGCCCGACGGTCGCATCGTCGCGGTGTTCCAGCCGCATCGCTATTCGCGCACGGCGGCATTGCACGAAAGCTTCGGGCACGCGTTCGGCGGCGTGGACGTGCTGCTCGTCACGGATGTCTACGCGGCAGGTGAGACACCCGTGCCCGGCGTGACGGGCCGGCTGGTCGCCGAGGCTGTGGCGAACGCGCACCCGGAAGTGGCCGTCGCCTACGTGCCGAGCCGGGCGAAGCTGGTGGAGGAGCTGCTGTCGCTGCTGGTGGCCGGTGACCTCTGCCTCACCCTTGGTGCCGGGGACATCACCTCGTTGGCGGAGGAGGTGGTCGCGGTCGCGGGTGAGGGGGACGGCCCAGGGGAGGGATCGACCCCATGAGCGGGGGTACGCTCCGCTCCAGCAGCCTCGTCCTGCGCGAGCTCCAGGCTCGACTCGGAGCCCTCGCTCGGATCGAGGCGCCGCTCGGTGCTCGCACCACCTATCGCGTCGGCGGACCTGCCGCCCTCATGGTGGAGGTCTCATCCGAGGAGGACCTGGCCCGGGTGCACGACGCGGTCGCCTCGGTGTCGGCTATGGCGGATGTCCCGCTCTCTCTCGGAGGTGAGTCAGGCAGTACCGGCAATACCGAGGGGTCCGTGCAGGTGCTCGTCCTTGGCAAGGGATCCAATCTCCTCGTAGCAGACAGCGGCTTCGACGGGCTGGTCGTCGCGCTCGGACCTGGCCTTGCCTGGGTGGAGATCGAGGGGTTACATGCCAGGGCAGGAGCAGCCACCGGTTTGCCGGTGGTCGCCAGGCAGACGGCGCACTCGAGCCTCACCGGCTTCGAATGGGCTGTCGGAGTCCCAGGATCTCTCGGGGGAGCGGTGCGGATGAACGCCGGCGGCCACGGCTCGGACATGGCTGCCACGCTCGTAAGGTGCAGGATCTTCGATCTGGAGTCCGGCGAGGCCCGCGACGTGCCGGCGCGCTGCCTCTCGTTAGGGTACAGGAGCTCGACACTCTCGCCTCACCAAGTAGTCGTGTGGGGGGAGATGGAGCTGGCTGCAGGCGAGCGACAGGTGTCGGAGGCCACCATTACCTCGATTGTGCGGTGGCGCCGGGAGAACCAGCCTGGGGGATCCAACGCTGGGTCGGTCTTCGCCAACCCGAATGGCGACTCGGCGGGGAGGCTGATAGAGGAGGCGGGCCTCAAAGGGTTCCGGATCGGATCCGCTCAGGTATCTCCCAAGCACGCGAACTTCATCCAGGCAGACGAGGGGGGGTCAGCAGACGACGTGTTGTGCTTGATCGACCATGTGAAGGAAGAGGTTGCACGCAGATCGGGTGTGCACCTGGTTCCGGAGGTAAGGCTCGCCGGTTTCAGGGGGAGGGCATAACCGTTACTCCAACTGTAACCCTCTAGTGGAGGTGTAGTGTTGTGACCACAACAAGCAGCCCGCCCCGAACAAGGCAAGCCGGCGCATCCAGAAGGACTGCTCCCCCAGACAGCGCCGACTCGGCAGGCAACGCCAGCACCTCGAGGCGGGCAATAGACCCGAGGATCCGAGAGCGCAGGAGGGCAGTGGCCCGCGCCGCCGTCCGCCAGAGGCGCAGGGTAGCAATGGCTGCCGTCGTAGTCGTCGGGTTGCTGGGGGCGGCAGTCGGTGCTGCATACTCGCCGTGGCTTTCTGCTCGTCATGTCGTAGTACGCGGGGCCGGTCCAGGCGGCAGCGCCGCGGTCGTGTCCGCAGCTGGCCTTGTTGGCGCCCCGCCGATGATCGACGTGAACCCTGCCGCCGCGAGCGCCAGGATAGAGCGCCTTCCATGGGTGGACCGGGCGGCGGTTGCTCGCCGCTGGCCTGACACCGTGGTGGTCCGGGTGACCAGGCGCGTCCCCGTGGCCGTCATGGCGCGCCCGGGGGGCGGCTTGGCCCTTGTCGACGCTGCTGGCCGGGTGATCTCGTGGCTCGGAGGAGCACCGGGAGCACCGGGAGCACCGGGCTCGCGGGGGGCATCGGCGGGGGCTCTGCGGGGAAACGCGTATCCAGTGCTCCCGAAGATCGACGCTCCGGGCAAGGCCGGGTTCCCAGGCAGCTACGTGGGGAAGTCCGCGGCACCGGGGCTGGCGGTAGCGGCCGCCATTCCGCCGGTGATGGCGGGACAGGTGTCGCTCGTGGAGGTGGGGCCGAACGGATCGGTGCGCCTGGTGCTCACGAGTGGGGTGGAAGCGCTCATGGGATCTTCCACCCAGATCAGGGCCAAGTTCGAGGCCCTTGCAAGCGTGCTCCGCGCGGCTCCGCCCAAGGGACCGGCGCTCGTGGACGTCGCTACGCCGAACGAGCCCACCGTCGGTCCGCTCACGGGCTCGTAGGCTTCCGCTTGACCGGGCCGTGGGACAGCCGTAAGGTGGGTTCGCCTCGGTCGGTACCGGCTCGAGCTGT
The DNA here is from genome assembly GCA_021801525.1 of Actinomycetes bacterium. Classification (GTDB taxonomy): domain Bacteria; phylum Actinomycetota; class Acidimicrobiia; order Acidimicrobiales; family JAJYXR01; genus JAJYXW01. The sequence goes on from JAJYXW010000153.1 coordinate 25,985, forward strand.
GGTCGAGGGTGAGGTGCTCTATGCGCAAAGTCCCCGTGCGCGCTGTGATGTGCATCGCACTAGGTGTCGCCTCACCGAGCCCGATCATGGGGTGGGAGGCAGTACATAGGTGATCGGGCCTGACCCGCGGGGAGAGCGTCGGCTGGGACGAGGAGAATCGATGACTGCAACTGGACTTGGCGCAACAGGTCAGGGCAACTACTTCGCCGTAATAAAGGTCGTGGGGGTCGGCGGAGGCGGGGTCAACGCGGTGAACCGGATGATCGAGGCGGGGCTGCGCGGCGTGGAGTTCATCGCTGCCAACACCGACGCGCAGGCGCTGTTGATGAGCGACGCGGACTTGAAGCTCGACATAGGCCGTGAGCTCACCCGTGGGCTCGGGGCGGGGAGTGATCCCGAGGTGGGGCGCCAGGCCGCCGAAGAGCACCGTGTGGAGATAGAGGAGTCCCTGAAGGGGGCCGACATGGTCTTCATCACGGCCGGTAAGGGCGGCGGGACCGGCACCGGTGCCGCTCCGGTGTTCGCCGAGATCGCCAAGGCGGCGGGAGCCCTCACCATAGGCGTCGTCACGCGGCCCTTCTCCTTCGAGGGCCGGCGCCGCTCCGTCCAGGCCGAGCAAGGGATCCAGAACCTGAAGGAGAAGGTCGACGCGATCATCATCATCCCCAACGACAGGCTCCTCACTGTCTCCACCGACAAGACTTCGATGATGAACGCTTTCAAGATGGCGGACGAGGTGCTGCTGCAGGGGGTCCAGGGGATAACCGATCTCATAACCGTCCCCGGGCAGATCAACACCGACTTCGCAGACGTCCGCATGGTGTTGTCCAACGCAGGAACGGCCATCATGGGCATCGGCCAGGCGTCGGGCGAGGGTCGTGCGGTCAACGGGGCGCGAGCCGCGATAACGAGCCCGCTGCTGGAGTCGTCCATCGAGGGTGCCCGCGGGATCCTCGTGAACATAGCGGGTGGCCCCGAGCTCGGCCTCTTCGAGGTGAACGAAGCCATGGAGATAATCCATGGCGTCGCCCACCCGGACGCGAACATCATCTTCGGCAACGTCATAGACGAGTCGATGGGCGACGATGTCCGTGTGACCGTCATAGCCGCCGGCTTCGAGCGCTGGGACGAGGGAAGGGTTGGCGACCCTGCGCCGGGCGAGCGCAGCAGGGTGCTCGGTTCAGACGGTGGCCATGTGGTAGGCGACATCTTCTCCACGCCCCCCGAGGAGGACGACGTCGAGCTCGACGACGAGTTCGACGTTCCCTCCTTTCTGCGCTGAGGGCCTGCGCTGAGAGCCGGTACGACGCCCGGAATCTCCGACGCAGTTCTCCGGTCGGCAGGCCCGACGACGACTGGTACAATGAGTCGTACCAACGTTGAAGGAAGGGCAGCCGTGACCGTCACCGCCAGCGAGGCCCGCAAGAACCTGTTCCCGCTCATCGAGCAAGTCAACGACGACCGCCAGCCGATCGAAATCACCTCTCGCCGGGGCGACGCCGTGTTGGTGTCGCGGGCCGACTGGGAAGCGCTGAACGAGACGGCCATGCTGCTAAGGGTGCCTGCCAACGCCCAGTGGTTGCTGGAGAGCCTGGCAGAGGCCCGCGCCGGGGTACTAGAAGAGCACACCCTCGATCGGAGCTAGGTGCGCCTAGTTTTCACCCCTCGCGGGTGGAAGGACTACGTCTGGTGGCAGGCGAATGACCGGGCCACGCTGAAGCGGATCAATCGGCTGGTCGACGAAGCTCTGCGCGATCCGACGGCAGGCATTGGAAAGCCGGAACCGTTGCGCCACGTGCTCTCCGGATGCTGGTCACGGCGCATTGACGAGGAGCACCGGCTTGTGTATCTCGTTGACGGCGAGGACTTGATCGTCCTGCAGGCCCGTTACCACTACGAGGCCTAGAACGCCGAGCGACGATGATCCAAAGCACGGAAGCCCCACTACTTACCGGGCAGCACCGCCTGGCGCCATCCTGGAGAGCGTGTGCTAGCTGCCTGGTCCCGCTATGTTCATCAGACATGCTGGGTTCATCGGGCATGCTGGCTTCATCGGACCCGGAAGGCCCTTTCGCCAGGCTCGTCGAGCTTCCGGGCACTCCAGTGACGGCTTGCTTCACCACGCGCCTTGCAGGCGATCTGCGAGACGCCGCAGGCGCCTGGTGGCGGGATGTCCTCGGAGACCTGCTAACCGGAGCCGAGGGAACCCATCCAGTGGGTCCGTCTTGTCCGGGGCGTGTCGTTCTTGCCCAGCAGGTTCACGGCGCGGGAGTAGCAGTAGTGGGGCCGGGGGATCACGAGGCCGTTGCCACCCCGGCGTCGGGTGCCGATGCCGGGGTGGCGGAGTCCCTAACACCTGGAGCGGGTGTGGCAGCCGAGGCTGATGCCCTCGTGTCGGGCGAGGCCGGAACGTGCCTGGGAGTGCTCAGCGCGGACTGCGTTCCGATTGCGCTCGGGTCCCCAGAGGGCATGTTCGCAGCAGTTCACGCCGGCTGGCGGGGGTTGGCGGCTGGCGTCGTCGAAAGTGCGGTGACCGTCCTCAGGTCGATGGGCGCGACACGCGTGGCCGGCGCTGCCGGCGCTTGCATCGGGCCGTGCTGCTACGAGTTCTCGCCCGGCGATCTGGACGTCGCGCTGCGCGCGATCGGTGGCACGGCGAGATCGTTCACGCGTGGCGGGCGAGCGGCGCTCGACTTGCGCGCGGGGGTGCGCGAGGCATGTGCGCGTAGCGGCGTGGATCTCGTGTGGCAGTCGGATGCCTGTACTGCGTGTGGAGAGGGATGGTACTCGTACAGGGCCAGAGGCGACGAAGGGCGCCAGGGTGTTCTCGTCTGGCGCAGCGGCGCGTGAGTGGGACAGCGCCAGCGGCGCGTGAGTGGGACAGCGCCAGCGGCGCGTGAGTGGGACAGCGCTGTGAACGGGGAGGAGCTCTCGGCAGCCGGCCCGGGTAGGAGCCTGGAGCGCCAGGTTGCCGAGCGGCTCGGCGTGCTTCGTGAGCGTATTGCGGCCTCGGGCCGCGACCCGGCCTCGGTGAAGGTGGTGGCAGTGACCAAGGGGCTTGGCTCCGATGTGGCCCGTGCCGCGCTCGCGTGCGGTCTGACGGACCTCGGCGAGAACTATGCGAGCGAGCTGGCCACCAAGGCAGCGGAGGTGTCATCGTCGGCGTCTCCGGGCGCTCCTGTGCCGCGCTGGCATTTCCTCGGCAAGATCCACCGCCGTGACGCACGCAAGGTGGCAGCCTTCGTGTCGTGCTGGCAGTCGCTCGCATCCCTGCACGAGGCGGAGACGCTGGCTGCGGTGGCGCCCGGCGCGGACGTGCTGGTGCAAGTCGATGTGGCGGGCCTTCCGGGGCGCAATGGCTGCCGGCCTGGCGAGGTGGGAGGAATCGTGAGAGGCGCGTCGGGCCTCGGATTGTCGGTGATCGGGCTAATGGCGGTGGGACCGCCAGGAGAGCCTGACGAGGCGCTCCAGGCCTTCGAGTGGCTTGCCGGCATGGCACACGAGATGGGGCTCGCGGAGGTCTCGATGGGGATGAGCGAAGATCTCGAGACAGCGCTGCGCGCGGGTGCCACCATGGTCCGAGTGGGCAGGGCGCTGTTCGGCCCTCGCGTCCAGATGCCCGCACGCTAGGCGCGCCGCCCGCCAGCGGGCCGGTGGCGAGGATGCCACCCATGGGCCGGCACGCGCAGTAGTCTGTTTACGAGGAGGGAGCGATGGCGCAGGGATTCATGAAGCGGACTATGGCCTACCTGGGTCTGGTCGAGGACGACGAGTACGAAGAGTACGACGACTACGAGGCCAGGTCGCCAAGGGCAGCGCGGCCCGCTTCGTACCAGTCGCCTCCGGCGGAGCCAGAAGAGAGCCAGGCTTCGCAGGTCGGTGGATCGATTCGTACATTGCAGCGTGAGCGTGAAGAAGCTACTCAGGGCGCTCCTTCTACGAGCTCGCGGCCGGCTGTGGTCCGCCCGCTGCCGTCGGATGCCGCAGCCCGGGTCCATGTCGTGGCTCCGACGGAGTTCGTCGACGCCAAGCAGATCGCCGACCGGGTGATGGCGAGCCAGCCCGTGATCATCAACCTTCAGGTGGGAGGCGCGGAGCTGAGGCGGCGCATGATCGACTTCTGCAGCGGAGTCGCATACGCGCTCAACGGCAAGATGGAGCGGGTGGCCGACAAGGTCTACCTGATCACCCCTTCCAACGTCCGGGTGTCGGCGGAGGAGCGCCAGAGGCTCCAGCAGAACGGGTTGATGCGCTCGTGACCGAGAGCCCGCTTGCCGGGCGGGCGGCCGGTCTACAGGGATGCCCAGGCGCGCTTCAAATCCGCTGTCCGAGGGTGAAGGCGGGCAGCTGAGGTGATCGCACGAGTAGTCATCGACCTGATTCAGCTCTACATCGTCATACTCATAGTTCGCGCCGTTCTCACGTGGTTCCCGACCGAGCCAGGTTCTGGGGTGGACCGGCTCGGACGATCCCTTGACAAGGTCACTGAGCCGGTGCTTGCTCCGGTGAGGAGGATCCTGCCCCCGATGCGCATGGGGGGCATGGGGATCGACCTGTCGATAATCGTGGTGCTGCTCGTGCTCGAGCTGCTCGTGATACCGGTGGTGGCCCGGGTTCTCTGAGAGACATCGGGAGAGACATCCGCAGCATCCCCCTTTCGGCGACGCGATATCGGTAATATCAGCCAGCATGGACACCCAGAATCCCGGCAAGAGTGTAAATGCGGGCGGAAATGCGGGCGAGGGCGGGGGTGACAGAGCCGCCAGGCCGTCCAGCATCGACAGCCTTCGCACCGTCGAGTTCCGCCAGACCCTTCGCGGCTATCACATCGACGACGTCGACGAGTACTTGGAGCAGGTGGCTGTAGAGGCCGAGGCTCTGAAGGAGCAGTACCGCCAGGCGAGCGAGCGGCTCCGCCAGGCTGCGGATCGCGTTGCAGAGCTCGAGCGTCACGCCGAGCAGGCGCCGCAGGCACCAGTCGCAGCAAGCGACGACGCCCTGCAGAAGACCCTTGCCATGGCCCAGCGCTTCGTCGAGCAGGCGCAGGCGGAGGCAGAGGCTCAGGCGAAGGCGTTGGTGGGAGAGGCAGAGCAGCGTGCGAGCGCCCTCGTCTCCGAGGCGGAGCAGCGTGCACGCGAGATGACCGAGGCGTCGGAACGCGCGCTGAAGGAGGAGGTAGGTCGTCTCGAGGCCATCCGCAACCAGCTCGCGGGTGAGGTGGAGACGATGGCTCGCCACCTCGACGGCGAGCGGGCGCGCCTGCAGGGAGCGCTCTCCGAGCTGACGCAGTGGGTAGAGGAGCACCTCCAGCCGGCGGGCTCGCTCCTCGGCGCCAAACGACAGGACTACCCCGGCCGGGGCCCGGCCGGCCAGGACGACGGGTCGGCGGGCACGAGGCCACCGGTTGGCGCTCCGCTCAGGCAACCTGCCGGCGCTCCACTGAGGCAGGGCCAGCCCGAAAGCCCGCCATCCTCTGGAGCGGCGACCCTTCAGAGCACGCTCGCCGTTCCGATGGCAGCGCGCGCCTCAGTTGCTCCAAGTGACTGGTCGAGGACGGGGCCGGCAGGGGGGCTGTCCGGCCACTGAGCTCCAACGAGCTGGTTGGGGTGCCTGGCTGCTCAGGCGCGTTCGGCGTCCAGGGGAGGGGGGCTGGCGTCGGAGCCAGGCGTGGAGGCCGCGATGGCAATGGTCATCGCTAGGTGGCGTCCATCGGGTAGGCGCCCAGGCGTCGCGTAGGCATTCCCCTCCTGCCGGGTCGGCGTCGCCTGCCGGGTGGACATATCCGGGGACGCCGCGTCTTCGTCTGGCGCTGCGGGCGCTGGATGCGCCGCGGGTTCGCTCCGGCCAGATACCGCCACGTCGAGCCCGATGGCCTGGGTCTGCTCGGCCAGGTAGGCGCGGTGTCCCTCGATGGCTTGGACCACGTCGGCAGGCGCCTCGATCGCGAGATTTATCCGGTCCGCGACGTGGAAGCCGGCGTCCTTCCTGGCTGTCTGGACGAGGCGCACCACGTCGCGAGCGAGACCCTCCCGGCGAAGCTCGTCGTCGGGGTGTACGTCGAGCGTGAGCACCCCAGTGGCTCCTGCGAAAGCCCGGCTCGAAGCCGGGTCCTTGGGGGTCAAAGTGAGCGTGAACTCGCCGGGGTGAAGCTCCACACCGCCGACCGTCACGCCATCTCCGGGGCCCTTGGCCCAGTCACCTCGCTTGGATGCAGCTATCACCTTCTGGGTGGTGTCGCCCAAGCGGGGCCCGAACTGGGAGGGATGGAGGGTCAGCGTCTCCTCGGCGATGGTTGCCACGTCGTCGTCGAGAGACACCACCTTGACGTTCAGCTCGTCTGCCATGAGATCGACGTACGGGGCCAGCTTGGCGGCTCCTGGCATGGAGATGTGAAGGATGCGAAGGGGAAGGCGGGCGCGCAGCCCGTTGGCCTTGCGAACTGCGTGGGCAACCGAGCAGATCTCCCGAACGAGGTCCATGCTCTCCACGAGATCAGGGTCGCGGGGCAAGGCCCCCGCGTCGGGCCAGTCCTCGAGATGCACGCTGGCGCCGCCGGTCAGGCCTCGGTAGACCTCGTCGGTGACGAGGGGCAGGAGCGGGGCGGCGACCTTGCACAGCGTTGCCAGGGCCGTGAAGAGGGTGTCGTAGGCGCCGGCCTTGTCGGTCTCGACCTCGGGCGAGCCGTCCCTGTGGCTCCAGAAGCGGTCGCGGCTGCGGCGTATGTACCAGTTGTTCAGAGCGCCGAGGTACGAGGTGACTGCTGCACATGCACCGAAGAGATCGTAGGTGTCGAGGCACGAGGTCACCTCCTCGACCAGGGCCGCCGTCTTGGCCAGCGCGTAACGGTCGAGGAGGTCGCTCGCAGTGGCCGTCGCCTGCCCTCTCATGTGGTCGACGTTCGCGTATAGAGCGAGGAAGTACCAGGCGTTCCATATCGGGTTGATGACTTGGCGGACTGCCTCCGTCATCCCTTTGGCGCCGACAACCAGGTTCTGCCCGCGGAGCACCGGAGAGGAGAGCAGGAACCACCTCATGGCGTCTGCCCCCCAGGTGGAGAAGACCGTATCGGGCTCCGGGTAGTTGCCGAGCCGCTTGGACATCTTTCGACCGTCGTCACCGAGCACGATGCCGTGTGCCACGCAGTGCCGGAAAGCGGGCCTGTCGAAAAGTGCCGCAGCGAGCACGTGGAGCGTGTAGAACCAGCCGCGAGTCTGGCCGACGTACTCCACGACGAAATCAGCAGGGAAGTGCGACTCGAACCACTCTGCGTTCTCGAAGGGATAGTGGACCTGGGCGAAGGGCATGGAACCCGACTCGAACCAGCAGTCGAGCACCTCCGGCACGCGCCGCATCGTCGAGCGTCCTGTCGGATCGTCGGGATTGGGCCTGGTGAGCGCGTCGATTGCTGGCCTGTGCAGGTCGCCCGGCCGTATACGGAAGTCGCGTTCCAGCTCGTCGAGGCTTCCGTAGACGTCGACCCGAGGATGGGTGGGGTCGTCGCTCACCCAGACCGGAATCGGGGCTCCCCAGAACCGGTTCCTGCTTATCGACCAGTCCCGGGCGGACTCGAGCCACTTGCCGAAGGCGCCGTCTCGGACGTGCTCGGGCACCCACGCGATCTCCCTGTTCAGCTCGATCATCCGCTGCTTTACCTTGGTAACTGCCACGAACCACGAGCTGAGAGACTTGTAGATGAGGGGGGTGTCGCTCCTCCAGCAGTGCGGGTAGCTGTGGCGGTAGCTCTCGCGGCGGAGGAGCGCGCGCGAGGCCTCGAGCGCCTGGATGATGGGCCCGTTGGCCTCGAAGACCTGCAGGCCCGCGTACGGCGGGACCTCGGAAGTGAAGCGCCCGGTCGAATCGACCGGGCAGACGACGCCGATGCCTGCCGCCAGGCAGGATTCGTGGTCCTCCTCGCCGAAGCCGGGCGCCAGGTGGACGATACCGGTTCCTTCCCCTGTGTCCACGAAGTCGGCGGCGAGGACCCGGAAGGCCCCAGGCGCCTCGGCGAAGAAGTCGAAGAGCGGGCGGTAGGTGCGGCCGACCAGGTCCGTTCCCTTCAGGGTCGATATAGGACGGGCATCCCCGAGGAGGTCGGCGTAGGCGCCTTCGCGCTCGAGCGCCAGGACGGTCGGCCTGCCGTCCACGTCGTAGACCCCATAAGTGATGTCGGGTCCGACGGCCAGGGCGAGGTTGGAGGGCAGAGTCCAGGGCGTCGTCGTCCACACGGCCAGGGAGAGCGAGCCCTCGGTCAGGCTCGCCTCGGATGCACCTGCAACGCCCGGCTCGCGGGAGGGGGTGAGCTCGAATGCGACCGTGACTGCGGGATCCTCGCGGTCGCGATACGCGTCGTCCTGACGCGTCTCGAAGTTCGACAACGGGGTCTCGCATTCCCAGCAGTAGGGCAGGACACGCTCGCCTTCGTAGACGAGCCCCTTCTCCCACAGCCTCTTGAACGCCCAGATGACACTTTCCATGTACGCCAAGTCCATGGTCTTGTAGTCGTTGGCAAAGTCGACCCACCTGGCCTGCCTCGTCACGTAGCGCTCCCAGGCATCCGTGGTGCGCAGGACGAGATCGCGGCAATGGGCGTTGAAAGTGTCTACGCCCAAGGCGACTACACCGGCCCGGCCCGAGACCCCGAGCTCCTTCTCGGCCTGCATCTCAGCGGGAAGTCCGTGGCAGTCCCAGCCGAACCTGCGCTCGACGCGCTGACCGCGCATGGTCCGGAACCGCGGCACGGCGTCCTTGACGAACCCAGTGAGGAGGTGCCCGTAGTGGGGCAGGCCATTCGCGAATGGAGGACCGTCGTAGAACACGAACTCATCGGCTCCCGTGCGGGCTGCCACGCTCTTCGCGAAGGTGTGCTCGGTTGCGAAGCGCTCGAGCACACCTTCCTCGATCAACGGGTAGTCGGGCCGAGGATCGACGTCAGGGTAAGGTGCTGGGTCGTCGTGGAAGGGGCGCTGCACGTCTACAACTGTATGCGCGGGGTGATGCGCTGCCGGTAAGCGCTCTCCCCCGCGTGTTGCCAAGGCGTCCCTCCCACGCTAGGGTCGCGCCTTCCTCGACGAGGTGGAGAGAGATCAGGTGAACCAGTGTTACCCATGGTGCGAAAGGGGGTAAGCCGATGGTCCCGGCGAACGCACCCGCGAAGAAGGCAGCACCCGCGAAGAAGGCAGCACCAGTGAAGAAGGCAGCACCAGTGAAGAAGGCAGCGCCAGTGCAGAAGCCGGTGCAGAAGGCAGCACCAGTGAAGAAGGCAGCGCCGGTGAAGAAGGCAGCGCCGGTGCAGAAGCCGGTGCAGAAGGCAGCATCCTCGAAGAAGGCAGCGCCGGTGAAGAAGGCCGGCGAGCAAGCCGGATCGCCGGGTCCCTACGCGTCTGACAGGCGTTTCCTCGACGAGCAGAGAGAAGCACTGCTCGAGGAGAGGCGCGAGTACCAGACGCAGGCGGACGACCTTCGCGCAGAGGCTGAGGCATTGGCCATGGAGCGCGAGCCCGGGGACGTCCAGTTCGACGAGGAATCGGGAGAGGGTGGGACGATAACCGTCGACAGGGAGCGTGACCTCGCGCTCTCCGCTCAGGCTCTCGCAGCCATCGAGGAGATCGACGCCGCGCTGGCGACGATCGACGACCTGTCCTACGGCTCGTGCGAGCAATGTCACCAGCCGATCCCCAAGGCGCGCCTGAAGGCTCTTCCGTACGCGCGCCTCTGTGTGGTCTGCAAGAGCGGGGGGCTGCACCGGCGCTGAGCAGCACGTCGCCCTCCGGGCCCGTTCGCGGCCAGCAAGCCTCCGAGAGGCGACCCGCTCGGAGGCTTGCCATTGCCGGAGCCGTGGTGCTCGTCGTGCTCGTCGTGGACCAGTTGACGACGACCTGGGCAGTGGACCGGCTCTCCAAGGGTCCTATCCACCTCGTGTGGACTCTCGATCTCGAGCTCTTTTACAACACAGGCTCCGCCTTCAGCCTGTTCCAGGGGGAGGCTCCCGTGATCGCGGTGGTGGCGGCTGCTCTCGTGGCAGCCGTCGCGTACGCGATATCGAGGGCGAGGAGCGACGCTCTGGCCGCCTCTCTCGGCATGGTCGCAGGCGGGGCGCTCGGCAACCTGGCAGATCGGCTGTTCAGGGGGCACCAGGGAGCTGTCGTCGACTTCATCGCCCTTCACTGGTGGCCCACCTTCAACCTTGCGGACGCGTCCATCGTCGTGGGTGGGATTCTCTCCGCGGTGCTGATCGTGCGTGCTGGCGGAGCTGGCGGAGCTGGCGGGTCGAGGCGAGCAAGCTGAGCGCCTCACCAGGAGCGATCGAGACAGATGTTGGCGCCGCCCTGGCGGGCCAGCGGGTCGACCGGGCTGTGGCACTGTTGGGAGGGCTCTCCCGGAAGGCTGCCGGTGAGCTGGTGGCCAGCGGGGCGGTTCGCGTGGACCACCTCGTGGTGACGACACCGAGCCGGACGCTCAGGGTGGGCCAGCATCTCGGCATCGAGCTGCCCCCCCCGGACCCGCACCTCTTGTCCGGCGACGCGTCCGTCGTCTTCGACGTCGTCTACGAGGACGAGCACCTAATCGTCGTGGACAAGCCCGCTGGCCTGGTAGTGCATCGGGGCGCCGGCCACGAGACCGGCACGCTCGTGGAGGGGCTTCTTGCCCGCTATCCGGACCTCCTCCGGCTCTCTGGGAGTGGTCCCGGTGGCACCGGTCGTGGCGCTGGCGCCGGCAGACCAGGGATAGTCCACCGGCTCGACAAGGGCACCTCCGGCCTCCTCGTCGTGGCCCGTACTCCCGAGGCGATGGCATCGCTCGCGAAGCAGTTCAGGGAGCACACGGCACAGCGCGAGTACGTCGCACTGGTGTGGGGGGGGTTGCAGAGCTCCTCGGGAGTCATCGAGGCGCCCATCGGCCGGTCGGAGCGTCACCCCACAAAGATGGCCGTCAAGGCAGGTGGGCGCTTTGCTCGCACGAGCTATCAGGTGCTCGAGCGCTTCGATTCGCCCACCGGCGCGACCCTGATCGAGGCGAAGCTCGAGACGGGACGCACCCACCAGGTACGCGTCCACCTTGCGGCAATCGGGCATCCCGTGGTGGGTGACGACCGCTACGGGATGAGCCGCTTGGCTTGGCCTGCGCTGTCAGCGGCTCCCGAGGTAGGGAGGCTCTTCTTGCACGCTCGGCGCCTCGTCCTCGAGCATCCATCGGGGGAAAGCCGCGAATGGGCGTCACCGCTACCGGGAGACCTCCTGCGTACCCTGGAAGCGCTCAGGAGCGCGCGCCCGTGATCCGAGCTGCGCACGCGCGCCGCCGCGCCGCCCCGGCGGGCAGGGCGGGCAGGGCGGGCAGGCATCTGGAGCGAGTGGCAGGGCCTCTGAGCTCAGGCGGCGCGATGGGCAGCTTGCAGGCTCGGCAGGGATGCGAGCCTTCGGAGGGCGTCTGCCTCGGCCTGGCGCGCCTTGCGAACGCCGATACCGAGCATTGTCGCGGTGGTCTGTAGCGAAGCAGGCAACTGACCCGCGAGGCCGAAGCGCGCTCGGATGACGTCACGCTCCAGGGGGTCGAGATCTTCTACGGCATGGCGGAGTGCATCGATGACCATGCGGCTCTCGACACCGTCCACGAAGTCGTCCTCGGCCTGGGCGACGAGCTCGCCGAAGGTGGTGGCACTGTCCGACGTGGCGGGCTGGTCGAGGCTGGCTACCACGCGGGCGATACCGCGAAGCCCGCGGAGTGTACCCGTGTCTATGCCGCTGGCTTCGGCGATCTCGTCATCGCTCGGGTGGCGGCGCACCTCGGAGGTGAGCTCCCACGCGGCACGGTCCACCTTCGATGCGCTCTCTGCGACCTCCATCGGCACGCGGATCGTCGAGCCGTGCTGCTGGACGGCACGCTGGAGCGCCTGGCGGATCCACCACGTCGCGTAGGTGGAGAAGCGAAAGCCTCGCCTCCAGTCGAACTTCTCGACCGCTCGCATCAACCCGAATGTGCCCTCCTGCACCAGGTCGGCGAAGTCGACGCCCCTGTCCTGGTACCTGCGGGCCCAGTGGACGACGAGACGGAGGTTGGCTGCCACCATCTCGCGCTTTGCCTCTGCATCCCCAGCAGCGACGCGCTTGGCCAAGGCCACCTGCTCCTCGGGTCCGGGCAACGGGTAGCGGCCCAGATCGTCGAGGAACAGCCTGATCGAGTCCGGGATGCTCGGCTCCTTGCTAGTGCTCATGTGCTCCTCGTCTGGTTGGCCGGCTTGTGGTGCTCCGGCTTGTGGTGCTCCGGCTTGTGGTCGGCCGGCTCGTGGTGGGAACGGTCGTCGCTCGACGGGTGTCCAGATGAGCCTCTCGTCCTTCGTGAAGTGCCTGACGCATTGCACGTATGGCTTGCGCGCCCCGCTTGGCCCGTCACTCGTTGCAACAAGGAGCGGGCCCCTGGCATTCCGGACAGAGCGGCTTGCGCGTAGAGAGGCTCTGGTGGTCGGATGGCAGCGTGTTGTACAAGGAGAGCGTCGGACCGCAAGCCGCCGCCCGGTTGGTGGCAGCCCGCCACGGCGACACGGCATGGAGCCTCGCTGGCCGCCACACGGGCAGGAGTGACGTTGCGCTCGAGCCCTCTGGGATCGAGCAGGCGATGCGTCTGGGGAAGCGCCTGGCTGGTCACCCCTTCTCAGCTGTCCTCGTCAGCCCCGCGAAGCGCGCCATCGAGACCTGCGCCGCTGCCGGCTTCGGCGCCCGCGCCGAGGTGTGCGAGGACCTGTGGGAGTGGGACTACGGCCGCTACGAGGGATTGACGACCATGGAGATACGCGCCGAGAGGCCGGGATGGAGCATCTGGCGAGACGGTGTGCCCGGCGGCGAGAGCATCGACGGCGTCGCCGAGCGAGCTGACCGAGTCGTCGCGAGGGTGAGGGCTACGCTCGGCGACGTGCTGGTCGTAGCCCACGCGCACCTGCTGCGCGTGCTGGCTGCGCGCTGGGTCGCCATGCCTGCGAGTGCCGGAGCTCACCTCGTCCTCCAGCCCGCCACGTTGAGCGTCCTCGGCTGGGAGAGGGAGGCTCCGGCCATCCTCTCGTGGAACGACGGTGGACCTGCTCCCCTCGGCTCTGCCTGAGCACCAGCTGCTCAGGTGAGCGGCCTCCCCGAGGAGGCGCCCCCGCGGGCCTGGTCGACCATGTCTGCCAGCGTGAACGAGTCGAGGTGAGAGCGGATGTGCTCTCCTACGTCTGCCCAAACGGCCAGCAAGATGCACTGCCCCTCGTGCTCGCAAGCGCCGTTTTCGTGAGGGCGACCGAAGTCCCCGGCAGCTATCGGGCCGTCTACGGCGCTCACGATCTGCCCGAGCGTAATCTCCTTCGGGGGGCGGGTGAGGACGTAGCCCCCCCCCACGCCGCGCTTCGAGCGCACCAGGCCGGCTCCCTTCAGCGCGAGCAGTATCTGCTCCAGGTAGGGCTGCGGGAGGCCGGTGCGCTCCGCGATGTCGCGCACGGAGGTGGGGCCGTCCTCGTCGCCGTGCAGGGCGAGCGACAGGAGGGCCCTGCTCGCGTAGTCACCCCGCGTGGATACCTTCACGGTTCGATGCTATATGCACCCGAGGAGCACCAGGTCGGCACGCGCACCAGGTCGGCACGCGTCCCGGCACGACCCGCCTCCCGGCACGACCCGCCTCCCGGCACGACACGCCTCCGCACATGCTCTAATGTCCTCTGATGAGGCGTCCAGGCAATCCAGGGCAAACTCAGGTGCATGCGCTCGTGCCGGCGGAGGGCGAGCCACTCCTGCCCGAATACGGCGGAGCGTGCATCTCGTCGGTCGTGCCGGCGATAATGGGCCGTGGCGATCCCGAGTGCCCTGGCTGGCTGCCGGATCCCGTGATCGGGGCCAACCAGGTAGTGCTGCTCGTGCTCGACGGTCTCGGCTGGGAGCAGCTGGCAGAGAGGCGCGCGCTCGCGCCGGTGCTCTCCACGGGCGCGGGTGGGCCGGTCACCTCGGTGGTGCCGAGCACCACCGCTACGGCGCTGACGTCAATATCGACCGGCCTGGCGCCAGCCGATCACGGGGTGCTCGGCTACCGGCTTCACCTCGAGCTGGGTGCGCCGGGCGATCGCCGCTCGGAAGTGTTGAACGTGCTGCGCTGGCTGTCGGGCACTCGGGATGCACGCCGCGACGTGCGGCCGAGAGCGTTCCAGCCGGCGCCCGCCTTTGGAGCGCAGGGTGTCCCGGTTGTGACGAGGTCGGAGTTCGTCACCACCGGCTTCAGCGCGGCCCACCTGGCCGGATCCACCATGAGAGGGTGGCGGGTCCCGTCGAGCCTGGTGGTGGAGGTCCGGAGGCTGCTGCGCTCGGGGGAGCCGTTCGTGTACGCCTATTACGACGGCGTTGACAAGGTCGCGCACGAGCACGGCCTCGGAGAGCACTACGACGCGGAGCTGGTGGCCGCCGACAGGCTCGTGGGCGACCTGGTGGAGGCGTTGCCCACCGGAGCCGCCCTGGTGGTCGTAGCCGACCATGGCCAGGTGGAAGTGCCCGATCAGGCCATTGTTCCTGACGGGGAGCTGATGCGCTCGGTGCGGCTCGTGTCGGGAGAGGGAAGGTTCCGCTGGCTGCATGCCAAGCCGGGAGCGGAGGCGGACCTCCTCGCTGCCGCCGAGGAGCGCTACGGGAAGGACGCCTGGGTGCGCTCACGCCGGCAGATCGTGGACGAGGGTTGGCTGGGTGGTGAGCTGCGAAGCGCCTGGGCAGAGAGGTTGGGAGACGTGGCCATCGCGGCACGCTCAGCGGTGGCCTTCGCCGACCCTGCGGACACGGGGGAGCTCCTCCTGAAGGGTCGCCACGGCTCTCTCACCTCGGCTGAGATGCTCGTTCCCCTGCTCGCGTTCGGCGGGGATTGAAGCCATCCTCGGCGGCATCGTCCGCTCGGCACCCACCCGGGGCTCGACTGGGCCGGGGCTGTTTGCAAAGATGCGAGCCATGAGCGAGCGACCCCACGAACCGGGCACCACCGAGGATGCCGCCACCAAGTCGGATGCCTCCGAGCACGTGGAGGTGGAGCTGATCGACCCCGGCGACAAGGTTGCCCACGTCGGCGGCGCTCCCGGCGCTACCGGCGCTACCGGCGCACAGGCGGGCGCGTCAGAGCCGGGCTCTACCAAGGAGAGCTCGGAAGAGGAGTCCGAGGCGGCGGAGCTCGTGGAGCAGCCGGCCAAGGTCATGCGAATCGGCTCGATGGTGCGCCAGTTGCTCGACGAGGTGCGAAGCGCCCCGCTCGACGAGGCGAGCCGCTCACGACTGCGGGAGATATACGAGCTGTCGGTGAGCGAGCTGGCGGGCTCGCTCAGCCCCGACCTCGCGGCCGAGCTAGGGCGCATGACGTTCCCCTTCGGGACCGACGCCCCTTCCGAGGCCGAGCTGCGCATAGCACAGGCCCAGTTGGTGGGCTGGCTCGAGGGCCTCTTCCACGGCATACAGGCGAGCCTCCTGGCCCAGCAGATGGCGGCTCGTGCACAGCTCGACCAGATGCGCCAGCGGGGGCTCCCGCCGGGGATGGTCGGCGAGAGGGATGGCCCGCCCAGCCGTCCGGGAACGTACCTGTGAGAGCGCCTGCGACGCTATAGTCTCGAACCACAGTCGTGTAATTCGGCCAGCCGGAAATGCCAGCCGGAGATGGGGAGGAGCGAGGTGAGTGCCTGATAGGGGGTCCTTTGCGCATTTGCACACGCATACCGAGTACTCGATGCTCGACGGCGCGGCCCGGGTGGGCGATCTCGTCGCGGCGGCGAAGGCAGATGGTCAGCCGGCGCTCGGCATCACCGACCACGGCAACATGTACGGCGTTCTCGACTTCTACCAAGCCTGCCGTGAGCAGGGCCTGGTGCCGGTCATCGGGACCGAGGCCTACATGGCCGCAGAGTCGCGTGCCGAGAGGCCGGTGCGGAGGGGCCGCCTCGACGACACCGGAGGCGACACTGGCGGCGGGGAGAAGCTCTATTACCACCTGACCCTTCTCGCGGAGAGCAACGAAGGCTATAGGAACCTGATCAAGCTCTCTTCCGCCGCCTACCTCGAGGGTTACTACTACAAGCCCCGCGTGGACTGGGAGCTCCTCGAGCGCTACCACCGGGGCCTCGTGGTGACCACGGGCTGCCTGGGCGGCGTCGTGCTGCAGGCGCTGCTAGCGGGCGACGAAGAGCGAGCGACCCGGCTGGCCGCGCGCCTGCAGGACATCTTCGGCAGGGAGAGCACCTTCGTGGAGCTCCAGGACCACGGCCTCCCCGAGCAGAGGCGAACGAACCCGGCGCTCGTGGCGCTCGCGGCGAGGATCGGCGCGCCGCTGCTCGCGACCAACGACTCCCACTACACGCACCGGTCGGACTCGGTGGCCCACGACGCCCTGCTCTGTGTGCAGACGGGTGCCACCATCGACGACCCGAAGCGGTTCAAGTTCGACTCCGAGGAGCACTATCTGAAGAGCGCTGCAGAGATGCGAACGCTCTTCGCGGAGCTCCCCGAGGCCTGTGACAACACGCTGCTCGTCGCCGAGCGCGCCCAGGTCGAGCTTCAGCTCGGCCTCGACGCTCTCCCGGAGTTCCCGCTCCCCGAAGGGGTGCCCGGCACCGGCTATGCGGAGCGCTCAGAGGCGTACCTGCGCGAGCTCACGATGGACGGGGCCGCCAGGCGCTACGGCTGGCCACTGCCGGCTCCCGTGGCGGAGCGCCTGGACTACGAGCTCAGGGTCATCTCGGAGATGGGCTTCGCCTCCTATTTCCTCGTGGTCTGGGACCTGATCGCGTACGCGAGGAGGAAAGGCATCCGGGTCGGCCCGGGCCGGGGGTCGGCCGCGGGCTGCTGCGTCGCGTACTGCCTCGGGATCGTGGATCTCGACCCGATCCGCTACGACCTGCTCTTCGAGCGCTTCTTGAACCCCGGGCGCAAGCAGATGCCCGACATAGACATGGACTTCGACGAGCGCTTCCGCTCCGACATGATCGCTTACGCTGCGGAGCGCTA
The DNA here is from genome assembly GCA_021801525.1 of Actinomycetes bacterium. Classification (GTDB taxonomy): domain Bacteria; phylum Actinomycetota; class Acidimicrobiia; order Acidimicrobiales; family JAJYXR01; genus JAJYXW01. The sequence continues at coordinate 42,967 of JAJYXW010000153.1, forward strand.
CGGGAGCGACCACGTCGCGCAGATCGTGACCTTCTCCACGATCAAGGCACGTGCCGCGGTTCGCGACGCAGCACGCGTGCTCGGCTTGCCCTACTCGGTGGGAGACCGCATAGCGAAGGCGATGCCTCCTCTCGTGATGGGAAGGGACACCCCGCTCAGGGCTTGCATGGAGCAGGTCGAGGGTCACGAGGACGGCTATGTGGCCGCGGTGGGACTGCGCGAGATGTACGACACCGACCCGGACGCGAAGCGAGTCTTGGACGTGGCGAAGGGCCTGGAGGGCCTGCGCCGCCAGGACGGGATACACGCGGCTGCGGTAGTGATCACGAAGGAGCCGCTTACGGAGTACCTGCCGGTCCAGCGCAAGCCCGAGGCGGGTGGGGACCCCGCCGACGCGCCGGTGGTGACCCAGTACGAGATGCACGGAGTGGAGGCCCTCGGCCTCTTGAAGATGGACTTCCTCGGGCTCCGGAACCTGTCGGTCATCGAGCGCGCGCTCGACTTGATCGAGGCCACCGGAGGCGACCGTCCCGACATCGACGCTATCCCCCTCGACGATGAGGAGACCTTCGCGATGCTGCGCCGGGGTGACTCCATCGGGGTGTTCCAGCTCGAAGGCGGCCCGATGAGATCGCTGATGCGCTCGCTCGCACCCACGTGCTTCGACGACGTGGCGGCCTTGGTGGCCCTCTATCGCCCGGGACCCATGGCCGCGAACATGCACCGCGACTACGCGGACCGCAAGAACGGCCGGCAGGCAGTCAGCTACCTGCACCCGGACATGGAGCCGATCCTCGCGGATACCTACGGGCTCATGATCTACCAGGAGTCGGTCATGCGTGTTGCCCAGCGCTTCGCCGGCTACACCCTGGAGGAGGCAGACAACCTTCGGAAGGCCTGCGGCAAGAAGATCCGCTCCCTGCTCGCGGCCGAGAGGACCAAGTTCGTCGCCGGATGCGCCAAGGAGGGCTACGGCGAGGAGCTCGGGACGAAGCTGTTCGACATCATCGAGCCGTTTGCCGACTACGCCTTCAACAAGTCCCATTCCTATGGCTACGGGCTGGTCGCCTACCAGACGGCGTGGCTGAAAGCGCATTTCCCGGTCGAGTACCTCGCTGCGCTTCTCACCTCGGTGAAGGACGACAAGGACAAGACTGCCGTCTACCTGGGAGAGTGTCGGGCTCTGGGGATAGAGGTCATGGTCCCCGACGTGAACACGTCGACTGCGGGCTTCATGCCGGTGGAGCTCGACGGCGGGCGGCGTGGAATCGTCTTCGGCCTGGCGGCAGTGCGCAACGTGGGCGAGTCGCTGGTCGAGCGCATAGTTGCGGAGCGCACCTCGGGTGGCCCCTTCGCCGACTTCTACGACTTCGCGAGGCGAGTCGACCCTGTCGTGCTGAACAAGCGGAGCGTGGAGTCGCTGGTGAAGGCGGGCGCTTTCGACTCGATGGGTCATACCCGGCAGGGCCTCTGCATGGTGTTCGAGGAGATCGTCGACCGCTCGCTCGCCCGCAGGCGGGAGGAGGCGGCGGGGATATCCACGCTGTTCTCCCTCCTCGAAGACGAGAGCTCCCCGGGTACCTCCTTCGACGACACGCGGGTTCCGATACCCGACACGGAGCTTCCCAAGCACCAGCTCCTTGCGTCGGAGAAGGAGATGCTTGGCCTCTACGTGAGCGACCACCCGCTGAAGGGGATCGAGGCGGCGCTGGACCGCCTGGTGGAGATGTCGATTGCCGACGTGAAGGAGGCCGACCAGAGGGACGAGGGGGGAACGCCCGTTGCTCCCGACGGCCCGCGTGAGGGAAGGGTTGTCACCATTGGCGGTGTGATAACCGGGTTGACACGCCGCTACACGAAGCGTGGCGAGCTGATGGCGACCTTCGTGCTCGAGGATCTGCGCGCCTCGATCGAGGTCTTCGTGTTCCCCAAGGTGATGCAGGAGGTCGGCTCGATCCTCGAAGACGACGTCGTGGTAGTGCTGAGGGGTCGAATAGACGCCCGCGACGAGCAGGTGAAGATCGTCTGCATGGATGTATCACGCCCGCAGCTCCAGGTCGCAGAGCACTCCGAGCTTCGCGTGAGGCTCCCGCTGGGCAAGCTGACGGATGCGGTGGTGGACGAGCTCAAGCAGCTCTTCGTCGAGCATCCGGGGAACGAGCCGGTGCTGCTGCACGTAGGCGACACCACGCTGCGGCTGCCGGACGTCTTCAGGGTGGACAGCCGCCGCGGCCTGGTCGGCGAGCTGCGGGCGCTTCTCGGAGCAAATGCCATCGCCTAGGGTCGGCTTTCGAGGACGCCCGGATGGGCTTTCGAGCGCGCGAGTAGGTCACACCCCGCGCGATCCCGTATCCTGGTACGTGGTCCTCGCGCGCTCTTCGGCGCAGCGGGGGTCCTACGAGCATCATCGAGACCACGAGCACGGAGCTGGCCATGCCCTTTGATGTCGATACGAAGGATTGCACGGGATTGAGCGACGGGGAGCTGGAGGTGCTGGCAGACCTCTGCGCCGAGCACGAGCCGGCGTTCGACATCGGCTTCCTGTCCAAGCAGCGGGAAGAATGGGTTCTCGTTACCGAGGTCCGCGAGGGGACGAAGCTCCGCGGCTACTCGTTCTCGACGCTGGAGAGGATCGGCGGGACGCCTTCGCTGCTGATCGGCGTGGCGGCGGTCGATCGCACCTCCAAGGCCGAGCAGGCCCTGCGCGCGACGATGGCTGACCAGTACCGGCGTGCGTTGCTCGCTTTCCCGGACGAGGACGTGCTGGTCGGAACGCGGCTCATGTCCTCGCGAGGGTACGCGGTGTTCAACGGGCTTTCCGATGTCGTACCTCTCCCGGGGCACAAGGCGAGCGGAGAGGAGCGGGCGTGGGGCAGGCGCCTGGCCAAGCGCTTCGGCGCCGAGGGGCGGATAGACGACCGGACCTTCATCGTCTCCGGCAACAACTCGGAGGCCGGAGGGGTGGACTTCGATGGCCCGAAGGTCGAGCCGGGCAGCCCGGAGCTTGCTGCCATGTTCGCTGGGGTCGATATATCCCGCGGCGACAGGCTCGTCGCGTTCGGTTGGGCTATGGCCGAGGATCTGGCTTCGGGGGCACTGGCCGCGGGCCGCGCCAAGGGCTTCCGCGTCTGATCTCCACTTCCCGGGTTGGCGCATCGGCTGGCGGACCGCCTGGCGCATCGGTTGGCGCGGCGGTTGGCGCTTCTGTCAGCCACCGGCGTGCTCGGCGCCTCGCTCAGGGTCGGGGAAGCAGCGCCGACACCGTCTTGTAGCAGTAGCCCCCCCGCGACCTGCTCACGGCCGCGACGAGGTAGCGGGGTCGGAAGCCGAGTGCTTCCGCAAGTGCGTTTCCGGCCAGGCGGGACCGGCGCGAAGCGTCGAGGATGCGACAGGCGTGGGAGTCTTCTACCGGGAGCCAGTTGTCCGAGCGAGACCAGCCGAAGCGGGCCCATACGGCGCCGTCGCCCCGGCGTCGGAAGAGGACCGGACCGGCAGTCGGGGCGACCAGGGCCAGGGAAGGCTGCATTCCTCGGAACTCCCAATACGGAGCCGAGTTGCCCGGGAACCCGAGCAGATCTCCTCCGCCCGGGGAGACGATCTTGTCGATCGCTCGGCGCGCCTTGCGGCCTCGGAAGGCTCCTATGACGACGGGCTCGGCCTCTACGGTTATGGCTTCCGGTTGTGCCAAGTCGTCCTGCTCGGGGTCGACCGCCGGCCTGGCCTCTATCACGTCGAACGCCGAGGCGGAGAGGCCCGCGAAGAGAGATCCATCAGGAGCGCTGAGGCGTATCCTGCGCAAGACGCCCGTGTCCAGGTCGACTCCTGCGTAGTCGTCTGGCCCTGCGGCCAGCACGAGCAAGCGCACGGTCCCGGGCTGGGCCTCGCTTCTCATGACCCGCCGAACCTGGCGGCGTGCGTCGCGCTTGGAGATCGGCGAGGCAGCAGGCGCGCCAGCAGGCGCGCTCGTCTCGGTGCTCACGGACTCGCTCATGGCCACGGATCAATGATGGCAGAGTCGCCGCCCCCGGTGGGTGGATGCAAGGCCGGTCTCTCCGTATTGCGAGCGTGCGAGCGGGCAGCAGCAGCGCTCTCCTCGCTCAGAGCCCCGAGAAGCTCCTCCACCGTTGCCGACGGAGCGCGGCATGTCATGTGCCGGCAGACGTAGGCATAACCCTCCTCACGCCCGTCGAAGAGAGGCCAAGCGGCGGGATCTCCCCAAGCCATAACTGCCGCCGGCTCGAAGCGAGGACGCAGGGCGTCCAAGAGGTCGGGACGCCTTCCGGCCACCACGACCTCCACCAGATCGTCGGCGAGCACCGCTGCGGGCAGCACCCCGGCGACCGGCAGGGGATTGCCGGGCGTGAGCGCCAGCGCGGCGTGGATGAGCTCCTCGGCGGCATCCGTCATCCTCTGGTCGCACGAGAGAGCTCCGAGGCGCACAAGGGCGCAGGCCGCCACCGAGGTAGCCGAAGGGGTTGCGCCGTCGTGCGCGTCCGCCGGTCGCGCAAAGAGCGCTTCGGCATCGTTGCCGGTCATGTGGAGCACGGAGCCCGGCTCGTAGAAGAGGCGCAGGAGCTCTCGTGCCGCGCTGCGGGCTTCCTCGGCGAAGTGGGCCTTTCCGGTCAGCTCGGCCAGGCGGGTGAAGGCGTCGACGAGCCAGGCGTAGTCGGCGGCGCAGGCGAGAGGGCCGGGCACGCCGTCGCACCAGGAGCGGAGCCACCTGCCGTCAGTGGGCCTGCGCAGATCGCGCAAGAGCATGTCAGCGATCGCGATCGCGCGGCTCTCCCAGGTGGGATTGGCTGTGGCCCAGGCCGCCTCCGCCAGGGCGGAGCAGAACATTGCGTTCCACTCCGTCACGACCTTGTTGTCACGGGCCGGACGGGTGCGCTGTGCCCGCGCCCTCGCGAGGTGCACCCTCGCCTGCTCGACAGCTTCCGGCCGCTCGATGGGGGCTCCCGGAGGCCGGCGGAGGACGTACCTGCTCCCCTCGAAGTTCGGCGGGCCTCCGAGCCCGTACCACTCGATCGCCGCCCTCGCGAGGTCCGGAGGGAGGAGCTGCTCGAGCTCCGAGCGCTCCCAGAGGTAGAAGCGACCTTCCTCCCCCTCGCTGTCGGCGTCCTCGGAGGACGCGAGCCCGCCCCCGTCGAGCGCGAGGTCCTGGAGCACGTAGGCCGCGGTCTCCTCGACCACCTGGAGCCAGCGTCGCTCGCCTGTGGACTGCCAGGCGTGGAGGTAGCAGCGCAGGAGGCCGGCCTGGTCGTAGAGCATCTTCTCGAAGTGGGGAACGCTCCATGTAGCGTCGGTCGAGTAGCGGGCGAAGCCGCCGCCGAGGTGGTCGTAGATGCCGCCGGCGGCCATCGCGGCGAGAGTGCGCGAAGCCATGTCGAGCGCCCGCTTCCCGCCCGAGAGCCTGTGGTGGATCAGGCAGATCTCCACCAGCTGGGGGTTGGGGAACTTCGGTGCCGGCGAGAACCCCGCATCGACTTCGTCGAAGCGCCGGGACAGCTCACCTACGGCTCGGTGCAGGAGCTCGTGTCCCCCGGGAGAGGTGCCACTGTAGGGAGAACGCGCCCCCTGTCGCGGCCCGGTTCGACCGGGGGAGCCGGCAGCCTCGATCGCCTCGGCCAACGCACCGGCCTGGCGCTCCAGCTCCTCGCGCCGGTCTCGCCATGCCTCGTGCACTGCCCGAAGCAGCCGGCCGAACCCAGGGAGCCCGTGGCGGTCCTCCGGGGGGAAGTACGTGCCGCCGAAGAACGGGCGGGTATCGGGGGTGAGGAAGACGGTCATGGGCCACCCCCCGCGACCGGCCATGGCCTGCACCGCGTCCATGTATATCGAGTCGATGTCAGGTCGCTCCTCGCGATCCACCTTCACCGAGACGAAGTGCTCGTTCAGATACGCGGCGATGTCGGTGTCCTCGAAGGACTCGTGAGCCATGACGTGGCACCAGTGGCACGACGCATACCCGATGGAGAGGAAAATAGGCAGGTCGAGCTCCGAGGCTCGAGCGAGCGCCTCGGGGCCCCAGGGGTACCAGTCGACCGGGTTGGCGGCGTGCTGGCGGAGGTACGGGCTCGGTTCCGAAGCTAGGCGGTTCACGGGAAAGATGCTACGGCGGGGAGCATGCCGGTAGGGTTGGCACGGTGGAACTGCGGCTCGACGGCAAGGTGGCGCTCGTCACGGGCGGATCGAAGGGGATCGGGCGGGCAATAGCTGCTCGTTTCGCCGGAGCGGGGGCAAGGGTGATGATCTCCTCGCGCAAGGCGGACGCTCTGGCGGAGGCGGCCGACGAGATCTCCGCGCTCGGGGGCGAGGTGGCCTGGCACCCGGCCAACGCGGGGGACCCGATCGGCGCGCAAAGCTGCGTAGCGGCCACGATGGATCGCTTCGGGGGCCTCGACATCCTCGTGAACAACGCCGCGACCAATCCCTACTTCGGGCGGATGATCGACATCGACGAGAGCAGGGTTGCCAAGACCGTCCAGGTGAACCAGCAGGCGATCCTCGTGTGGACCCAGCTCGCCTGGCGGGCGGCAATGGAGCGCTCCGGCGGGTCGGTGCTGAACATCGCCTCCGTGGGGGGCATGTCGGTCGAACCGGGCATCGGCTGGTACAACGTCACCAAGGCAGCGGTCATCCACATAACCCGCCAGCTCGCCTACGAGCTCGGCCCGCAGGTGCGGGTGAACGCGCTCGCGCCGGGCCTCGTGCGCACCGACTTCGCGAGGGCGCTGTGGGAGCCGGCAGAGGAGATGGTGGCCAAGCGCCTCCCTCTCAGGCGAATAGGCGAGCCCGAGGACATAGCCGGGGCCGCGCTCTTCTTGTCTTCCGACGCGGCGGCATGGATTACCGGCCACGTGCTCGTGGTGGACGGCGGAGCCATGGCGATGCCGAGCGGCGGCATCTGAGCACCGGACGGAGGCACACAACGCCCGAGGCTGCACGCTCGGAGGCGAGGGGGGCAGGTAGCATTGCCGACATGCTGGTGAGCGCCTTGCGCCGAGGGGCCCGGCGGATCTCCTCTTGGAGCCCCGAAGAGCGCGATGCAGTTCTCTATGCCGCCTCGGCGCTGTTCGCCGGTGCGACTTCTCTCGTTTCGTCCATCCCCCTCTACCAGCAGTGGGGACAGCTCGCGGTAGGTCCCTACGTGGCTGGAGCGGTAGCCTCGGCGTGGCTCGCTCATCGCAGGCACCGGCGCATGACGGCTGGCATACCTGCAACAGGGGACGAGCTCGTGGCGGGGGAGCCATCTGACGGGATGCTTCCGGCTCGCGCGCCCGACAGCGCCGGATCGAACGGCGGCTCCGGCCACTGGACCGGGGCACGCATCGGGATATTCGTCCTCGTCCTCTGCGGCGCGACACTGATGCCGCTCTCCCTGGAGGTGCTGTGGCAGGCGGGATCCGGGGGGACGAGCCACGCGCAGCCGGAGGTGCTCGTCGTGGAGCAGGCCGGCAAGCGAGTTCTACACGGCGCCGGCCTCTACCAGCAGGTCGGCAGCAAGAAAGCGGCGGTCGTGCCACCCGGGCAGCCTGCGGCCGACGCCTTCTTCCCCTACCTGCCTGGCATGGCGGTGTTCGGCCTTCCGAGCGGAACGGATGCCCCCGCTCGCCTCACAGATGCCCGAGTGGTGTTCAGCCTGATCACCATCTTGGTGGTGATCGCGGCGCTCGCGATGTGCCGAGGCCCGTCGGGTCCCCGCGTGCTGGGCCTGCAGGTGATGACCGTCCTGCCCACGGCGGCTCTGCCGCTCGCCACGGGTGGCGACGATCTACCTGTGGTGGCGCTCATGCTGCTCGGTCTGGTCCTGCTGCAGAGGCGCCGGCCGCTCGGGGCGGGTCTGGCGCTCGGGGCGGCGGCCTCCCTCAAGTTCACCGCGTGGCCTCTTGCCGCCATCTGCCTGCTGGTGGTTCGCGACGAGCGCGGGCGCAGGGCACCGGCCCGCCTGGCCTTGGGCCTGGGAGCGGTCGTGCTCCCGGCCGTGCTCCCGGTCGTGCTCCGCAACCCCTTGGCGTTCTTCGACAACGTCGTCCGCTTCCCCCTGGGGCTGACCGGGATCCACTCGCCTGCGGGGAGCGCCCTTCCTGGACATCTGATCGTGAGCGCTTTCCCGAGCCTGCACAAGCCTTATACCCTGGCGGTAGCGGCGATAGCTGGCGCGGTCGTCCTGAGGGCCCTGGTGCGGCACACGCCGCGCACCCCGGCCGACGCTGCTCGCTTCGTGGGGTGGGTGGCGCTGGCTGCCATCATGTTGGCGCCGGCCACGAGGGTCGGTTACCTCCTCTACCCGCTCGACCTTTTCGCCTGGGCCTGGATGCTGCGATCCGAGGACGACGCGGCAATCGCCCCCGGCTACTCGCCGCTCGAAACGGCGTACATCTCGAGAGAGAACGGGGTGAGCACGCCTGGCGTTGCTGTTGGAGCCCGAGAGGGGAGCGCAGCCGCGCTCGCCGGTACGCTCGGCGCCGTCACCGGCGATGACCCGCCTGCCGTCGCCGGCGAGGCGGTTCTGCCAGTAGTAGCAGTAGCCGTGCCCGTGCCTGTACGCGCGAACGTCGTGGGCATCACGGTGACGGCTAGGTCCCAGTAGTAGCCGTCGGCGCCCGCCTTGGTGGCGAGCATCTCGTATGCACCAGGTGAGCGCGGAGCCGGGCCATGGTCCTCGACCCTCCATCCCTCGGCTGGGAGCTCGGCGCGGTAGAAGGCGATCACCTGTGCCTCTGTAGCAGCCACCTCGAGGTCGAGCGAGCGGTCGTAGAGCCCGACGCCGCTGCCATTGTCCACGCTGCCGGTCACGAGCGCCCCGCGCGGGACGACGATCGCGTCGACGATGTTCACAGGGGGTTCACCTCCAGCGATGACCCGAGCCATGAGCGGCTTGCCCGCCTCTGCGGCGATGGGAGATCCCCGCGCGGTGCGTACCGGCGGGACGACCGACGTCGGCGGAGCTCCGCTCGTCACATCCATTGCGATGCTCCCTGCGACGAGCAGGCCGGCACAGATCCCGACGACCACCAAGGCAGGTTTGAGGCTCGGGCCTGGCATCCGCGTCGCAGATGCCGGAGCGCCAAGTCCGTCTGCGCCGAGTCCGCCTGCGCCAGTTCCGTTTGTGACGGGTGTTGTGCTGATAGGGCCAGCTTATGCCTACGGGCTGGACCTCCTATGCCTACCGGCTGGACCTCCAAGCGCCGAAGCTGCCGGCGGACGCTGTGATCCCTGCTCGTGCTGTGCTCACGGTGCGGCGAGGCCGGAAACCCGCCGCAAGGTCGTCGGCGGTGAGGCCCGAGGATGCCACGCCCGTCGTGGCATAGGCGTACATCGATGCAGAGAAAACCGCCGCGCACAACGAACGTGCGGCGGAGAGGCTGGCCAGCAGGGCTACGAGGAAGCCGGCGGTCAGCGTGATGCTTGCCGTGAGGGCGAAGAGCATGGCTGCCATGGGCATAGCCAGGAGGAGCGCAATGGACGCGACGGTGCCGAACTGTCCGCTCGCGCTCAGCCCGGGGCCGAAGCTCGAGCGCACGTAAGCGGCAGCACGTTCGATGCCGCGCTTCACGTTCCCCTGTTCCGAAACGACGACAGGCACGGCGAGGACCGACATCGCAGACCAGGACATCCCCAGCCTGCGGGTTAGGACGCGGCCGAGCATCCCGAGCAGGCCCGGGCCGTCGAGAACGCGCATGAGCGATCCCCAGACGAGGTTCGTGGCGCTGAACGACGCGACAGAGCGCGCCCGGCGAAGTGCGCAGAAGGCAGATCGGGAGAGCGGAGGGGGCGGTCCGCGAAGGCCGGCGATGCAATGAGCCGCAACGATCGCGCGTGCGAGGTTCCAGAGGAACCCTGCCGCGGCGAGGACTGCGAGAACGATGAACGCGCCTGCGGCAATGCCGAGGGCGCTGCCCATGCGAGCTGCCTCGAGCAGTCGCAGGAGAGCGGCTCCCCCGGCGCATAGTGCAGCGGTGCCCACGAGAGCCGCCAGTGGCGCGGCGAGGAGAGCAGGGGCGCCAGCCACGGTCCTCGCCCCCGCACGGGCGAGCCGGATTCCGCGATGTAGCCGGCGCACTGCCATGTAAGGGTTGTCGTAGGCGAGGATCGGGGCCTGCCACGACGGCCAGAGCGGAGGCGGCCCGAATGCGGGGGGCGCGTCCAGACCGCCGGCCGTACCGAAGACCGTATTGGCCGGTGTGCCATAGGTGGTCGTCGGGCGCCTGGCCACGTTCCCCTGCCCCTCCCTCCAGTGCCGGCTTGGAGTGCCGGCAAGCGCTGCGGGCTGCTCGGGGCAGGCTGGATCGCGCGATCGGTGCCCGGCCGGGGACTGCCCGCAGGTGAAAGCTTAGACGCGCAGCGCACGTCACAGCCGGTCAACCCAGCTCTCGACATAAGAGGCTCAGCGGCTATACCTGGTGACTGGGAGCGGGATCGTCGGCACCGGCGGTAACGTTGGTATTGGCGGCGTCGTCGGCGCGGCGTCCGTCGTCGGCTTCCATGGGTGCATATGGACCGAGCCAGTGCTATCGGAAGGTTGGAGCCATGAGCTTCCTCGCTTACATGTTGCGTGGGCTGTGGTCGAAGAAGGTCCGGGCAGCGGGGTTGACCATGGCCGTAGCCTTCGCTGTCATGACCGTCGTCAGCCTGCAGGTCACGAGCAGCGGGCTGGAGCAGTCGGCGGCAGCGGTGATATCCATCGGGAAGGCGGACCTTACCGTCGCTCAAAAAGGCGTGTCGGACATCCTGAGCAGCAGCATCGACGAGACCGAGCTCGCTCGGATCCGCGCGGTGCCAGGCGTGTCCAGCGCTGTCGGGGTGTTGGTCGAGACCGAGAAGGTAAGCGCCAGCGTCCCCCTGTTCATCGAGATCGGCATCGCCCCCCAGGACCTCGCTCCCTTCGGGGTCACCGTCGTCGCGGGCCGCCCCTACGCGGCCGATGCCACCAACCAGGTCATGATGGGCTGGCGGGCGGCCTCGACCTTCGGCCTGCATGTCGGCGACCGGTTCCACACCAACGGCACCGTCTACGACGTCACCGGCATCTACTCGACGGGCAATGCCTTCGGTGATGCCGGGGCAATGTTCCCCCTCGTTGCCCTGCAGGCGTACAACCGGGTGCCGGGCATGGTCACCCTGGCCTTCTTGAAGGTGGCCCCGGGGGTGCCGGTCACCACCGTCGCTCGACGCATCGATTTTCGCCTGCCCGAGCTCACGAGCATCCGAACCGCCTCACAGTTCGGCAGGGCCGACCGCAACCTGGTCTTCCTCCAGGCGGCGGTCAACGGCAGCACGATCCTGGCAGTCCTCATAGGGGCGGTTATCGTCGGCAATACCATGCTCCTGTCTTTGTTCGAGCGCACCCGTGAGCTCGGCCTGCTGCGGGCGGTCGGTTGGACCAGGCGCCGGACGGTCGGCCTGCTGCTCGGTGAGAGCCTCGTGCTGGCGCTGATCGGCGCCGCGGTCGGCGTATGCCTGTCCTTCGGGGTGTTGGCCATCCTCGAACGCCTTCCGACGCTGAGCGGGGTGCTCCATGCCGACTTCACCTCCGCAGCTTTCGCCCGGGCCCTGCTGACGGCCGTGGCCATGACCATCATCGGCGGACTGTACCCGGCGATCAGAGCCGCCCGCCTGACTCCCCTCGAGGCACTGAGCTATGAGTGAGGTGCTGTGAGCGAGGCCATCAGGGCGCTCGGGGAACCGGCCGCGGCCGAGGGCAGCCAACCCTGCGAGGTCGACTTCGACGCGGTGGTGAAGGTGTACCCGGGCGGCGTCCGGGCACTCGACCGGGTCGACCTGCGGATCGCCGAAGGCGAGTATGTCACTGTCACCGGTCCCTCAGGGTGTGGCAAGTCGACGATGCTGCACCTTGCCGCCGCTCTGGACGTCCCCACCTCGGGGACGGTGCGGATCGGAGGGCGCGACCTCAGCGCGATACCCGACCTGAGCAGCTTCCGGCGTAACCAGGTCGGGCTCATCTTCCAGCTTCACAACCTCATCCCCGGGCAGCCGATCATCGCCAACGTCGAAGCAGTCATGTTCGGCACTCACCGCAGCGGCCACGAGCGCCGGAACCGCGCGATGGAGTTGCTGGCCCGGGTGGACCTGGCCGGGCGGGAGCACCGGCTGCCGACCCAGCTTTCGGGGGGCGAGCGGCAACGAGTTGCGATCGCCCGGGCTCTGGCCAACGAGCCGAGGCTGCTGCTGGCCGACGAACCCACCGGCAGCCTCGACCCGGCGGCAGCGGACCTGGTGCTGCAGCTCTTCGAACGGGTTCGGAGGCGCGGTGTGACTATCGTGATGGTGACCCACGACCCCGGTATCGCCAGGTTGGCCGACCGCACCATCTATATGCGGGAGGGCCGTATCGTCGAGCCAGGTCTCTAGAGCAGCGGCCCGGTAGCCGGCGAGGTTGGAAGTGGGCACGACGCGGGTAGGCTTGGGCTTCACATTGCGTTCGCGCTCGTTCGCCGAGCGGATCGACGGCTGTCGGCCCCAGAGGGCATTTGCGGGTGCTGGCGGTTGGTGAAGCGGGAGGAGGAGCCTTTAGTGGCTCTGGCTGCTGGTGGTGGTCCAGGGATGTGGCCGGGGGCGTGGCCGGGTGGCCCGCCTAGGCTCTCGCGCCGGTCGCTCCTCCAAGCTGGCGCTGTCGCTGGCGGGGGGCTTGCCCTGGGTGCTTGCAGCTCGGGTCCGAGCGGGCGAACCGGGCTGGCGAAGCCGGCGGCACGGGCCAGGAACGTTCTGCCAGCGGGGACGCTGCCCCATCCGCACCTCCCCGAGGGTACTGACACGATCCCGGAGATCGACCACATCATGGTGGTCATGCTCGAGAACCACTCCTTCGACAACATCCTCGGAATGCTCGGGCGAGGCGACGGCTTCACGCTCGGCTCGAACGGTGCGCCTACGGCTACCAATCCGAACGGCCGGGGCCAGCTCGTCCGGGCGTTCCACATGCCCACCCCCTGCCAGCTCCACGGCAAACCCTCCCAGTCGTGGAACGCGAGCCATGTCCAGTACGACCACGGGACCAACGAAGGCTTCGTGGTCTCCAAGAGCGGGCCCGTCGCCATGGGCTACTGGACGCCACCCGACATGCCCTTCACCAACGGGCTCGCCAAGGTCTTCCCAATAGGGGACCGCTACTTCTGCTCAGTGCTCGGCCAGACCTTCCCGAACCGCAGGTACCTGATAGCGGGCACCTCGATCGGCATGGTCGACGACACCACACCGTCCGGGCTCCCACCCGCCGGGACGATCTTCGATTTGTTGAACCGCCACGGGATCCCTTGGCGCGACTACTACTCGAGCCTGCCCACGGCAGGCGTGTTCCTCCCGCTGCTCGGGCGCAAGGACATTGCGCCGAACCTGGTGCACATCAACCAGCTCTACGCGGACGCGGCGAGCGGGAACTTGCCGGCCTTCGCGATCGTCGACCCGAACTTCGGGACCGAGTCCGAGGAGGACCCCCAGGATATCCAATACGGCGATGTCTTCCTCGCCAAGGTGATGGGTGCTTTGATGTCCGGCCCCGCGTGGCCGAGCACGCTCGTCGTATGGAATTACGACGAGCACGGTGGTTATTACGATCACGTCCCGCCGCCGGCAGCGCCGGCTCCAGACGGCATCCCGCCTGCCATCAAGGTGCCGCCCGACCAGCCGGGCGGGTTCGACCGCTATGGGTTCAGGGTGCCCTTCGGGGTCGTGTCCCCGTACGCGAGGAAGGGCTACGTCTCCCACGTGGTCCACGACCACACCTCGGTGCTCAAACTGGTCGAGACGAAGTGGAACCTGCCCGCTCTCACTCGCCGCGACGCGAACGCCTCGGACTTGCTCGACAGCATCGACCTCGCCTCCCCGCCCGCCTTCTTGCACCCACCGACATTGCCTGCCCCAGCCAACCCTGCGCTCGAGGCGTCGTGCGAGCAGGCAGGGCCGGGGCTCATCCCGCCGCCGGCTGCAGTGGTGAGGGCCTGAGGCTCCAGACAGCTCCAGACAGCTCCAGACAGCTTTGGACCCGTGGCCGTGCTTTCCTGCATCCTTGCACGCGGTCATATCAGGACGTAGAGTGGTGAGGACCACAGCTGATGCTGAGAGAAACGCCAGTTGTGGTACTGGTGGGACCATTCCAAGGCAGCGGCCCCGCGTAGAAGTACTGCAACGGGAGCATCGGCACGGCAGGAAGTGAAGGGGGGAGCGGGTCATGGGATCCAACTACCAGGTAACCACCGGCGGGTCGGGATCGCGAAGCAAGCCTGGGCGCCTTCTAGGTGGGCACCTTCCCGAGCGGCGGCTGTCCAGGCGGCAGATCCTCCAGGGTGCCATGGTCGGTGGAGCGGGAGTTGCCCTTGCAGGGTGCGGGTCCTGGCCGTTCGGTGGGAGCGGGTCGAGCCTCCCAGCGGGGCCGAGGCCGTTCCCGACCAAGGCGGCCGGCACCGACATGATCCCGGAGATCGACCACATCGTGGTGGTCATGCTCGAGAACCACTCCTTCGACAACGTCCTCGGGATGCTCGGGCGAGGCGACGGCTTCACGCTCGGCTCGAACGGCCAACCGATGGCCACCAACCCCGAGTCGAACGGCGACCTCGTCCACGCCTTCCACACGCCTACACCGTGCCGGGCCTTCTCCGAGCCGGACCAGACCTGGAACGACAGCCACATGTCGTACTCGAACGGGACCAATCAAGGTTTCGTGCTCGCGAGCGGCCCGTCCGCGATGGCCTACTACGACTCTTCCGACATGCCCTTCACCTACGGTCTCGCGGGATCCTTCCCGGTCTCGGACCAGTACTACTCCTCGCTGCTCGGCCAGACCTTCCCCAACCGCCGCTACCTCATCTCGGGCACGTCGCTCGGGATGATCAACGACCTGCCCTCCTTCAGCGACGTGGTGGCGACGGTCGCCAACAGGCCCCCGAACGGCACGATATTCGACATGCTGAACTCCGTCGGGGTGTCGTGGAAGAACTACAACTACGGCATCTCGACGCTTATGCTCTACCCGTACCTGCTAACCGAACCCGCGAACTTCGGGAAGATGGTGGGGATCAACCAGTTCTACTCGGACGCGGCGAGCGGCGCCCTGCCGGCGTTCTCGCTCGTGGACCCCGACCTCGTAAACTTCGTCGGCAACTCCGGCGGCGAGGGCGACGACATCCAACTGGCCGACAATTTCCTCGCGAGCATCGTCAACGCTCTTGTGAAGGGGCCGAAGTGGTCGAACACTCTCCTTGTCTGGAACTTCGACGAAGCCGGCGGGTACTACGACCACGTCCCGCCCCCGAGCGCCCCGGTCCCCGACGGCGTGGCGCCCGAGCTCACCTCCTCGGACGAGCCGGGCAGCTTCGACCGCTACGGGTTCAGGGTGCCCTGCGGGCTCGTGTGCCCCTACGCGAGGCCCGGTTATGTCTCGCACGTGGTGGCGGATCACACCTCGGTGTTGAAGCTGGTGGAGACCAAGTGGAATCTGCCGGCAATGACCAAGCGCGACGCTGCAGCCTCCGACCTACTTGACATGGTCGACTTCTCGTCCAAGCCCGCATTCCTCACGCCTCCGCGGCTTCCGGCGCCGGCAAACCCGAGCTCGCTGACGGTGGCAAGCTGCGAGATGAGCTCGGCGCAGAACCCTCCCGCAGGTTACGTCACCGCCGGCTGAGCATCGGAAGTGCAGGCTGCTCACCGTCGACGTGCGGTTGCGCCGGGGCGCTGAGCGGGTAGCAGAGGTTGTCGACCCGACGGAGCTCTGAGCCTGTTCGTCGGGAATGGCGAATGTCGCGCCGCCAATAGGTCATGGGAACGGCCAGGCCTGATGCTCAGGGCCGTCCCGTTCCCCAGCCGAAGTGGTCGACGGGTCCGTGGCCGGCCCCGAGAGTCCACGTAGCAGCGCCGCCGATGGCCCGGGTCACGTACTCTTTGGCCCGGGTGGCCGCCTCGGGCGCGCCGGCGCCGCGGGCGAGCCACGCGGCTATTGCAGCCGAGAATGTGCAGCCTGTCCCGTGGTCGTTGCGCGTGGCGACCCGGGCGGCCGGAAGGAGCGTGACCTCGCCCCCGGGGCCACCGGCCAGGACCACGTCGGGGGAGATCGCGCCTCGAAGGTGCCCGCCCTTGACCACGACGAGCTCCGCGCCCATCTCCGCGATCCTTCGGGCTGCAGCCTCCATGGCCCCGGTGGAGTCGATATCCGCCAGGTCCATCGAGGCGAGGAGGGCGGCTTCGAAGAGGTTGGGCGTCAGGACACGGGCACGGGGGACGAGCAGATCCCTGTAGGCATCCAGCCCTCCCTCGTCGAGGAGTGGCTTCCCGCTGGAGGACACGAGCACGGGGTCGACCACTAGGTTTGGGATGACACCCTCGGCGGCGAGCTGCGCGACGACGCGCACGTTCGCGGCAGTGGCGAGCATCCCGGTCTTCGTGGCCCTGACCGGCATATCGTCGAGGACGGTGCGGACCTGGAGCTCCACGAAAGCGGGGTCCACGCTCAGCGTGGCACGTACCTCGGTGGTGCTCTGCGCCGTTATGGCGGTGAGAGCCGAGGTGCCGTGCACTGCGTGGGCTGCGAAGGTGAGCAGGTCCGCCTGGATCCCTGCGCCTCCCCCAGAGTCCGATCCGGCAATAGTGAGCGCAACGGGAGGGTCCACGCCGCCGAGCGTAGGGCGCGGCGCGAACCGGCGCAGCGCCCGAGAGCGCCGGCCGTGCCGGCGAGCGCGCCGGACGTGCCGGCGAGGTTCTCAGCCGAGGTCGGCCATCCCCCCTGTGGGGCTCGACGCCCTGGCGTAGAGCCGCCTCGGGATCCGCCCGGCAAGGTGGGCGCTACGCCCGGCCTGCACGCCCAGGCGTACGGCCCTTGCCATGCTCGCAGGCTCCTTCGCTCGGGTTATGGCGGACGCGGCGAGAACGGCGGCGCACCCTAGCTCCATCGCCAAGGCGGCATCCGATGCGGTCCCAATCCCAGCGTCGAGGACGACCGGCACGTCGACGGCCTCCACCACCATCGAGATCGCGTGCGGGTTGCGTATGCCGAGACCGCTCCCGATGGGGGCTCCGAGCGGCATGACGGCGGCGCATCCGGCCTGCACGAGGCGGCGGGCCAGGACCGGATCGTCGGTGGTGTAGGGCAGCACCTGGAACCCGTCTTCACAGAGCTCCTCGGCTGCGCGGAGCAGTTCCACGGGGTCGGGAAGGAGGTTGTCCTCGTCGCCTATCACCTCGAGCTTCACCCAATCGGTGCCGAAGGCCTCGCGGGCGAGACTTGCGGTGAGCACTGCTTCGGCTGCGGTGAAGCAGCCTGCAGTGTTGGGAAGCACCTCCACCCCGTTTGCCAGGAGCACGTCGAGGAGAGAGCCCCGAGCAGCTGGGTCTACCCGGCGCAGCGCGACCGTGGCCACGCTCGCGCCCGAAGCCTTCAGTATCTCGTCGAGCACCTTCAGGCTCGAGACTCCGCCAGTCCCCAGGATCAGACGTGAGCCGAGCACGCGCCCTGCCAGGAGCAGCTCGTCCTCGCTGACCGGGGCAAGGCCTACGAGCCCGTCCAGGCTGGTCGCCTGGCCTCGGCTGGTCGCCTCTTCCGGCGTGGTCGCCTCTTCCGGCGTGGTCGTCTCATCCGGCCTCCGAGCCAGGTGCCGCGTGTCAACCGCCGGCTGCGGCAGTGAGGATCTCGATGCGGTCTCCGTCCTCGACTGGGGTGCTGGTCCATTCACTCCTAGGCACGATAGCGGAGTTACGTGCCACGGCTATGCCCGTCTTGGATGGCGAGCTCGCGCGCACGACATCCGCGACCGTGGTGCCGGGGAGGAGCTCGTTCACCTCGCCGTTCACCACTGCCTGAATAGATCCCCGGGACAACCCAGTCAGTGGGCGCCGACGCCGAAGCGCTCGGCTCCGAAGGGGAGGATCGCGGCCGGGGGTTCCGAGCCTGTGAGCCATGCTGCCACCGCAACCGCACTTATCGGGGTCAAGAGTATGCCGTTTCGGTAGTGGCCGGTCGCGACTATGAGGCCGTCTACGCCCGAGCCGACTCCGTAAGCGGCGAGAACGGGCGCGTTGTCGGGCGTGGCAGGGCGCAGGCCTGCACTCGCATCCACCAGCACCATCTCGCTCACTCCTGGTACGAGCCGGTGTGCCCGGCGGAGCAGGTCGTGGAGGCCCCCCGCGGTGACGCTCGTGTCGAAGCCCAGTTCTTCCGATGTCGCCCCGAGCAGCACCGACCCGTCGGAGCGCGGCACGAGATAGATCGGAGCACCCATCACGATTCCGCGCACGGTCCTCCCGATGAGCCGCCAAGTCACGCCCTGGGGCGAGGCTCCCGAAGTCGGGGGAGGGGCCAGACGGATGATCTGGCCCTTCACTGGCCTGAGAGGGGGAAGCGCACCCTCGGGCACTCCTGCGATGCCGCCTGACCAGCACCCTGCGGCGATGACAACGCGGGTCGCCGCGAGCTCGCCGCCGCTCGCGAGGCGCACCCCGCTGACGCTGCCGGCCGAGGTGAGAAGCTCCACCGCCTTGTCGGTCACGAAGCGGGTGCCTTCGTGGTGGCAGGCTGCCTCGAGAGCGGCGACGAGGGCACGGGTGCGTACTTGGTGGTCGTGGCGTGCCCAGAGAGCGGCTCGCACGCCGGGGGCGAGATTCCCCTCGAGCTCGCGGGCCTTGGACCCGACCAGCCAGTCGACGTCGAGTGCCAGCGAGCGCTGCAGCTCGTAGAGCTCGTGGGCTGCCTCCCTGTCGTCTTCATCGAACGCCGCGAGCAGGGTGCCGCAGCGGAGGTATCCGACATCCATGCCGGTTGCCTCCTCGAGCTCGGCGGCGAAGGGCGGCCATTGGCCGGCAGCCGCCAGCCCCAGAGCGAGAAGCGCCTCCTCGCCGTAGTGGGCTTCGGTCACCGGAGCGAGCATCCCCGCTGCCATCCATGACGCGCCGCGCCCTGGAGCGGGGTCCACCAGTGCCACCGACATGCCGGCGCGGCTGGCCTTCCACGCGGAGGCGAGCCCTATGGCCCCTCCGCCGATCACGACCACGTCCGAGGCTGGCGGGCTCGCTGGTGTACCGGGCGCGCGGGAGGCTGCGGCATCGGGGGAAGTCAAGGCATGCTCCACGCCAACCGATCGTATGCCTGCGCTGGCCGCTCCGCTCGGGCAGCACCGCGAGGGGCCTGTTGACCACCAGGCGTGGGAGGCATAGCCTGGCACCGAGCGTTCCCTGGCAAGCGGGGGCGTGCCAACCCAGGGAGGGGCCAGGTAGAAGGTTTGGGACCTAAGTTCTTCAGGCGCGCCAGGGCGAGGTGGGCGCTGTCCAAGTCGGGGAAGTCGGCGATGGCGACCGTGGCGGCCGTGGCGCTCGCTACGGGGGCAGGCGGCATGCTCTTGCCCGCCACTGCTCCTTACGCCGCCGGAGCTCCGGCGAGCACGCCTTCGGGCGGGCAGGCGGTGAGCTCGCAGGTGGGGATCGAGCGCGCTCTCGCGACGGCTGCCGGGAGGCAGCCCGCAGCAGTTGGCAACCCGGGCCCGGCATTGCCTGGGGCGAGGATCACCGGGCGCCTGGCGGCTTCCCGGGAGATCCGCTTCGACGTGGTGCTGCGTCCACGCGACCCGGCTTCGCTCAGCGCATTCCTCCGTTCCCTGTACACGCCAGGCTCGCCTACGTACCACAAGTTCCTCGCGCGCGGGCAGTTCGGGTCCAGGTTCGGCGCCACTCCAGGCACGATCGCCGGCGTGCGCACGGAGCTCGCGGCTCTGGGCCTCGACCCGGGACGCCCCAGCGCTGACGGGCTCGTGCTGCCCGTGAGGTCGAGGGCGCTTGCCGTGGAACGTGCGCTAGGTGTCACCGAGGCCAGGTTCGTGCTCCCGAGCGGGCGGGTCGCGTTCTCGAACTTGCAGGCCCCGAAGCTTCCGTCCGCGATCGCACGATACGTGAGCGCGGTCGTGGGCCTCTCGACAATCGCGCGCGCCCGGCCGCTCGCAGCGAGCGCAACGTCACCTGCATGCCTCTCCCCATTCGGACCAGCCGGCGGCGTCGCCGGTATCGTCGAGAGTGGCTTCGGCAGGCTTGCCGCCTCGGGTGTCCCGGCCGCCTCGGGTGTCCCGGGCGTCCCGGCTGGATCTGCGGCCTCGCGCTGCGCGTCGCGTGCCGAGCTGCCGCGTGCCGGACTGCTGGCCGGTGGGTTCCAGCGCGCCGGGCTGCATGCGGCCTGGCCCATGGGGTCAGCTCGCCCGAGCCTGTCGCGCCTCGGTGGCCTGCATGTGGCAAGCACAGGTGCGAGCAGATCAGTGCGCCCGGCTGGCAGCAGCATCGGCAGCACAGGCACAGGCGGCAGCGCGCGAAATGCGTTGCTCGCACCCCGCAGCACCTCGGTGGCTAGCGCGTGCGCGGCGGCGGCCGATGCCGCGAGCGCGAACGGCGCGTATACGGCCAGCCAGCTCGCGACCGCATACGGATTCGCGTCGGGCGCCTACGTGAGCGGGCACCTCGGCGCCGGCGAGACGATAGGGATCTTGACGCTCGGTCCGTACTCGACCTCCGACATATCAGCGTTCGAGAGCTGCTACGGGATCTCGACCAAGGTGACGCCGGTCGCGGTCGGGGGCGGGACGGTGTCGGGGTTCGGCAACAGCGTGGAGTCGACGCTCGACATCGAGGTCGCAGCCGGGCTCGCTCCCCAGGCGAGCATCATCCCCTACGAAGCGCCTCCGACGGGAGCCGGCCCCTTCGAGGACTATATGGCTATGGCCAACGCGGATGCCGCCCAGGTCGTGTCGGCCAGCTATGGGCTCTGCGAGGCGTACGTCGGCAGCGCGGCGGCCCAGGCGGAGAACACGATCTTCGAGCAGATGGCGGCCCAGGGACAGACAATGGTCGCTGCTGCGGGCGACAACGGTTCCGAGGACTGCTACTCGTCCGGCGGCGGCCCGGTTGGCCCGGGATCGGGGCTCTCAGCGGCCGCCTGCCCCGCCTCGGCCTCCACCTGCCTGGCGGTGGGCATGGACGTGAACGACGGAGAGGGCGTGGTCGTCCCGGTGCCAGGAGGCGTACCTGGAAAGGCGGTAGCTGTACCGGGCACCGAGACGCTCTACGGGATCGCCTGCGACTCGGACATCACCTGCTATGCGGTAGGCACCACCGCGAACGGCGTCGGAGTGGTGGTCCCGATCTCCCAAGGCGCGCCTGGCGCGCCGTTCCTGGTGCCGACAGCGGCATCCCTCATGGGCATCTCCTGCGTGCCCGGCACGACTTCGTGCCTGGCCGCGGGCACCAACGAGTACGGCGTCGGAGTGGTGGTCCCGATTTTCGGCGGCGTGGCGTCGAGTGCCCAGACGGCGGTCGGCACTTCGGTCCTCCTCGGGGTCGCCTGCCCCTCGACTGCTGCGTGCGCTGCCGTGGGGATCGACTCGAGCTCGAGCAATCCTGAAGGGGCAGCGGTGGTGGTGACGTCCGGAGGAGTCGGGAGTGCCGTCGACCTCCCCTCGACGGCTTCGATGGACGGTATATATTGCACGGCTGCTGACACCTGCGTAGCCGTGGGCTCGAGCTCCAGCGGAGACGGGGTGGTGGCATCGATCACCTCTGGCGTGGCGGGCAAGCCACAGATGCTCAGCTCGTCGGGGCCGCTGTCCGCTGTGGCGTGCAGCTCGTCGAGCGCGTGCTACGCAGTGGGGACGGGCACCTCGCTGTCGGGCAGCGTGGTGGCGATCACGAGTGGTACGGCCGGAACCCCGGGCGAGGTCCTCGGAACAAGCATGCTCGGCGGGGTGGCCTGCCCGAGCGGGTCGGCGTGCTTCGCGGTGGGCTCGGATATGGCCGGCAACGGGGCTGTGGCGACGATTACGCCTGGTCCGGCCTTTGGCGTGCTGACGGCTGGGCAGGCGGCGCCGGCCTCGATCTCCCTCGACTCGCTTTCGTGCGCCTCCCCCACCTCCTGCCTCGCGGTCGGGAGCGACCAGAACGGCCTCGGAGTGGTGATGCCTATCACCAACGGAACCCCCGGAGCTCCCGTGGAGGTGGCGGGAGCGGCCGCCCTCTTCGGGGTGTCGTGTGTCTCCTCGGGCACCTGCGAGGCCGTGGGCATGGGGTTCTCGGCCAGCTCGGGCCTCGCTGGGGTCGCGCTCGAGGTGAACGGCAGCCAGCTCGGCCAGGTCGAGACGGTGAGCAGCTCCGTAGCCCTCGAAGCTGTCTCGTGCTACGGGGCGGGGGACTGCGAAGCTGCCGGCGTCGGGGGGATCGCGTCTGGGCCCGCATCGGCGGGTAACGGAGTGCTGGTGCCGATCGCGAACGGCGCTCCGGGCAGCGCGACGAGCATCCCCGGGGTGCTCTTCGCCGGCGTCGCGTGCAGCTCCTCGTCGTCGTGCGCCGCCGTCGGGGCGGAGCCCCTGCCGAGTGGAGGGAGCGAGGGCGCAGTGGTAAGCGTCTCGGGCGGCACGGCGGGATCCCCCGAGCTGGTCAGCGGGGCGGCCGCCCTGAACTCGGTCGCGTGCTCTTCGGCAACTTCCTGCGAGGCTGCCGGCTACGTCTCGGGTGCGTCGGGCAGCGCCGAGGGCGTGCTGGTCGCGCTGTCGAGCGGCACGCCGGGGAGCCCGCTCGACGTGGCGGAAACCTCGGCGCTCCTCGGCATCTCGTGCGCGTCGTCCACCTGCGAGGCCTCCGGTGTCGATCTCACCGGGCCGACCAGCAGCAACGGGGTGGTGGTGGCGATTAGCGGGGGCTTACCCGCCAGCCCGCAGGGCGTGCCGGCAAGCTCGGGACTTGACGCCATATCCTGCACGTCCTCGACTCTCTGCGAGGCGGTGGGGAACGACCCGGCAGGCAATCCCCAGGTGCTCCAGGTGAGCGGGGGAGCGCCGGGAAGCCCGGTGCTCGCCTGGTTCGGACCGGGTCTCTACGGAGTCTCGTGCTCCGCCTCGGCCTGCGAGGCGGCCGGTTCGTCGGGGCAGAGCGCCAGCCTCTCGGCACTTACGAGCGGGTCCGCAGGAGCACCCGTGGTGGTGCCTGGCGCCATCGCCCTTGTCGCTGTGTCCTGCCCGGCGACGGGGAGCTGCGAGGCCGTTGGCCTCAGCGCGGGCGGCGAAGGGGTCGTCCTAGGGGTGTCAGGCGGCACGGCAGGTAGCCCCGTCGCAGTGCCGGGCACCTCGGAGCTGACGTCGGTGTCGTGTGTTTCGGTCGGCAACTGCGTGGCCGTCGGCTCCAGCGCGGGCGGCGAAGGGGTCGTCGTCGCCATTGGCAATGGCACGCCCGGCGCTGCATCGGCAGTTGCAGGCACGAGCGGTCTCACGGGCGTGTCCTGCGCGTCCGCGAGTACGTGCGAGGCCGTCGGGTACGAGATCGCTTCGGGGGGTTCGCCCGGAGGCGTGGCACTCACCGTCACCGGCGGTACTCCCGGAAGCGTCGTCGCGCTGAGTGGCACGAGCGTACTGAACGGCATCTCGTGCGCGTCGGCCAGCACCTGCGAGGCGGTCGGGGGCGAGATCACCTCCTCGGGGTCGGGCTCGTCTGCGAGTGCTCCGGCAGAGGGCGTCGTGGTTAGCCTGGCGAGTGGCTCCCCCGGCAGCGCTCAGGCAGTCGCAGGAGCGTTCTCCCTCTACGCGGTCTCGTGCGCGACTTCGGGCAGCTGCGAAGCCACCGGGTCGAGCGAGTCAGGAGCGTACAGCGTGGTCGTAGGCGTGAGCGGCGGGGTACCGGGGAGTGTGATCGGGACCTGGGCAGCCGTGCTCCAGGGGCTCTCGTGTGCCTCCACCACCACCTGCGTGCTCGTGGGATCGGACCAGGCAGGTCAGGGAGTGGCCCTGGCCACGTCGAGCGGGGTCCCGCTGGACACCCTCTACTCGGCGTCCATGCCCATAGGACTTGCCGTGGACGACCCGGCATCCCAGCCTTTCGTGACGGCGGTCGGGGGCACGAGTCTCACCTCGCTCGGCCCACCCCCGGTCCAGTCCGCCTGGAACAACGGCGTGGCATCGGGCGGTGGAGCCGGAGGTGGCGGGATCTCTTCCATCTGGCAGATGCCGTCCTGGCAGAAGGGGACCGGCGTGGTCAACCAGTACTCGAGCGGGTCCCCCTGCGGGGCCCCCTCGGGCAGCTATTGCCGCGAGGTCCCCGATGTGTCCGCTTCGGCGGACCCGAACCACGGAGACGTCATCTACTACCAGGGAGCGTGGCAGGTCATCGGAGGCACCAGCGAAGCGGCCCCCCTCTGGGCGGCCCTGGTCGCCGTGGCCAACGAGGGATGCTCGAGCTCGACGGGCTTCGCGAACCCGGCTCTCTATGCTCACGCGAGCGACCTCCAAGGCGTCACCATGGGCAACAACGACTACACCGGCACCAACGGTGGGCTCTACCCGGCGACCGCCGGATACAACCTGGCCACCGGTCTCGGCACGCCCACTGCTGCGATCTTCGCCCCGGGAGCCCTTTGCCCGGCTCCGCTGGCGGAGCCGTCTGCCAGCGGGCTCACGGTGGTGCCGGCGGACAACACGACCGGGGCGACGACCACTTACCAGGTGAGCTTCACCACTTCCTCCAAGGGGGCTCTGGCGGCTCCTGCTTCCATCTACCTGACCATGACCGCTGGTACGACCATGCCGGCCTCCTCCGCAGACTACGCCGTCAGCGACGTCGCAGGGGGCTCCGACAAGGTGTCCTCGGTGACCGTCTTCGCTGCAGGAGGGTCTGCTACGCCCAACGAGGTCGCCATCTCCCTCTCTGCCTCGAGCATCACCGCGAACGACGGCGTCGCCATCGCGATCTCGGGAGTCGCGAACCCTTCGCTCGCCTCGCCCGATGACACGGCGACCGCAAGCACCTCCGCCGATACGGTCGTGCTGACATCGGCGCCCTACGCTGTCGTCGCGCCGCCGGTGGTCACGGGTACCTACGTCCCCATGTCTCCGGCGCGCATAGTAGACACCCGCTGCTCGGAGTCCCCGCTGCCGGCCTCGCTCAGCGCCTCGTACTGCGCGGCGCTTCCCACGGCCAACGCCTCGCTGTCCTCGCCGGCGGGCGCGAAGAAGATCCACGTGCAGGTGACCGGCGTCGGCGGCGTGCCGGACACCGGCGTAGCCGCGGTGCTCGTCAACCTCACCTTCGCCGGTTCGTTCGCGACAGGTGGGTACCTCTCCGCGTACCCGACGGGCAGCGGGGCTACCACGGGAGAGTTCTCCAA
>JAJYXW010000081.1:0-14103 GCA_021801525.1 Actinomycetes bacterium
GTGCGCTCCATGCGGGCTGCGTGACGGCGGTCCTCCTCGATCATGCGGATGATCCAGGCCCCGAAGAACGAGAACCCGCCTGCCGCTACGAGCGCGACCCCGAGGAGCCCCCCCGAGATCAGATATGGGATCTCCTGGAACAGGTACGGGCTGTGCGCCGCTCCGTACCAACCGAGGACGATGGCCACCATGCCTAGCCCCATTGCCACTGCCCCGCCTACGGCCATCACCTTCCGGATGTCCGGTCTGCGCTGCCTGCGCGCCCGGTCCACTGCCCGCGCGAGGGCGCCTAGGCGCTGCGTGGCGGGGGGGCGCCCCTTCTCTCCGGCGCTCGGTCCCGGAGTGCTGAGCGTCGTGGTGGTCATGATGGGCTCCCTTCGGGCATGGGCGGTCCCCCGTGAGCCGGGGAACCCGGTGGCGGTTCTGGCTCACCGGCGCTGGCGCCGGAGGTTCGAGACACCGGGGGGAGAGCCCCGGCGGCGCTGCAGGCGGCTTCGGCGCCGCCAGCCCCGATGAGCGCGTCGGCCTTCAGCAGCACAGAGGCTCCGACGAGCCCGAGGAGCAAGGCGAGGACCAGCAGGCCTTTGCCGATGCCCCGGAAGAGCGCTGCCGGCTCCGCCCCGGCCAGGGCAAGGAGCGCCCTGGGGGACGCGGCCGCTGAGGGGCTGCCTGCACCGGCGAGCGAGCTGCTCGATCCGCTTGCCCCGGAGGTGGTACCTCCGGACGCCCCAGGTGTCGCGGCCGCACTGTAGGGGGATGGGAGCGAACCGGCGCCCGCCGTGCTGGGTAGGCTCGATCCTCCGGCGAAGGCCGGGAACGAGAAGTCGAAGGGAGGCGTAGCGGCCGCCGCTACGCTTACCCAGCCGATGTCGAGGACGAGGATCTGCTCGTCGGGGACCGGGAGCGGGAGGTTGGCGGTCACCTGGGGGGGCAGCAGGGCCGACAGCTTGCCTGCCGCGGAGTCGAGGGTGGCCAGGTTGATCTTCACCTGCAACCCCTGCAGCTCGCGGGTGCCTTCGGGGCCGTTCACGCCTCCCGAGGGATTGGCGAGCCCGATGGATATGCCGGCCTCCGAGAGGATCTGGTCCACGCTCAGGGTCCCCTGTCCGAGAGGGAGAGGGAGCGAGGGGAGGGGCACGGTCTTGCTGCCGCCCGAGATGCCGCCCGGCCCGACCTCGACGCTCTGGCCGGCGACGCTCACGCCGCTCAGCGTGCTCGTGCCGCTGAGTGACGGGCGGGTGCCGTTGGAGGACCCCGTCGCAGAGGAGACGATCGTGGATACGCGCACCAGCCCTCCGAGGATGTCGACGCCGTGGACGGTCGCCTGTGTTCGGGCGGTAGCCTCGCCGCCCTTCACGGTGCTCTCGGCGTTGCTCGCCGCGCTCTGGATCGTGGCGATCCCGGACGGGACAGCCGCCGTACCCCCGCTGCCGATGCTCGCCGAGGCGACCGAGGCCGTGGGGGAGGTGGAGGAGCTCATGACGGCCGCTCCCTGGTCGTCTCTCGCGCTCGTCGGTCCCTGGGGGTAGGCGGAGTGGGCCTGGACCGGCCAGTTCGGAGCCGGCGGCAGCGGCACTCCGGGGAAGAGGGCGCCGAGCTGGCTGCCTGACCCGGCTATCACCTGCCCCGGCCAGAGAGTGCTGGCGGTGGCCTGGCCTATGGGGCCGAAGTCGTAGGTGGCGTGCGAGTAGCCGAGGTTCAGCTCGAACGTGGGAGTCGCAGGGACCGGGAAGTTGGGCTGCTCGTAGGACGCCGAGATGCCCGCACCAGCCGCGGAGAGTTGGAACCCGCCGAGCGAGCTGCTCCCGCCGCTCCCCGCGCTCCCTCCGCTCGCTGTGGGACCTCCGCTCGCCGTGGTGCCTTGCGCCGCCCAAGCCGCAGCTCCCCAGGTGCCGGCGAGCATTGCGGCCGTGCCGATGGCAGCGGCTCCCGCGGCTCCGGCTAGCGCCTTCTTCGCGAGCTTCTTCGTGGCCAGCGCCCTCTTGGCCAGCGCCCTCTTGGCTAGCGCCCTCTTGGCTAGCGAGAAGCCAGAAGCGCTATTGGCGCTCGGCACGGCTCAGGCCACCTTCGGGGAGCCGGCCCCGCCGCCACCCGCGCTGCCGAGATAGGACGCCGCCAGATCGCTCGGGATCTCGCCCGGCGTGCCTTGGGCGACGATCCTGCCCTGGGCCATGAGGGCCACCTCGGTCGCGACACCGAGCGCAGCGCGGGCGAACTGCTCGGTGAGCAGCACGGCCACGCCCTGGGTCGCGATGTCGGCGATCAGCTCGTAGAGCTCGTCGACTATCAAGGGAGCGAGCCCCATGGAGATCTCGTCGAGGAGCAGGGCGGCCGGTTCCGAAGCGAGCGCTCTTGCCATTGCCAGCATTTGCTGCTCCCCGCCCGAGAGGGTGCCGGCCAGCTGGGCGCGCCGCTCCGCGAGGCGCGGGAAGCGGTCGTATGCGCGCGCCTGCACCTCGCGCAGCGCCTTCCCGGTATAGGTCATCATGCGGAGGTTCTCCGCCACGGTGAGGTTGGGGAACACTGCGCGGCCCTCGGGGATGGTGCAGATGCCCGCTCGGGCGAGCACCTCGGGCGCGATCCCGTTCACGTGGCGACCGAGGACGTGGAAGCACCCCCTGCTCGGCACCAGGCGACCGCTCGCGACCGCGAGCACCGTGGACTTGCCGGCTCCGTTCGGCCCGAGCAGCGCGAGCACCCGGCCCGCTCCGAGGGAGAGGTCGATGCCGTGGACGACCTCGATCCGGCCGTAGGCCGCGTGAAGGCCGCGAAGCTCGATCACGGGCGGGCCGCCCGTATGCAGTTGCCCTTCGGGCTCAGGCGATGGCACTTGCCGCCTCCGTCGTGCCCGGGTTGTCCTCGGCGCCAAGGTAGGCAGCGCGCACGGCGGGGTCCGAGCGGATCTCGTCCGGCGAGCCCTTCGCGAGCACCCGCCCGAAGTCGAGCACGTAGATGGTGCGCGAGAGCGCCATCACCATGTCCATGTCGTGCTCGACCAGGAGCACGGACATCCCGTCGCTCGCCAGGCGGCCGAGCAGGCCGCCAAGGTCGCTGGTCTCGGTCTCGTCCAGTCCCGAGGACGGCTCGTCGAGCAGGAGGACCGACGGCTTCGACGCGAGCGCCCTCGCGACCTCGACCAGGCGGGCTAGGCCCGTGGGAAGGGTGTCGGCCTGCTCCCGGGCCACGGGTCCGAGACCGGTCAGCTCGATCACCTCGTCGGCGACCTTCCGGGGATTGGAGCCGTCGCGGCTGAAGCGCCTGCGTATCTCGGCGGCAACCAGGATGTTCTCGCGGACGCTGAGCGAGCTGAATATCTCGAGACGCTGGAAGGTGCGCGCTATGCCGAGGCGTGCCCTGCGATGTGGTGGGAGCGAGCTTATGTCGCGCCCGTCTAGGAGCACGCGGCCACTGTGTGCGCGTTGGAGTCCGCAGACCACGTTGAACAGGGTCGTCTTGCCAGCGCCGTTCGGGCCGATCAGCCCTGTCACCCCTCCTCCGGGGACGGCGAGGTCCACCCCTCCAAGGGCCTGGATTCCGCCGAAGCGGACGCCCACGCCAGCCACTTCGAGCAACGCCATTGCTCTCCCCTCTTCCCCTGGAACTAAGAGGCTCAGCGGATAGGGCTGCCGGGCTCGCCGTCCCCCAGACTTCGCATTGCGGCGTTGCAGTCGTCGGGCAGGCACTCCAGCCTGCCCTTCCTCCTCCGCCTTGCCCTGCTCGTCTGGATGAACGGCTCTCTTATCCAACCTGCCTATCCGCTGAGCCTCTAAAGGAGGAACGAAGGCCTGCCCTCCTCCTTGCGCGGTCGCGGCCAAAAATCTGGAACAGGTTCTCGGTGATCTGCGGCTCGCGGCAGTCGCGTGCGGCGGTCGCGTGCGGCGGTGCCTCCAGTTCCTTGCGGCGGTGCCTGGCCTTGTGGTGGCGGGATTGTGCAGCGGTCCGAGCGGCTAGCCTCGGATCCCATGGAGCACCCCATGACTCAGCGGCTCGCGGAGCTGAAGGAGCGCCGCGAGGAGGCCATGCACGCCGGCTCGCCCCACGCGGTGGAGCGCCAGCACTCCAAGGGGAAGATGACGGCGCGCGAGCGGATCGACTACCTTCTGGACGCCGGGTCGTTCCAGGAGCTCGACATGCTCGCCAGGCATCGGGCACACGGCATGGGCCTGGAGGAGAAGCGTCCCTACACCGACGGCGTGGTCACGGGCTTCGGCACCATCGACGGGCGGCGCGTGTGTGTCTTCAGCCAGGACTTCACCGTCTTCGGCGGCGCCCTCGGCGAGGTCTTCGCCGAGAAGATCCACAAGGTCATGGACCTGGCCTCCTCGATAGGCGTCCCCATGATCGGCATCAACGACGGCGCCGGGGCCCGCATCCAGGAGGGAGTCGTGTCCCTCCACTCCTACGGCGGGATCTTCTACCGCAACGTCGCCTCCTCCGGGGTGATACCCCAGGTGAGCGTCATCATGGGTCCCTGCGCGGGCGGGGCGGTCTACTCGCCTGCGATCACCGACTTCATCTTCATGGTCGAGGGCTCCTCCCACATGTTCATCACCGGCCCGGACGTGGTGAAGACGGTGACCGGCGAGGACGTGACCTTGGAGGAGCTCGGGGGCGCGATGAGCCACGCCACGAAGTCCGGGGTCGCGACCTTCGTGTCGCACGACGAGAGGAGCTGCCTCGACGACGTGAGGCTCCTGCTCTCCTTCCTCCCCTCCAACAACACCGAGGAGCCCCCCCGCGGCGAGGCCTTCGACGACCCCGACCGCGGCACGCCCGAGCTCGTGGACCTAATGCCAGCCTCGCCCAACCAGCCCTACGACATGAAGCAGGTGATCGCATCGGTCGCGGACGGCGGCGAGTACATGGAGGTACATGCCCGCTGGGGCATGAGCATCACGTGCGGATTTGCCCGCATCGACGGCCACCCGGTCGGGATAGTCGGCAACCAGCCGGCGGTGCTGGCGGGCGTGCTCGACATCGACTCGGCAGAGAAGGCAGCGCGCTTCGTGAGGACCTGCGATGCCTTCAACCTCCCCCTCGTCACCTTCGTCGACGTGCCCGGGTTCATGCCCGGCACCGACCAGGAGTACGGGGGCATCATCAGGCACGGCGCCAAGCTGCTCTACGCCTATTGCGAGGCGACGGTGCCCAGGGTTCAGATCATCACCCGCAAGGCCTACGGAGGGGCCTACGTCGTGATGAACTCCAAGTCGATCGGAGCGGACCTCGCCTACGCGTGGCCTTCGGCGGAGCTGGCGGTGATGGGTCCCCAAGGGGCCGTGGAGATCGTCTACCGGCGCGAGCTCGCCGAGGCCGCGGACCCCCAGGCCAGGCGCGCCGAGCTGGTGGAGGAGTACACGGAGCGCTACGCGAACCCCTACGTGGCCGCGGAGCGCGGATATATCGACGACGTCATCGATCCGGCCGACACCCGGAGGGTGCTCGTGAGGGCGCTGTCGCTCCTGCGAACCAAGCGCGAGGACCTTCCACGCCGCAAGCACGGGAACGTGCCGCTGTGAGCGCGCTTCCAGGTGGCACGCCGGGGGCCGGGCCGGGCGGCGTGGCGCGGGCTCCAGCTCCTCGGGTTGCGGGCACTACCGGGGTTCGCGCCTCTGCCAGCGTGTCATTTCTGGAGGGGCCCTCGCTCGAAGAGCTGGCCGCCATCACGGCTGCGTTCGAGGTTCTCCGGCCCGGACCTGCTGCTGCGGACCGAGGCGACCTCAGCTCCGAGGGGCGAAGCCGCACGCCCTGGCGATTCAGCGGGCGGTGGTGGTCCGCCGGGCTGCTGCCAGATCGGCGAGCTCGCCCATGATCCTGCTCAGCTCGAAGTCCTTCGGCGTGTAGACGGCCGCCACGCCAGCCTCCCGGAGCACGGCTGCGTCCTCGGCGGGGATTATTCCTCCGACGACCACGGGGGCGTCGACTCCGAGCTCGCGAAGATGCCTCATCACCTCGGGAACGAGCTCGGCGTGGCTCCCCGAGAGGATGGATATCCCGACCACGTCGACGTCCTCGTCGCGCGCCGCTGCGGCTATCTCCGACGGGGTGAGGCGGATCCCCTGATATATGACCTCGAAACCCGCGTCACGCGCCGCCACGGCTATCTGCTCGGCTCCGTTGGAGTGCCCGTCGAGGCCGGGTTTTGCGACGAGCAGCCGCGGCGGCCCCCCGGCGCCTGCGAAGCGCTCCTTCACGCCGCGCGCGACGGCTGCCACGTTCGCCGCCGGGCGAGCCGGCGCCCCGCTCACGCCAGTAGGCGCCCGGTACTCGCCGAAGACCTCGCGGAGCGCGCTCGCCCACTCGCCTGTCGTCCCGCCGGCATGCGCTAGGGAGATGGTGGCCGGCATGATGTTGCCGGAGTCATCCTCGGCGGCGCGCCGCAGGTCGTCGAGCGCCGCGGTGACTGCCGAGGTGTCGCGATCCCGGCGCCAGCGCTCCAGGTCCGCTCGGAGCTCCGCCTCCACCGAGGCGTCGACCTTCAGCACCGAGGGGGTCGATCCGTCACCTGCTGCGAGGGGCGAGGCTTCGCTCTCGGTGTAGCAGTTCACGCCCACGACCTTCAGCTCCCCCGATTCGATCCGCCGCACCCGCTCGGCCTGGCTGGCGACGAGGCGGCGCTTCAGTTCCTCGACTGTCTCGAAGGCGCCCCCCATTGCGAGCACCTCGTCGAGCTCTGCTTTGGCGGCTTCGAGCAGCTCCGCGGTCGCTGCCTCCACCACCTTCGAGCCGTCGAAGATGTCGGCGTACTCGAGCAGGTCGGTCTCGTAGGCGAGCACCTGCTGGATGCGAAGCGACCACTGCTGGTCCCATGGGCGGGGGAGCCCGAGCGCCTCGTTCCAGGCCGGCAGCTGGATGGCCCGTGCCCGCGCGTTGCGCGACAAGGTGACGCCCAGGGTCTCCAAGACGATGCGCGCGACGTTGTTCTCGGGCTGCTGCTCGGTGAGGCCGAGCGAGTTCACCTGCACTCCGTAGCGAAATCGCCTCAGCTTCGGGTCCTCCACTCCGTAGCGCTCCCGGCAGATGGTGTCCCACATCGAGCGAAAGGCGCGGACCTTGCAGGTCTCCTCGACGAAGCGGATCCCGGAGTTCAAGAAGAACGAGATGCGCCCCACCACAGCCGGGAAGTCGGCCTCGCCCACCTTGCCGGACTCGCGCACCGCGTCGAGCACGCCGAGCGCGGTGGCTAGCGCGTACGCGAGCTCCTGGGCGGGGGTGGCGCCGGCCTCCTGGAGGTGGTAGCTGCAGACGTTGATGGGGTTCCAGCGGGGGATGTTGCGCACGCTGTAGGCAACCATGTCGACGATCAACCGCCGGCTGGGAGCCGGGGGGAATATGTAGGTGCCCCTGGAGAGGTACTCTTTCACGATGTCGTTCTGGGTGGTCCCCTGCAGGACACGCGGGTCGACTCCAGCATCCTCGGCATGGGCGACGTAGAGGCCGAGCAGCCAGGCAGCCGTGGCATTTATGGTCATCGAGGTGTTCATCTCTGCGAGGGGGATCCCCTCCATGAGCTCGGCCATGTGGCCTAGGTGCGCGACAGGCACCCCCACCTTGCCGACCTCGCCTGCCGCCTCCGGGGCGTCGGGGTCGTAGCCCGTCT
Organism: Actinomycetes bacterium; assembly: GCA_021801525.1. Lineage (GTDB taxonomy): Bacteria > Actinomycetota > Acidimicrobiia > Acidimicrobiales > JAJYXR01 > JAJYXW01. Next base: position 7,601 of record JAJYXW010000081.1, read on the forward strand.
GGGTGGGAAGGTCGAAGGCTATCGACAGCCCCGTCTGCCCCTTGGCGATGTTGGAGCGGTAGAGGGCGTTGGAGGCCTTGGCTGTGGAGTGTCCCGAGTAGGTGCGCATGACCCACGGGGCGTCGCGCCCCCCGTCGGGGCGGACGCGGATGCCCGGGGTGCCCTGGCCGGGCACGTCCCCGCCGTTGCCGGTCCCAGCTTCCCTCGCTGCGTTGCCGACGGTGCCCTGGGAGGGCGCTATTGCTCCGAGTGGGGCATCCGAAGCCGAGCGCGGGCGCCACGAGACCCCTTTCGTCGCTCCACGAGCCTTCCCGGCCGCAGAGCGTGCAGCGTCGCGGGCCCTGTCGGCCGCGTCGCGCGCCGTGCCCTTTGCCCTGTCGGCCGCGTCGCGCGCCGTGCCCTTTGCGCGACCGGCCGCATGGCGGGCAGTGCCCCTCGCCCTCTGGGCGGCGTGCCTCGCGGCACCGAGTAGCTCTTCGTTCCGGCTCATGGGTCCCTGTGGCCTTCCTGTGAGAGAGTTTAGAGGCTCAGCGGCTAGGGATGTCGGGCTTGCCGCCCCCCAGACTTCGCATTGCGGCGTTGTCCCCTTGTTCTGAAGATGGGTCGGACAGGCACTCCAGCCTGCCCTTCCTCCTCCGCCTTGCCCTGCTCGTCTGGATGAACGGCTCCCTGATCCAACCTCCCTATCCGCTGAGCCTCTTCTGCCTGGTTGGCGCCGGAGCTCTCGCTTGCGCCGGAGGTGTCACCTGTGCTGGAGCTCTCACTTGCGATAGTCGTAGAACCCCTGGCCGGACTTGCGCCCGAGCAGCTCGGCAGCGACCATGCGGCGAAGCAGCGGCTGCGGCGCGTCGCCCGGGTTGCGGTTCTCCTCGTAGAGGGCCTCGAGAATGGCGACGCTTGTGTCGAGGCCGACTAGGTCGAGCAGGGCGAAAGGCCCCATTGGGAAGCCACAGCCGCCCTTCATCGCTTCGTCGATCCCTTCCATCGTCGCGACCCCGGACTCGAGCAGCCTCACCGCGTTGTTCAGGTAGGGGAACAGAAGCGCGTTCACCACGAAGCCGGCCCGGTCCTTCACTTCCACGGCGGTCTTCCCGCAGGCCTCGGCGAGCTCCCGGGCTGCTGTGATCGTCGCGTCCGAGGCGGTGAGGGGCCTCACCACCTCCACCAGGCTCATCACTGGGGCCGGGTTGAAGAAGTGGATGCCGCACACCTTGTCGGGCCTGCCGGTTTCCATGGCCAGCTCGACCACCGGCAGCGTCGAGGTGTTGGTGGCGAGCAGCGTGTGCTCCTGGCAGACCCGATCGAGCTCGGTGAAGAGGTGCTTCTTCACGGCCAGATCCTCTACCACTGACTCGATGATGATGTCGCACGCAGAGAGTGCCCCGAGGTCGGAGGTGGCCGTAACCCTGGAAAGGGCCGCCGAGCGGTCGTCCTCGGAGATCTTGCCCTTCTCGACCTGCCTGCCGAGGGACTTCTCCATGCCTGCGATCATGGCGTCAGCGCTGCTCTGGGCACGCGAGCGCAGCACGACCTCGAACCCGCTCACCGCCGCGCACTCGGCGATGCCGGATCCCATGATCCCCGAGCCTACGACTCCCAGGGTCTTGATTGGCGAGGGCTTGATGGACATGGCCGGGAATGTTACCCAACGGTAGGCCTGCCCGCCCAGTGCGCCCGCCCGCCCGCCCGCCTGCCTACCTGCCGGCCTGACTACGTGCGTGCCTGTCCCCGAGCGGGCCGGCCGGCGCTTCGGGCACTTCGGGCGTCTAAAGTGTCTCCATGCCGCCCCCTGCCGCCAGAGCGCTCCCCGGCCTTCTCGCGCTGGTCGGGGGAGGCGAATGGAGCGAAGGGTGCACCTTCGACGCCGAGCTCCTGGAGGCCTCCGGCTGCGACGAGGTCGTGGTGCTGCCGACAGCAGCTGCCTACGAGCACCCGGAGCGGGCGGTCGAGACTGCGGAGGAGTGGTTCGCCCGGCTGGGAGCGCGGGTGCGAGGCCTGATGGTGTTGGACCGCTCCGGGGCGGAGGATCCCGAGCTCGCCGGCGTGCTGAGGGCGGCCCGCTTCGTCTACCTGGGCGGCGGATCGCCGCTGCACTTGCGCTCGGTACTGAAGGGCACTCTGGTCTGGGAGGCGCTCCTCGCCGCCTGGCGCTCCGGAGCCGTGGTGGCAGGGTCGTCAGCCGGTGCGATGGTGCTCACCGATCCCATGGTCGATCCCCGCGGCGGGGCGTTGACAGTCGGCCTCGGCATGGTGGAGAACCTGGCCGTCATCCCGCATTTCGGGCACGAGAGCGCCGAGAAGGTGCACCGCTCCGTCGCGCTGGCCGCGCCGGGCCTCGCAGTGGTGGGCATCCCAGAGCGCACGGCGCTCCTTCGTGATCCCGACGGCTCGTGGCGAACGTCCGGTGAGGGAGAGGTGCAGGTGTTCGTGAGCACGAAGCCGGCCGGCTTCGACGCGCTGCCGCACTGACGACTATGTCCGCGCCCATCGGCTCCGTTGTCGCAGCATGCCCCGGCGAGGGGCGGATCAGCCAGGTACGCGCGACTTCTCATATATGGTAATCTACCCTTGTGGAGTCAGCTGCTGCACGGATGATCCGGGAGGCGTTGCGCAACTCGGGCATGACGGCGCGCAGGCTCTCCGAGGTGGCCGGGGTAAGCGAGGGCAGGATTAGCGACTACCTGAGCGGGCGGCACGATCCAGGCACTGCCCGCTTGGCACGGCTGCTCGAGGGCACGGGCCACGCACTTGCCGTGGTCCCGATGAATCGCAGCTTCGACCGCAATGGCATCGTTCTGGCGGAGCTGCTCGATCTCGGAGATGCGCTCGCCATCGGAGCGAGGCCTACGGGTGAGCGAGAGCCGTTGGCGCGCTTCGCGGACCTGGTGGCTGCTCGTGGATGAGGGTCTCTCACTGGTGGAGTTGGTGATCGACCTGAACGATCGCCTCGCGGTCGGGGGAGTGGACCGCGGGTTCGGGGGAGCCCTGGCGCTTGCGTACTACGTGGAGGACCCGCGCACCACGCGGGACATCGACCTCAACGTCTCCGCACCTGTCGAGACTGCCGAGGAAGTGTTCCGGCTGCTGCCGGCGAGCGTCGCGTGGGATGCGAAAGACGTCGCACGTTGCATACGCGACGGCCAGATCCGGCTATGGAGCAAGTGGCACCAGACGGGGATCCCGGTCGACCTTTTCTTCCCCCAGCACGAGTTCCATGCCGCCGTTGCTGCAGGCGTCACCGAGCGGCCCTTCGCTCGCGCCGACTACCGGATCCCCGTCATTGCAGCGGCGCACCTCGCCGTGTTCAAGGCGCTCTTCGACCGTCCGAAAGACTGGGTGGACATCGCATCCATGCTGGCAGCGCGCACGGTCGACGTGGCCGAGGCGGCTTACTGGCTCGGTCTGCTGCTTGGTGAAGACCACGCGACGGTGCATCGCTTCGTCGGATTGGCTGGCAAGGCGGCCGCTGGTCTGCTGGCTCGCCCCGGGGCGGAGATGGATACCCCGGCACTCGACTGGCGTTCCCTCGGGCATAGCCCTGCGTGACGAGGGCACGAGCTCGCCGCCGGGCCGGGCCGGCCAAGCCCAGCGCTCAGGCGGACTCGGTTATCGTGACAGCCTGGATGACCACCCGCTCGGTGGGCTTGCCCGAGCGGGTGCCCACGGCGTCGATGGCTGCAAGCACGTCGAGCCCCTTCACGACCTTCCCGAAGAGCGAGTAGCTCGGTGGCAGGCGGGTGCCGTCCGGCCCGCTCACGATGAAGAACTGGCTCCCGTTGGTGTCGGGGCCCGAGTTGGCCATGGCGAGCGAGCCGAGCTCGTAGCGCCCCGGTGCAGGCAGCTCGTCGGCAAAGCGATAGCCCGGGCCGCCGGTGCCCGTCTCCGTGGGGTCGCCGCCTTGGGCGACGAAGCCCGGGATGATCCGGTGGAAGGCGATCCCGTCGAAGTAGCCCTCCCTGGCCAGGAAGACGAAGCTGTTCACGGTTCGAGGCGCGCCGACGGGATCGAGGGCGATGGTGATGGTGCCCTTGGAGGTGGTCATCTCGGCGCTGTAGCGAGCCTCGGGGTCGATCCCGAGGGGCGGCTCGGCGTCGTAGCGCTTCCGCTTCGGAGAGGGTGAGCCGATCATGAGACCGAGATCGTGACTTTCAGCATCCGGTGGATGACGAGTGGCGGCACCCCGTTCGCGCTCGGGTTCGGGTTGCCCTGCGCGTTGATCTTCTGCACCACGCTCATGCCCGAGGTTACATGGCCGAAGAGGGTGTAGTTGGGGGGCAGCGATTCGCCCTCGGGTCCGGTCACGATGAAGAACTGGCTGCCGTTGGAGCTGGTGGTCCCCGAGTTGGCCATTGCGACCGAGCCTATGGGGTACTGCGGCGTGGCGGGCTTCGGGGTGCTGCCGGTGTACGAGTAACCCGGGCCGCCGGTGCCGGTCCCGGTCGGGTCCCCGGTCTGGTCCATGAACCCGGGGATCACCCGGTGGAAGATCACGCAGTTGTAGAAGCCGTGGTCGGCGAGGAAGACGAAGTTGTTGACGGTCTTCGGCGTCGTCTTCGCGTCCAGGGCGATGGTGAAGGTGCCGATGTCGGTGGTGACCGTGGCCGTGTAGGTCTTGGAGGTGCTGATGGTCATCGGCGGTGGCGAGGAGTATTGCTGGTTGTTCGCCCTGGCGGTGGGGCTTGCCGGGCAGCCGGCCGCGACGGCCGCCTTGTTCGCAGCCGCCTGGGCTGCGGCGTCGGCAGCCGTGGATGCAGAGGTGGTGGTGGTGCTCGGGGCAACGGTCGTCGGCGCTGCTCCCTTGGCGCTCGTCGACGTCGCGGGCGCCTTGGTGCTCGCGAGCTTCGCCTTCTTCGGCCCGCTCGACGAGGAAGCGAGCGCGTACGCGCCGATCGCCACGCCCGCGAGGACTACCACGGTGATGGCGCGCCGAGTCATGGTACGGCGCTTCTTCGCTCGCTCGAGCTCCGCGAGCCGGGCCTGGCGGGCGGCTCGCTTCCTTGCGCGTTTCTCTGTAGGCACGGCTCGCCACACTAGCCGTTATGCCGCGCCGGCCGGTATCGCCGCGTCGGCCGGTAGCCCCGTCCCCGCCGGTATCGCCGCGTCAGCCGGTAGCCCCGTCCGCGCCGGTATCGCCGTGCCGCCCGGTATCGCCGCACTCCTCGGGCGCTGCTACCTGTGCAAGACCGGTGGCCAGGCAAGCTAGCGTCGTCGGCGGTGCCACTCCTCGTGCAGAAATACGGCGGTACGTCCGTTGGCGACCCCGAGCGCATCCGCGCGGTGGCCGACCACGTCGCGCGTACCCGGCGAGGCGGCTCGGAGGTGGTCGTGGTGGTGAGCGCGATGGGGCGCTCCACTGACGACTTGCTCCGACTCGCTTCCGAGGTGAGCACCTCGCAGCCTCCACGGGAGCTCGACATGCTGCTCACTGCCGGCGAGCGGATCTCCATGGCGCTCGTGTGCATGGCGCTCTCGGGCCTCGGGGTGGAGGCGGTTTCGTTCACGGGCAGCCAGGCGGGGATCATCACCGATAGCACCCACACGAAGGCGAAGATCGTCGAGGTGCGAGGCGACCGGCTCCGCGAGGCTCTCGGCGCGGGCAAGGTTCCGGTGGTGGCCGGGTTCCAGGGAGTGTCCACGGAGCGTGACGTCACGACGCTCGGCCGGGGGGGGTCGGACACCACGGCGGTCGCGCTCGCTGCGGTCCTCGGGGCCTCTGCGTGCGAGATCTACACCGATGTGCCAGGTGTGTTCAGCGCGGACCCGCGTGTGGTGCCCGAGGCTCGGCGGATCGGGCGCCTCAGCTTCGAGGAGATGCTCGACATAGCGGCGTCTGGTGGGCGGGTGCTCGCCCTGCGCTCGGTCGAGTTCGCTCGTAACCACCACGTTCCCCTTCACGTCCGATCGAGCTTCACCTGGGAGCCCGGGACCTGGGTGCAAGAGGAGGACCCTTCCATGGAGCAGGCAGTAGTCACAGCGGTCACCCACGACGTTTCGGAGGCAAAGGTCACGGTCGCCCGCGTGCCCGACCGCCCCGGCATCGCAGCACGCTTGTTCCGTGCGCTGGCGGAGGCTCACGTGAACGTCGACACCATCGTGCAGAACACCTCGGTGGAAGGCACCACGGACATCTCCTTCACCGTCCCCAGGGACGACCTGGCGCTCAGCATGGAAGTGGCCCGGGGCCTCGCTCCTGAGCTCGGCTCGGGCGAGGTGACCTCGGACTCTGCGATAGCAAAGGTGTCCCTGGTCGGCGCGGGCATGCGGTCCAACCCGGGGGTGTCGGCCACGATGTTCGAGGTCCTCGCATCCGAGGGCGTGAACATCGAGATGATCTCGACCTCTTCCATCCGGATCTCGTGCGTCGTGCGCGAGGATGCCGTCGAGCGAGCGGTGCGCGCCCTGCACGAGGCCTTCGACCTCGAGCGCTGATCTCCTATGGAGACAAAGCTCCCGTGGAGGCAAGGTGCCGGCTGGGGAAAGGTGGCGCCAGGGCGCGGCTGGGT
>JAJYXW010000081.1:14113-16516 GCA_021801525.1 Actinomycetes bacterium
GTGCGCCGGCTGGGTGGCGCGGCTCGGTGCGCCGGTAGGATCGCGCAGTGGCTCGCATCGGGATCGTAGGGGCGACCGGCCAGGTGGGCTCGGTCATGCGCTCGATCGTCGCTGCGCGGGCCTTTCCCGCTGAGGAGGTTCGCTTCTTCGCATCCAAGCGCTCGGCGGGCTCCCACCTGCCCTGGGCCGGGGGAGAGGTCGAGGTAGAGGATGCCGCAGAGGCCGACTACGAGGGTCTCGACCTCGTGCTCATGTCGGCAGGCGCTTCTGCTTCGCGTGAGCTCGCCCCGCGGATCGCCTCGTGCGGGGCGGTTGTGGTGGACAACTCGCCGGCCTGGCGCATGGACCCTGACGTTCCCCTCGTCGTCCCCGAGGTGAACCCCGAGGCGCTCTCCTCGATACCCAAGGGGATCGTCGCCAACCCCAACTGCACCACCATGGCCGCTGTGGTGGTCCTCGCCCCGCTGCAGCGCGCCGCGGGCATCAGGAGGCTCGTGGTGGCGAGCTACCAAGCTGTCTCCGGCGCCGGAGCTGCCGGGGTGCGTGAGCTCGAGGGCCAGCTGCGCTCTACCGTGGCCGGGGCAGCCGGCCTCGCGTTCGACGGCGCTGCCGTCACGTTCCCGGAGCCCGAAGGCGGCGAGGCACGCAAGTTCGCAGCGCCGATCGCCTACAACGTCGTACCGCTCGCGGGAAGCCTGCTCGACGACGGCTCGGGTGACACCTCCGAGGAGCGCAAGCTGCGTGACGAGAGCCGAAAGATCCTGGGCATCCCCGAGCTCCCCGTCCAGGCCACCTGCGTGCGTGTGCCGGTGTTCACCGGTCACAGCCTCGCCATCTGGGTAGAGCTAGAGCGCGACCTCCCGCCCGACGAGGCCGTGGCGTTGCTGGCAGCTTCCCCGGGGGTAGCGGTGGTGGACCTTCCGACCCCGCTCTCGGCGACCGGTGGCGACGTGAGCCTCGTCGGGCGCGTCCGGCGCGATGCGAGTGTTGCACACGGCCTGGCCATGTTCGTGTCTGGGGACAACCTCCGCAAGGGGGCCGCGCTGAACGCCGTGCAGATAGCCGAGGCCCTCCTCGAAGGTGCTCAGCTCCGGCTGTCCCCCGCGCGCAGCGACAGGTAGGCGCCGGCGCCTACCGGGATGGGCAGCCAGAAGTTGACGAGCCGGTATCCGAGCACGGCGACGATCGCGAGCGCGCGCGTCGTGCCGAAGCCGACCAGGCTGGGGACGAGCACGCCTTCGACTATGCCCAAGCCACCCGGGGTCACCGGGATGGCCGCGAGCACGTAGGCGAGCCCGTAGGCGACGAGCAAGCCGTCGGGGTTCTCGATATGGCCGAAGGCGGCGAGGAAGACGAACAGCGACGCCGCGTCGAGCAGCCAGTTGGCCGCCGCCCAGATCACCGCCCGGCGCAAGAGGGCGCGGTCGGCGGCCATCACGCGGATCCTCGCTGCAATCTGGTGCACTACACGGTCGGCGGTGTCGGCCGCGCCCTTCCTCGAGAACGGCAGGCGTCTGACCAAGGTTCGTAGAGCGGTTGCCGCTCGGTCCTCGCCTCTGGTGACGAGAAGCACCATCGCGGCGAACGCGGCCAGTACCAACGCGCCGACGCCGGCGGCGGTGGCGTAGATAGGGCTGAACCCGGTCAACGGAATCGACACGATAAGGGCCAGCCACAAGATGGCGTTCAACACCAGAGCGGAGCCGACTCCCTCGATGGCAAGCGCCAAGCCGGCATCGGCGCTGCTCACCCCCTCGTTGGTGAGCAAGCGGAAGCCGAGACCATCCCCGCCCGCCGTTCCTCCCGGCAGCACGTGGCTTACCGCCAACGTCGACAGGTCTACTCTCCAGATCCGGGAGAAGCAGCTCGTCTCCGGCGGCAGAACGGTTGCCGTGAGCTGGGCGTAGCTCGCCAGGCTCGCCACCTCGAGCAGGACCCCGAGGAGGACGAAGCCGAGGTTCACCCGTCCGAGCAGGTGCAGGGAGCGGCCAATCCCGCCTATCTGCGGGAGGACGAGGTACTCGGCCACCAGGGCGAGCACGATCAGGAGTACGCCGCGCCGGATGGGGTGTTCGCTCACCAGCCGCCTCCAGAGTGCCAGCCGCCTCCAGAGTGCCAGCCGCCTCGGTGCTTGTTTCACTCCGGCTTGCTCCTTCACCGGCACCGACCTTTCATCGTGGTCGAGCTGGCGCATCCGTTCGAACCCCAAGTCGCGCAGCAAGCCAGAGCGGGCACCGCCTGGCGATCGCTCGCCTGACGCGAAGGTGGGAGCCGGTTGCCGGTAGGCTGTGCTTCGCGGAGACGAGGTGGTTCGAGGAGGCCGGTATGACCGAACCGCAGGACCAGGCCCGGTGGAGCGCTACCGAATGGCACGCAAAGATGATCGTCGATCGCAATGGCGAG
>JAJYXW010000065.1 GCA_021801525.1 Actinomycetes bacterium
TCCAACGACAAGAACACGTCGAGCGGCGAGGGATCTTCGGACCGGCGCAGGCGGATGCCTCCGAAGGGCGGACCCGCTTCGGGATCGCCTTCGGGCGAGAAGCCGGTGGCAGCGAAGGCCTCCACGAACTGGACGCGCTCCGAGAACGGAAGGAAGACGTTCACGTCTATGTCGTCGGTGCCTCTAGGCTCGGCATGGTACGCGAGTGCGAGTGCGCCGCCGAAGGCGTGGCTCATGCCGAGCTCGTCGAGCGCGTTGTGGACTTCGACGACTAGGTCAACGATGGGCACGCGTGGCCTCGGCCAGGGCGAGCACGTCCATCAGCCGCCGGGATCGCTCCTCGGGCGAGGTCTGCGGAGTGACCGGGGGAGGCTCGTCTGGAGGGTCCGTCGGGTCGCGCTGGCCAATGAGGGTTCCTCTGTCCCCACCCACCGCGGGCGCGGCATCGTAATCCCAGAGGTCGTCGTCGGGGAAGCAACTGGCACGAGGAAGCCTGCAACAGATCGCGCTCGGGCCGCCGAGCGCCGCGAGCTGGTACCCGCATGCGACGACGATCCGGTTGAGCGCGTCAGCGTTGGGCGTCCGCCTCCCGTTCTCGTAGGCCGACAGGTTTGGTTGGCTGATGCCGGTGGTGCGGGCGAGCTGGCCCTGGGACAGTCCCCGTGAGAGTCGCACTCTCCGGATGAAATCTGCGTACACGAGCCCGGACGACACGAGCCCAGATTAGCACCCGGCTATATGCAAATGCAGATGGACAGGTGACCCGCAGGCCCCCAGACCCGGCAGACCCCGCAGGCCCCGCGCCCCGGCCGCCGGCCACGGTCAGAGGCGGACGACGTTGGGGCCCGACACCCGGCAGCGAGTGTCCATCACGGCACGAGCCCCCTCCACGATGCGCCTCAGGTCGAATCCCGCATGGTCGACCAGGAGCACCACCATGTCTGCGGCCGCTGCTGCCTCGGCGAGCGGCTCGGGCGATGCGTCCACCCGGCGTGCCCGGGGGTCGAGGCCGGGGCAGTCCCCGACGTGGGGGTCGGCAGCGAGCACGTCCGCACCGAGCGATGCGAGCGTGTTGGCGACTTCGAGGGCGGCGGAGCCCTTGGTCTCCCCGACGCCGGGCTTGTACGAGAGCCCGAGGACGAGCACGGCCGCGCCATCGAGCGCGCTGCCGGCGGCGGCGAGCTCCTCCTCCACCCGCGCCACCACACGGCGAGGCATCGACGCGTTCACCTGCCCGGCAGCTTCCACCAGCCGGAGGGGATGCCCGGCCCTCTGAGCCGCCCATGCCAGGTGACCGGCCGCACCCGCGAGGCAGCGCCCCCCCGGCCCGGGCCCCGGCCGGAACGCCATGTACCCGAACGGCTTGGTGGCAGCGGCGTCGAAGGCTGCCGCGGCGTCGAGCCCCATCGCGCCGGCAGCGACGGCTATCTCGTTCGCCAGCGCGACGTTCACCTGGCGGAAGGTGTTCTCGATGAGCTTGGCGAGCTCGGCTTCCGCCATGCCTTCTACTTCGACCACCTCGTCGACGAGCTTGTGATAGAAGGCCGAGAGCACGGCGAGCGAGCGTGAGTCGATCCCCGACACGAGCTTCGGCGTGGAGGCGAGCGACCCAAGAGCCCCGGAAGCGCCAGCAGCCCCGGCAGCACTGCCAGCGTTGCCGGTGTCGATGCGCTCGGGGCTGTACCCGAGCCGGAAGTCGCGCCCGGCTACGAGCCCCGATGCGGCTTCGAGAGCGGGAGCGACGACCCCGGCGGTTGCCCCCGGGTAGAGGGTGGACTCGACGCTTACGGCGGCGCCCCGGCGAAGGTGCCGCCCGAGGCTTGCCGCGGCGGCGAGCAGCGCCTCGGTGCTCGGAGTGCCGTCGTCGGACACGGGTGTCGGCACTGCGACGAGCCCGATGTCGAACCCCTGGAGGTCGGCTTCGTCGCTCGTGGGCCGGTACCTCCCGCTTGCGAGCGCCGATGAGACGAGAGCGGCGTCTACCCCGTCGAGCGCCGGCGAGACGCTTCGGGCAGCCCGGAGAGAGACGCCCGCCTGGCCCGCAGCGAGCTGTGCTGGCGCTCCGAGCGCCAGGAGCTCCTTTACTAGCGAGGTGTCGGTGTCGAACCCGGCGACGTCGAACCCGGCTCCTGCGGCTGCGAGAGCGAGCCTGAGCCCGACGTGTCCCTGACCTACGACGGCGACCTTGCCTGCGACCCTGCCTCCGACCTTGCCCGTGGCCCCGCCTGCGGCCCCAGTGCCTCGGTGCCCTGTGTGCCGGGGCTGGGCGCTGGCTGGCATGGCGCCAGTCTCGCACCATCCAGCCCATGATGTGGCCGCCCGAGCCCCCGCCACCGCCTGCGGCGGAACGCAGGGTCTCGGCCGGGCCGTCCCTGCCGGCACCCGGGCCCTGCCGCTCGCTCGGGTTCCACCAGCGTGCCGTCAGGTCCGGCATGCCAGCGCTTCCGGCGGGAGTCGATTCGTCCCTGCACCCCCTTCCGCCGAGCGCCCTGCCGCCCGTTCCGCCCCGCCCCGTACCTGGAAGGAGCGCCAAACGGCGGTGGTAAGCTGGATGTCGGCTATGGACACTCTCGGCATCATCCGCCAGATGAAGCAGGACCCCGCGCTCCGCGACGAGCTTC
>JAJYXW010000024.1 GCA_021801525.1 Actinomycetes bacterium
TCAGCACCGCGTAGCTCTCTACGAGCGCATACGCGGGTATCGCTGCTCCCCGGGCTGCCTGGCGCGCCTGGTCATGAGCCTCGTGCCATTGGGTGAGCGCCGGGACCACGACGCTGGTGTCGACCGCGTTCACCCCCTGAGGTGATCGATCGTCTCCTGGACGATCGCGTCGGTGAGGGCCGGAAGGGGCTCGCTCGGAACGGCTACAGGGCCCTGCGGCGTCTCCACGACCTCGATCTCGACCGAGGCCGGCCTGAGCTCGACAGTCCCGTCGCGCTCTTCGATGTCGAGAAGGCATCCTTCGCTCAGGTGCAGCCTGTCCCTGATCTGCTTCGGCACGACGATGCGACCGGCCTTATCAATGGTAGTCCGCATGGCAGAGATTCTACCATTTCAGCTGCCATCTCCGGCGCCGCAGCGTCACCGGCAGCTCAGGGTTGGGTGCCGAGGCGCTCGCGCTCCACCGCCATGGCCTCTGCGACCGAGGCGGCTATTCCAGGGCCGTCGAGCCCGAAGCCCGCGAGGATGGCGTCGGGCCTCCCCTGGGGGATGTAGGCGCGGGGAAGCCCGAGCGTGCGAACGGGTGGTATCGGGCGGGTGAGACCGGGCAGAGAGCGCATCGCGTCGACGAGGAAGGTCCCTGCTCCCCCCACCCGTATCCCGTCCTCGATCGTGACGACGAGCGAGTGGGAAGCCGCGCTGGCAAGCATCTCCTCGTCCGGGGGGGCCACCACCCTGACGTCGTAGAGCGTGGCCTCGATCCCCTGGGAGGAGAGCAGGGCCGCCGCATCGCCGGCGGCATGGAGCATCTTGCCGACGGCGAGCAGGCAGACCGATCCGTCCCCGCGGCGCACGAGGCGCGACCGCAGGCCGCTTCCCACCTGCCCGGCCTCTACCGCAGGCGGCGGGGTCTTCGGGAAGCGGATGAGCGACGGCCCGTCCAGAGCGAGGGCGGTCTCGAGCATGGCGGGCACTTCCGCGGCGCTCGACGGCGCGAAGACCGACATGCCGGGGATCGACAGGGCGAGGGACAAGTCGAGGGTGCCGTGGTGGCTCGGCCCGTCGTCGCCTGTCACCCCTGCCCGGTCGAGCACGAGCACGACCGGCAGGCCGTGGAGCCCGATGTCGAGGTTCGCCTGGTCGAAGGCCCGGCTGAAGAATGTGGAGTACACGGCCACCACCGGCCGGAGGCCGCCCATAGCCATTCCCGCGGCCGCCGTGAGCGCGTGCTGCTCCGCGATCCCGACGTCGAAGACTCTCTCGGGGAAGCGCTCTTGGAGGGGGAGCAGTCCCGTCGGGCCGGGCATGGCGGCCGTGATCGCCACGACGTCGTTGCGGCGCTCGGCTATCGCGAGGATCGCCCGGGTGAAGGCGTCGGTGTAGCTGGCCGGCGGCGCAGTGGCCGGCACGGAGCCGTTCTCGCGCACCGTCGCCACCTTGAAGTCATGCAGGCGCTGCACCTCGTCTTCCTCTGCTGGCGCGTAGCCCTTGCCCTTGTGGGTGAGCGCGTGCACCACGATCGGGCCGTCCCAGCGGGCCGCGTTAGCCAGGGCCGTCTCGAGGCGGGCGATATCGTGGCCATCGATCGGCCCCGCGTAGCGCACTCCGAGGGCCTCGAAGAAGCGATGGGGCGTCACGATCTCCCGGAGCGCGCTCGTAAGTCCGTGGACCCCGGAGTAGGCGAGCCCGCCTACCCCCGGGATCTCGCGCAGAATCCGGCGGAGACGCTCGCGGGCGTGCACGTAGGCGGGGTTCAGGCGGAGCTGGGTGAGCTCGCTCGAGAGCTTCGACACCGTCGGCGCATACGAGCGCCCGTTGTCGTTCAGCACTATCACCACCGGAGTGCCCGAGTGCCCCAGGTTGTTGAGGGCCTCGTAGGCCATCCCGCCTGTGAGCGCTCCGTCGCCGACGACCGCCACGACCCTGCGATCGCTGGTCCCCGCGAGGCGAAGCGCTGTGGCTAGGCCGTGCGCGTACGAGAGGGCGGTGGAGGCGTGGCTGTTCTCGACGAAGTCGTGCTCGGACTCGCTGCGCGACGGGTAGCCCGACATCCCGCCTGGCTGGCGCAGTGTCGGGAAGGCATCGCGGCGTCCCGTGAGCAGCTTGTGCACGTAGGCCTGGTGGCCGGTGTCCCAGATGACCAGGTCCTTGGGCGAGTCGAAGACCCTGTGGACTGCGAGTGAGATCTCCACGATGCCCAGGTTCGAGCCAAGGTGCCCGCCGGTGGCGGTGACGGTCTCCACGACGAGCGCCCTGATCTCCGCGGCGAGCTGGTCGAGCTGGCTATATGTGAGCCCTGCCAGGTCGGCGGGGCATGTTATCGAGTCGAGCAGCATCTCCGTCGCAGTGTCTCCGTAGCGGTGCCTCGGGGCCGGTGCCATAGAGACACCGCCTGCTTGCTCACGCTACCGCGCGGCGCGCTAGAGCACCTTTCAGGGTGGCAGATAGGCGCGGTTGTGGCCTCTGGGCCGCCTGTGCGTGCGATCGGCCGCCGAGGACGGCACGGCGCTACCGTGGGCCCATGCCGCCGCCAAGCTCCTCCGACGTTCCAGCAACCGACGTCCCTGCAACCGACGTTCCTGCAACGAGAAGCGCATCCGCGCCGGGTTCTT
>JAJYXW010000122.1 GCA_021801525.1 Actinomycetes bacterium
CGGACGATGTCGGGGATCGCAGCGGCGAGGGCGCGCAGTCGGCGCACGACCACCCGGTCCGCGTCCCAGAAGCGCCCGAAGTGTCAACGGCCGGTAGATCAGGCTCGAGTCAGTCGTGCAGCACGGGGGCATACGAGATGCCGACGATCGCGCCCTCCGGTGCCTGCAGCCTCGCTACCGTCTGGCCCCACGGCTGCTCGCGAGGTCCGTGCAGCAGCTCATACCCTGTCTGTTCGAGCTCCCGTGCCGCCGGAGCTACTGCGGCAGCGTCGGCGACGTCGACCTCGATGCTGACCTGCGGCACCGGCCGCTCCGAAGGCCACTGGTCGGTTCCGAAGCACGCCTTCGCGGCTTGGGAGAGCGGCCAGACCCCGAAGGACTTGCAGCCGGCGATCTGCTCGCTGTGGTGATAGCCGTCGCTTTCGGCTCGCAGCGGCAGGCCGAGGGTTTCGACATACAGCCTGCAGCTGCTGGCTGGATCGGGCGCGATCATCGCCACGCTCGCGAGGAACTCTATGTTCATGTCTCCTTCTCCTCTGTTTGTCGTTCCGCCTGCATGCACTCATTGAGGAGCTGGACCTAGGCGGCGCCCGACCAACGCCCGAGTCAGGAGCTCGAGGATCCGCCTCGACCTTGTCTTCGTCGGCATCTACGATGGCAGCCGCGGGTGCCTCGGCATCTCTTAGGAAGAGCCCTCCCGTTTGCTTGGTCAGAGCTTTGGCGGGAGGGCTCTTGCGCGTCCCTGTCGCCAGCAGCCTGGCCCGCCCACCGACCACCCGTCTACTGCAGGGCCCATCTGCCGTCAGCACCGTGAGCGTCGTCAACGACCCCGCGGATTCTCATCCTGAGCGGCGCCCAACACCTGGCGAAGCCCGCGAGTGCCCATAGCCAGTGCGACTTCATGGAGCTCGTGCTCATCTGCCTGGATGCGAGCGAGGTCGCCCGCCGGAGAGTCCTCGCGGAGAATGCCCGGTGGTTCGCCACCACCACCGTCGGCGTCTCCGGTTTGGAGGAGTCCGAGATGCCAGGGGTTGCGAGAGACCAAGAGCACGAGACAAAGGAGGAGGCATCCCTGTCTCCGGAGGCCATCGGATTCCTTCTCCTGGATGCTGCAGTGATCTTCGACGATGGCATGCAAGGCGGCGACATCGAGCAGGCAGCCGACGCCGTGGTGCTCGGTGCCGGGCTCCTCGTGCTAGCCGAGGGATTCGAGCGCGAGCACTCCGAGGCGACGGAGGCCCCGCTGCGGCGCTCCGGGCCAGAGCCGGTTGCTCCGGGTGCGAAGCTGCCGGCGGCGGCTCGAGCTGGCAAGGGCGTCGCGGCGTAGGTACGCCTCGGTCCGCTCGGGCGCCTGCTCCTCGGGCGACACGGAGAGCGCCCACTTGGCGAGCTCTACTCCGAGGCGGGCCGAGGTTGCTCGATGTGGTGGGATGGAGGTCGTCCCGGAGCCCTCGTATCAGGCATCTGGGCTCCACCTGCCGATGTCGGCCTCCTATGGCAGGTTCCACAGGGTCTGGGACATGGGTACCTACAGCTCGGAGTGGTTCCAGCCGGCTGCCCGAGTCCCTGCCATGCACCTGGTCCTCCCTCTCCCCGAGGAGCGCGTGCTCAAACCAGGCTGCTGGGCGCTGTCCTGCGCGGAAGGACGAAACCAGGTGATCGTCACAACGCGTGAGAAGGAGGCCATGACCAACACGATTCAGGCCGACCGGCTGCTCCCGCCGTAAGCTCGCATCGTGGCCCGCAGCAATCCCAGAACCGCCAAGCTCATGGCTACGACCTCCCGCACTCGCCGTAGATTCGGCCGTATTCGCAAGCTCCCCTCGGGCCGCTACCAGGCCAGCTACATCGGGCCTGACGGGATCGTCCACAACGCCAACGAGACCTTCCCCACGAAGGCCATGGCGGAGAGGTGGCTGTCACTGACTGAGGCCGACATGGTGCGTGGCGAATGGGCCGCACCGGAGCGCCGTGCCGAGACGGTCGGTGAGTGGGCAGAGAGGTGGCTGGAGCAAGGGCAGTGGAGGCCCGGCACTGAGCGTCAATATCGGCAAGTGGTGTCCACACACGTGCTGGCACGCTGGAAGGGTGTGGCCGTAGGGGACGTGGCGCGAGAGGACGTACGCTCCTGGGCTGCGGAGCTGGCGAATAGCGGGAGCTCCGCTGCGACCGTGCGCCACGCTGTCGGCACCCTTGCCCGCATCCTCGGCTTGGCAGTGGAAGCTGGAACGCTCACGGCGAACCCTGCGGTGCAGCTCCGACTCGCCTCCCCACGCCCTCGGCGGGGACTAGCGGTACTGACACCCGAGCAGGTGGAGACGCTCGCCACCGAGATCACTCGCCCGGAGATTCGAGTCGGGGGTAACGGCTCGCTCGGTGCGGGACGCCTGTTCCGTCCCGACCTGGGTTTATGGGTCAGACTCGCCGCCTACTGCGGGCTACGCGCCGGCGAAATCGGAGCACTTCTCCTCTGAACTGGGAGTGGGCCGGGAGGGATTCGAACCCCCGTAGGCTGTGCCGGCAGATTTACAGTCTGCTCCCTTTGGCCGCTCGGGCACCGACCCGGCACGACAATAGCGCCCGTTCGTGA
>JAJYXW010000190.1 GCA_021801525.1 Actinomycetes bacterium
CCCCGCCGGTCGCGCACAACTACCGCCGGATCATCGACCGCTTTGTCTTGGAGCGCTGGGGCACGACGCCGCTTCGGCGCTTGCGCGTGGCGGATCTCGACGCCCTCGGCCAGGTAGCCCGCCTCGAGGCGGACGTGGCGATCCTTACCAAGAACGCGCCAGCACCGTGCCGTCCTCGGCGATGCCCCACCTCCACGGGCACCTCGACGCCAGGGCGTTCTTCGACTCGGCCGAGCGCAAGTGGCGGATCGCTGCGCGCTACGTCCCGGCCGAGGACGAGGCCCCGGCGTTGACTGACCGATGCCAGAACTGTCGCTACGTGGGCCGGTAGATCGTCCGCCGAGCACCCACCCGAATGATCATCACCTCGTCCTTGGCTTCGTCGATTTTATAGACGATGCGGTACTCAGCACGGCGGGCCGAGTACATCCCAACGAGCTCGTCTCGAAGGGGCTTGCCGACCCGATGGGGCTCCTGCACGAGGGCGCCGTACACGAACTCAGCTACTGCGGCGGCGACCCGCGGCGCGTCGACCGCCAAGCGGTCCATGTCTCGCGAGGCTCTGGACGACCACCGAACCTCCAACGGTCTACGGCTTGACCCAGCGGGCCCGCGCTTTGGCTGCGGTGATGACCTCTCCCCCACCCTCGGACAGCTCCCGCTCGGCCTCTCGGATAGCCGCCATCGCCTCGGGGTCCGACATGATCTCCAGGGTTTCTTCCAGGCTCTCCAGTTCGTCGACGCTCACAAGGACGGCCGTGGGCACGCCGTTGCGGGTGACCACCACCCGGTCGTGCTCCCGGTTCACCCGGTCGACCAGCTCCGAGAACCGATCCCTTACAGCGGCGAGGGGCAGTGCATCGGTCATAGCCAGCATTCTAGCCAGCCCTCCGGGTGTAGGAATTTAACCCACAATTTGTGGGGCGCGCCGCATGCTGTAAACGGCGAGCGTCAGCCGCGACCGGCCCCCACAGCCGGGAGCAGGAGGTGGCGCCTTGTGTGCCTGCGGTGCGTTGGTGACGTGTCTGGCCTAGATCCAATACCAGTAACTTAAGCTCCGAGGATGCGGATTGCTTCGTCAGTCGTGCGGGTGTGCTGGGGCCAGGAGCAATGCTCGGGGCGCTTCAGGTTGTAGTTGCTGATCTTGCGGCGCACGACGCGAGGGTTGGCGCGTAGGCGCCGGTGAGGCAGGAGCTCGTGGAGGATCTCCGCGGTGGCGTGGCTGAGGCCGGTGGTGAGATCGTCGACGGTTCGTCGGACGCTGCGGCGCGCAGCGCGCATCGAGCGGGTGAAGCTGAGCCGATCTGGGTCAACCTCGCCCTCCTCGGCCGCGCGGCACATGAGCGAGCGGATCGCGTAGTGGACGCAGAGCATGCCCCAGGCCTCTTGAAAAACGCCGTCGGAGGTCTTCCTGTAATCACCGATCGCAACACGATGCGTGCCCCTCTTTGGTGGGTCTTCAGCTCGTCGAGCGCGGTCTCGAACTCCCAGCGCTCCGCGTAGAGCGCAGCCAGCTCGGCGGCCGGGGCGCTCTCGGGGTCGAGGATCGTCGTCACGAGGTGGTAGGTCGTGTCCTCTGCGGCTGGCCATCCCGGATCATCGATCTCATACTCGACGACGCGTACGGGCCGAGCGGGCCGAGCGGCGCGCCGGGGCAGCTCGGAGCGGAACGAGCCGTCCGAGAGTCGCTCGAGGTCAGCGAGCGCGGCGTGCTTCTTCACGCGCCAAACGAGATCACAGCCACGTTCCGCGAACTCGCCGAACAGCTCGTAGGAGCCACCGAAGCCCCGGTCGGCAAGGACGAGCATGCCCGGGCGACAGGCGGTGGCAAGTGGCTCGGCGATGGTGTTCTCCCCCTCGCCCGAGCCCCCGATCTTCGCCGCGAACATCGCGTGGGTGCCGCATTCGGCGAGCGCGACGATGCGGATCTGGGGGAAGGCGGCCTCTCCCCTTCCGGAGTGGTGCCGCCCGAACGCCGTGAGGTTGCTCGGCGTGTCCGCCACGTCGAGGACGGTCCCGTCCATCGACACGAGCCGTTGGCCCCGGTAGTACGCCCCCCGAGTCGAAGCGGTGGCAATCGGAACGCACACACGGGCGAACAGCGCCTCGAGGGGCTCTTTGCCGAGACGCTGACGCGCCTTCGAGATCGCAACCGAGCTCGGAACCTCTAGGCTCGGTGCGTCCGGGTCTACACCAGCCAGGCCCTCGGTGAGCTGGCGCATCACCTCCTCGTAGCCCGCCTCGCGGAACAGGCTCATCGCCAGCACGTAGTAGACGACAAGACGAGCAGGAAGGAAGCGGTAACGCTGCTCCCGCTTCGCCGCAGCCTCGACCACCTCGTCGACCACTCCGGGAGGGAACGTCGCCGTCAGTACCCCAAGCGCTATCCGGTCGCGCAGGCCCTGCCCACCCTCCCGCACCGGCTGTCCCGTCCTCGGCACGGGACCAGACTACACGCTTGTAACCTTAAGTTACTGGTATTGGACCTAGAGGCTGGCGCTGTTCATCACGGTGTCGGAATGCCAGGTGTTCGGTGTCTCCTCATCGAGCCACCACGGGTAGCGCAATCCGAAAAGGGATGGGATGTA
>JAJYXW010000131.1 GCA_021801525.1 Actinomycetes bacterium
ATGAGGTCTCCCTACTCCGGGGCCGTGCGGGCTGGCGGGGGCCGGGCGGGCTGGCGGGGGCGGTGCGGGCTGGGGGGGGCCGTGCGGGCTGGGGGGGGCCGTGCGGGCTGGCGGCGGCGGCCGCGACGTGGTGATCTTGTGGAGGGTCATCCGACCACTCGCCGTCCGACTCGGAGCGGAAACGTGACTGCACCGACCATCATCTACACCCATACCGACGAGGCTCCGGCCCTGGCCACCTCCTCGCTCCTGCCGATCGTGCGGGCGTACGCCGCCTCCGCCGGCGCAACGATTGAAACGAAGGACATCTCGCTCGCCGCTCGGATCCTCGCCGCCTTCCCGGAGCTCCTCAGGGAGAACCAGCGCGTGCCCGATGCGTTGTCGGAGCTCCGGGAGCTGACCTCGAGCCCGGAGGCGAACATCATCAAACTGCCCAACATCTCTGCCTCGGTGCCGCAGCTGCGAGCAGCCATCGCGGAGCTCCAGAGCCAGGGGTACGCCCTGCCCGACTACCCCGAGACCCCGTCGAGCGCTGACGAGCGCGACATCCGTGCGCGCTACGACGCCGTCACGGGCAGCGCGGTGAACCCGGTGCTCCGTCAGGGCAACTCGGACCGGAGGATCCCGCCGCCGGTCAAGAACTACGCCCGCTCGCATCCGCACTCGATGGGCGCCTGGGCCCGGGACTCGAAGACCGACGTCGTCTCGATGACCGAGGGAGACTTCCGTCACACCGAGACCTCGGCCGTCGTGACGGAAGACGGCTCCTTGCACATCGAGCTCGAGGGGGAGGGAGGGGAGTCCGCCGTCCTCGCTGGCGACGTGCCGGTCGTGTCCGGGGAGATCGTCGACGCCGCTGTCATGCGCGTCGACGCGCTGAAGCAATTCGTGGTCGCCCAGGTCGATCGGGCGAAGCGCGAGGGCGTCCTCTTCTCCGTGCACCTCAAGGCGACGATGATGAAGATCTCTGACCCCATCATCTTCGGTCATGTGATCGAGGCCTTCTTCCCCCGGACCTTCGCGCGCTACGGAGACGTGCTCGCCGCGGCGGGCCTCAACCCGGCCGATGGGCTCGGGAGCATCTTCGACGGGCTGGCCTCCCTGCCGGGCGGCGAGGAGATCCGGGCCTCCTTCGACGAGGAGGCGGGCGAAGGCCCTCGCCTCGCCATGGTCGACTCCGACCGGGGCATCACCAACCTGCACGTGCCCAACTCGATCATCATCGACGCGTCCATGCCGGCGATGATCCGCAATTCCGGGCACATGTGGGGACCGAGCGGCGAGGAGGACGACTGCTTGGCGGTGATCCCCGACAGCAGCTACTCGGGCGTCTACAAGGTCTTCGTCGACGACTGCCGGGTGAACGGCGCGCTCGACCCGGCGACCATCGGCTCCGTCCCGAACGTGGGGCTCATGGCGCAGGCGGCCGAAGAGTACGGCAGTCACGCGACCACCTTCGAGATCCCTTTCGCGGGCACCGTCGTGGTGGCGGACTCCTCTGGCACCCGCCTCCTGGAGCAATCGGTGTCGGCGGGCGACATCTTCCGCGTCTGCCGGACCACGGACGTGGCGGTCCGTGACTGGGTGCGTCTTGCGGTCCGCCGCGCCCGTGCGACCGGGGACCCCGCGGTCTTCTGGCTCGACGAGACGAGGCCGCATGACGCGAGGCTGATCGAAAAGGCTCGCGACGTGCTGGCGGGGGAGGACACCCAGGGTCTCTCGCTCGAGATCATGGAGCCCTCGAGGGCCGCCGCCCACGCACTCGAGAGGATGCGCCGGGGCGAGAACACGATCTCGGTGACCGGGAACGTCCTTCGCGACTACCTGACCGACCTGTTCCCGATCATGGAGGTCGGCACGAGCGCCAAGATGCTCTCGATCGTGCCGCTGCTCGCCGGCGGCGCCGTGTTCGAGACGGGCTCGGGAGGGTCGGCCCCCAAGCACGTCCAACAGCTCTTGGAAGAGAACTTCTTGCGCTGGGACAGCCTCGGTGAGCTCCTGGCCCTGTCGGTCAGCCTGGAGCTGGCGGCCGAGAAGACGAACAACGCTCGGGTCGGCCTCCTGGCGAGCGCCCTCGACCGTGCGACCGGGCGTCTCTTGGAGGAGGACAAGTCGCCACGCCGGAAGGTGGGCGGCATCGACAACCGTGGGAGTCACTTCTTCGTCGCCCTGTACTGGGCAAGCGAGCTCGCCGACCAGTCGGAGGACTCCGCCCTGGCGGAGACTTTCTCCGGTCTTGCCAAGACGCTGGAGGACGCCCAGGACGCGATCATGCGTGAGCTGCTGGCAGTGCAGGGCTCCCCGGTCGACCTCGGCGGCTATTACCACCCGGATCCCCGCACGGTGGACGCCGTGATGCGCCCGTCCCCCACGTTCAACGCTGCCATCGAGGCGCTCGGGCGCTGAGCCGGACAGGGGAGGGCCGTGGCTCCCCCTTCCGGCGTGTCACAGCCTTCCGGCGTGATGCTCCTATCGTTGTCAAGCGGCTTGGAGAGGAATTTCGTCCTCATGCTCTCCGAGTTGGGCATCGAGCCACAGGGCGTAGCGGCGCGCCAGGTCGGTGTTGAACGTGAGCGCGCGTTCCA
>JAJYXW010000012.1 GCA_021801525.1 Actinomycetes bacterium
GCTGTCGCCCAGCCAAGGTGCAGGTGGCATATCGCCCGAAGCCGAAAGTCTCCGTGGCCCTGACGGGATCCAGCCGATGGTGTTCCCCGAGAGCACCGAGCCCGCGTTCCACAGCGCCGGTGCCGAACTGCGCTTCGAGAAGGGAGCGTTCCACGAGAAGGGCCCGGCGACCGTCTGGGTTCGCCTGCTCGGCCCAGTCGTCGCCGGCGAGGTGCCCTCACCTCTCCAGCGCGTGGCGGCGGCAGCCGACTTCGGCAACGGGGTAAGCGCGGAGCTCACCTTCGGGACGGACATCTTCATAAATCCCGACCTCACCATCCATCTCCACCGCATGCCCGTCGGGGAATGGGTGTGCCTCGACGCCAGGACTTGGCTCGGAGACCCAGGCATCGGCATGGCCGAGAGCTCTCTGTTCGACGTCGCGGGACCCATAGGCAGGTCCCTGCAGAGCCTCCTCGTGCAAGAAGGCCGCTGAGTGTGCTGCCGAGGCGCGACGCCGACCCTGCCGGTAGCAAAACACCACTCCCCACGGTACAGGCGCTACTTTCCGTAGTAAGCTTGACGGTACAAGCGCCGGTACGGCTACGGCAACGCTCGCTTCCGAGCTCCGCCGGGATCGGTCGTGAGCCGGCATGGAGACTCTGACCGTGCAAGACGGTGACCATGCAAGACGGTGACCATGCCAGTTGATCACGAAGTGGAAGCGGCTGCGTTCGACCCCATGGAGAGCGCAGAGCTGCGCGCATGGGAAGCCCGTTGCCGCGAAGCCGAGTGCGGTGAGCAGGCAACGAGCGCCGCGGACGACCAGTCCCCCTGGCCCCTCGCCGAGGCTAAATCCCTTCTAGACGCGATTGCGGGCTTCCTGCGAGATGGCAACACCGGCAACCTCGACGCCGCGGCGGACACCTGGGCTGCGACGGCACCCTCCACCAAACTGCTCGTGAGCCGCCTCGCCTGCCTTCGTGAGGTGCTGGCCGAGCAGGGGGGGCTCGCGGGCCGCCGCTTAGGCGAGCGGCTCCAGTGGGCCCTGGACCGTGTCACCTCCTCTGCCACCGACGCCGCCCTGGCCCACCTGCAAGACGCCGCCCTCACGGATCCCCTCACTGGTGCCGGCAACCGCCGGGCACTCGAGTCGGCTGCGAAGGTCGCCCTCGCGCAGGCGGCGCGCAACGGCCAGGACCTGTCGGTGATCGGCATCGACCTCGATGGGCTGAAGCGGATCAACGACACCAGAGGCCATTCAGAGGGCGACGTTGCCATCTCCGGGCTCGCCGCGGCGATCCGGGGAGCCATGAGGGACTCGGACCAGCTGTTCCGCGTCGGGGGGGACGAGTTCGTCGCGCTCCTGCCCGCCACATCCCCTCATGGAATAGCCGGGGTGATCGAACGCGCCCGCGAGCTCGGAGCGCCCTCGTTCACATGGGGGGCCGCGGCGTACCCTGGGGACGGTACCGACGTGAAGTCACTGCTCGAAGTCGCAGACTCACGTCTTTACGAAGCCCGCCGTAAGTTGCGTGACTCGCCCACCACGAGCCGACCTTCAGCTCGGAGGAGCGCAACGAAGCACGGCGGCACGGCGGCACCTCGGTCTCACCCGGCCAGCACGCGACCCCAGAGGTGACCGCACCGCGGAGGGCGTTCCCTCACCGCCCGATCGCACGCAACTGGCGCGCTGGGGCAGTCGCCCTGGTCGCGGTGCTGGCAGTGGCAGGCATTTCCTTCGCCCTATCCCCTGGAGCGAGCAAGCCACCGCGCGCCGCAACCGGATCGCGCGCGGGTGGCCATGCGGAACGAGCGGGCAACACGAACACCGATCCAAGTACAGAAAGGTCGGGCACCGGCTCTCCTTCCACCGCCAGCTCTGCGAGCTCGACGGGCGCCACGTCGCTCCAGTCCGCAGTTTCTACCAACCCAGGCAGCACCACGGGCTCTACTGTCACGAGCCAGAGCTCTAGCTCGCCGGGCACCCCAGGAGGAGGTGCCACCGGGAGCACCCCCACGGGGAGCACGACCACCGGGAGCACCCCCAGCTCAGCTACGACCACCACCTCTCCCAAGAGCACCCAGTCGCCGGTATCTCCGGCGCCGACGACCCCCGTAACGCTGCCGACCGGCATCACGAACAGCGGCGGCAGCATCCCCGGCACGGCTCCCTGAGCCACGGATCTCCGCGAAGTATTTCCCCTCCCGAAAACGCAAGACGCGCGCAACGCGACCGTTCTCGTAGCAAAGGGGAGGCACCCGGAGAGCCAGGTGCCGGAAAGGGACGCCATGCTGACGCTCGATGACCTTCTCGACATCGCACCGGTTCTCGACGGCGAGCCAGGATCCCGCGTAGGAACCCTGGTGGCAACCTGCAGGCCACCAGTGCTGCAGGGCAGATGCGCCCAGCGGCTCCCCATCACGGCGGACACGACCTTCGCCGACGTAGCTTCTGTCCTCGCTCGCCGAGCCCACGTACGACCTGGCAGGTCGTGGAAAGTGCTGCTAGACGAAGGCTGGGTGGTAGCGAGTGGCCCTGGCGCACCCGGCGCGGACGGATCACAAGTACTCCCGGCCACGGCGCCAATCGCCGAAGATCG
>JAJYXW010000189.1 GCA_021801525.1 Actinomycetes bacterium
TGCGAGCCGCCGCTGCTCGTCTCAGCAGCACTTGACGAGGCGCTTTCGGATCTCGGGCTCGACCCGGCCTTCGCGCTCGGAGTCGCCGACGGCCTCCTGCTCACCTGTCTGCGCTTCCCAGCAGTTGCCGCCGCCCTCGGTATGCCGGGACGCCGGCCGCTGCTGGTCGTGCTCGGGTTCACGACCTCGAGACCGCCAGGCTCGGACGACGACCGTGTCGGGATCGGCATGAGAACGTCCACGTCACCGGGACCGGTCGTCGATCTCCTGCTCGGACCGGACTGGCTCGAGCTGCTCGGCACCGATCCCCGCGACGCCCACCGTGTGCTGGGCGAGGCCCTCCTCCACTGCGTCGAGCAGGTCACCGGACGAGGGCCGAGTGACGAGTGGGATGCGATCCGCGCCGGCTTCCTCGCCGCGTGGGAGCAATCTCCACCGGTCGCCATGATCCACGTCGCAGAGACGACGATCGACTACCGAGCCAAGGGCCAGGTGTCGCTCCCGCGCTCGCACGCCAGCTCAGCTCGTGCCCGACGGCTGCTCGCCCGGGCAATCCTTGCCGAGGGGATAGCCCCGGGATGCCTCGTGGGTGACGCCGCCGCGGCACTCTGCCGTGACCAGGTCGCGCCTGTGGTCAACGCGGTGCTGAAAGAGCTCATCGCCGGGTGGTCGAAGGACGCGGTGCTCGCCGTCGCCAAGCACCTGAACGATGCCCACGCCGAACGAGCACGAGAAGCAGGCGAGATGGAGCGGGCGCTTGCAGCCCCATGGGCGCAGACCTGGCGCTCCCTGGCCTTGGACGCCCCTGAAGCGGCAGAGCAGACCCGGCCGCTGGAGGTGTTGTTGGAGCTGTTGATCGCAGACCCGCCGATGGGCCCGGTCGTGCCCGACCGGTTCGACATCGCCGAAGCAGCAGACCTCGCGCACCTTGCTATCGAGATCAGGACTGCCCTCGCCGGTGCCGAGCGCGGGATCCATTCCTTAGCCGTCGTGGTCGAGGTCGGTGGGACCACCCGCGTCATCCCGGGACCGAGCCTGCACCCAGATGGCCCCGACGCCACACGCCACCTCGCTCCGCTCGACTTCGACCTCGGGTCTTACCTGGCCGCAAACAGGGCGGACCGCTTTCGCGCCCGTCCCGATACGGACCTCCCGGGCGAGGCGGTCGGACCTGTTCGCATCGACACCGACCGCCAGCGCACTGCTCAGGCGTTCCATCGGCTTTCAGACGCTGGGGATGCCCCCAAGCGCTTGCTGGTGGCGGACCAGACGATGCGCGGGGCGTGCGGAACGGGTATCGACGGCCTCAGCGCCGTGCTCGGTACGGCTGTTACCTGGAGGACCGGCGACGACCACGTCACGCTGGTTCCACGCGCGGAGCTGCGATCCGCAGCCCTCGATTGGTCACAGCTCCCCGAGGAAGAGATCGACGCGGCGCTCGGCCGACTCGTGCTCGACCCCGAGGCGCTGCGTAGAGAAGGCGTCTCCTACTGGGAGCAAGAGCGCCGCCGTCACCGTCTGGCCATCTCACCACTGCCCCTTGTCGGCGAGGACCTCGTCGTCATGCCCTGGCGGATCTTCGCGACCCAGGGCGTCTACGCCGGGTATCTGGAAGACGGCCGCCTCCCGTGGCATCCCGACGATGTCCCCGCCCCGGTCCGTAACGCGTTTGTCGACTACCGCAAGATCGCGAACCGGGCGCTGGAAGTCGAAGCTGTCGAGATCCTCACCGCGCTCGGGCTCCCACATCGGGCCAACATCGAGCCCCACCAGGCCGCGGCCCTCGGGTTGGAGCTTCCCGGTGAGATCGACCTGCTCGTGGCCGACCCGAGGCGCGGCCGGCTGTGGGTCTGCGAGGTGAAGGACGTCTACGCTGCCGTGTCCCCGGCCACGATCCGACGACGCCTCGACAAGTTCCTTGACGCCAAGGACGGCCACGTCGCCCAGCTCGCCCGTTCGGCCCGTGCGGTAGCGGGCAATCCGGAATCCGCAGCGAAGCTTCTCTCGGCCCCGTCACCGGCCCGGCCGTGGAGAGTGCTCCCGCTCATGATCACCCGCCGGGTGGAGCCGGCCGCGTTCGTCGAGGGCGTTGGTGTCAGCTTCACCGTCCTTGTAGACCTCGCTGACACCCTGCGCTCGGAGGTCGATCCCGAGAGTGGCCACACGCGAGGCTGGTAGCCGAGGCGACACTACGACAACTCGGTGTGGTCGGCGGGCTTGCTCTCACGGGACTTCACCTGCTCGCTGGTGCGGTCGACGGGTCGCGATTCGCTGCACGCTGGCGCCGCTCAGGCGCACCAGGTCCGGTCCCGAGAGCTCGAGTGAGCGGTCCCTCCGCCCGCTCCCACAGAGCACCCGGCCGCTTCGGGCCACCTCGTGGTCGACGACCACCGCAGCTCTGCCGACGGGGAACGGGCAGAGCGCGCCGGCCTCGCCACCCAGCTGGGCGAGCTCCGCGCGGGAGCAGAGCCGGACCTCTGGTGCCCCGAGCAGCGCCCCGAGCGCCACGAGGTCCAAGCTTGTCACCGCTGGTATGACGACCAGCACGAGATCGCCTCCCGCCATCACGGCGAGGGTCTTC
>JAJYXW010000097.1 GCA_021801525.1 Actinomycetes bacterium
CGCCCCCTATCACCGCGACTCTGTGCCCGCGCTCCGCTTCGTGCCCGCGCTCCGCTTCGTGCATGCCTCTCCTTCACACTGTTCGGTTGCTACCTGCGGTCCTGCTCCGGGAAATGAAAAACCGCCCACCTCGGTGGACGGTCGGACAGGCATGCACCAGCTGGTGCATGCCTAGGCGATAATGGTTACAGCTATGCCGCTGGTGGCACCAAACCTCTTCATATGGCCATGAGTCTCTCTCAGGAGCAGCCTCTTCGTCAACCTGCAGCCGAGGGCCCAGCGGACTGCGTTCTCGAAGCGATTGCTATGATCGTGTCGTGATCGTCGCTCTCTGGGCTGTAGTTGCTGTCCTCGCCCTTGCTCTGGCGGCCGCATACCTCGTGATCGCCTCGCTGCGGCGGCGCGCGGAGCAGATCCCTGCCGAGATCGCCGGTGCCGGAGAACGACTGAAGAGTGCGGAAGCCGAGCGGGAGGAGGCGCTCCGCAAGGAGCTGCTGTCGGCTGTCGAGGCTGTCCGCAGCGAAGTCCTGCGCAAGGTCGAGGACGAGACCGCACGCCTCGACGCGCGCATAGGCCATGTGGCAGCCCAGGCGACGGCAGAGGGCCTGGACACGAAGCTGAACCACCTGACCGAGCTGTTCGACTCCCACATGAAGGGCTTCCAGCACGCCTGAAACTCCTGCCGGACCACTAGCTCCCTGCCGGAGCACACTGGCCCTGGGGGGCTCGGGGGAAGCTAGGGCGCCGGGGCGGCGGGCCTCAGCGCTTGCTCTGCCTGCTCTTCGGGCTCGTCGACGCAGCTGTGAGCTGGCCGGAGACGAAAGCGCCGGCGTCACAGGACCCGCTCGATGCCTTGGAACAGCTCAGGCCCACAACGAGTCCCCACCCGCTCGGCACGCTCACCGGTTGCTGCGAGAACGACAGCGTCTGGAAGCCGAGGTTGGACAGGCTCGTGAAGAACAGGTCCTGAAGCGGAGGCTTGGACCCGCCGGAGGAGGCCGGCGGCTGCAGCTCGACGCGTACAGCACCTGCGTCGGGCTGGAGGTTCTCGAAGAGCAGCTCTCCCACTTGGAGTGTCTCCCCGGAAGGCACGGTGTAGGAAGCCTGGCCCGAGCTGCCCGCGGGTTCCACCACCTCGAGGGTCTGGCCGAAGGGAGCCGGAAGGTTGGGCGCCGGAACTGTCGTAGTGGTGGTGCTCGAAGAGGGAGCGGTGGTCGTGGTCGATCCGGGTGCCGAGGTCGTGGTCGATCCGGGTGCCGAGGTCGTGGAGGATGTGCCCGGTGCTGCGGTGGTGGAGCTGCTCGCGACGTGCGATGCGGCGGTACTGGATGTGCTCGCGGCGTGCGATGCGGCGGTACTGGATGTGCTCGCGGCGCCCAGCGATTTAGACGTGCTCGACGTGCTCGAAGCGGAGGCAGCAAGCGAAGGCGTCGAGGTGACGGCCGTGCTCGCCGGCTGTGGGCGTAACAGCATGAGCACTACCAGCGCGACGATCGCCAGACCTGCAATCGGCAACGACCCACGGGGAAGGACCGAGCGCTGCATGTGCGTGGCGTCCTTCTTGACGGGATCGCCGCCCTCTGGCTCCGCCACCAGCTTGTAGCGATGGCTCTGAGCCGTTCCCCGGATGATCTTGTGGTGAGGCTTCACCTTCACCTTGAACAGGGCAGCCTCCCCCGGCCCGATGGTTGCCGAAGCCGGTTTCGCCCTGACCCCCAGGCGGCCAGTCGCATCCTGCCCGCGAAGGGCCACCACGGTGGGGACGTTGGAGAGCGAGTCGACGACGACGCCGAGCTTCCCGTGGAACTTGCCCCGGGTGGCCTCGGGCATTACCTCCGCCGACACCTCGACGAAGCGGGTAACGGTTAGCCGGCCCTCCTCTACGACACTCGCTCCGGGCTCGTTCACGGGGGTCACCTTCACCCCGAAAGGAAGCTCCGCCGCGCGAGTCGTCGGATGGCGGGGAGGAGCAAAGATCACCTTCGCCTTGCCGCTGTCGCCCGGGAAGAGCGCCACCTCCGCCGGCTCCACCGTCGCCCATGCCGCTGCGGGACCTACGACCTCGAAGCGGAAGTCCTCGACTATTTCCCCGGTATTAGCCACCTCCACCTCGGCGCTCACCTTCGACCCGGGGTCGACGGCGAGCGTGCTGGAAGAGAGGATCGCCCGCAGGCTCATCTGCCCCGAACCTGCCCGCCCGCCGTAGCGGCACCGATCACCCTGCCAGCACTGATCACCCTGCTGGAACCGATCACTCTGTCAGCACCGAGAAGTTGCCTGGCTCGACAACTTCGATGAGCCCGCCCCATGCGCACATACAGATGCTCTCCTCTGTGCAAAGAGGCATGCCGTTCGCCAGCACTGTGGGGGCCCCCGGAAGCCACGGGTCAACCACGACCGGCACGCATGGCATAGGCGTCAGCACGCCTAGAGCTGCTGCCGTCGCGGCAGCTACCTCCGGGTTGGAAGGCGTGTTGCACATCCCGAAGGTGGCGATGTTCACGAGCGGGATCATGTCGAGGATGGTTGCCGCCGGCACCCCTTCGACCATCACCGGCGTCATTGGTATCACGTCGAGGGGGATGGGCGCGTCACCGAAGGCGCAGTGGATTATCGCTCCGTCTCCTACCACGAATCCCATACCGCATAGATGATATGGCCGGTCCTGCCGACCTTCCGGGCGGACGGCAGGGACGATAGGGCAACTTCTGCTTCCCGTTGAGCGCGCGTTGAGTGCCCGCGAACTGCACCGTCGTACCCTTGGAGCTGCCGCTACGCCCACCCGGCCGACCATCCCTGCACCGCCGGGCCGGCGCCGCGAGGAAGTACCGGAGAAGAGCCATGCAGGTGACAGGGATACAGATGGGAGACATGCCATGAGCGAGCGAATACGCGTCTACGTCGAAGCTCGGGACCCGCTTCTCCAGGCCGGAGTGGCCAGCCAGGTACGTTCGAGCTCCCGCCTGCTCCTAGTCGACTCACCAGCTGAAGCAGAGGTAGCGGTAACCGCCATGGACGCCGCTGACGAATCCGCGGCAGACACGATCCGATCTCTCTCGCGCGGCAGAGAGCTGCCTGTCCTAGCTGTCGTCGGCCAGCTCGACGATGCCGCGGTGCTCGCGGTCGCAGAAGCAGGGGCGTCGGGTGTCATGAGGCGCTCGGACGCTGGTCAGGCGCGGCTGGCCGAAGCCATAGAGGCGACAGCTGCCGGGAACGGCACCATGCCGCCGGACATGCTCGGCCGGCTCTTCACCCAGGTGGGGCGCTTGCAGCGCGACGTCCTCGCCCCCAGGGGGCTTGGGGTCCACGGCCTGTCCGAGCGCGAGGTGAACGTGCTCAAGCTCGTCGCCGACGGGCATGACACGGGCTCGATCGCCCGTGAGATGGCCTACTCGGAACGTACGGTGAAGAACGTCATCCACGACGTGGTGAGCCGCCTGAACCTCCGCAACAGGAGCCACGCGGTCGCCTACGCTGTGCGCGAAGGCATCATCTGAGCTCCCGCTTCGTCGCAACTACCGCACCCACCGCGACAACTGCCGCGACACCTGCTGCGGGTGAGAACGTCCTGCTGGCCGACCTGGTGAACCGCAGCGTCACCACGGACAGTGCAATTGACTTCACCTTTGGTTGACCAAGCTGCCCGATAGGGCTACCCTCTCGCCAGGGGACGGGCGCGGTACCGCTGCGAGGTTTCCGCCCTGTGCACTCGTACTCGTTGTACCGGGCGCTCGATGTCGTTCATGCCATCGCCTCCCGATCCACCGACCACCTACGGAGTACCAGCAAGGCAGCAGCAACGCAGCAGATGAGCGACGGCAAACCACAAAACGGTACGGACAGGTCAGGACCGACGAGCTCGAGTGGCGCTGAGGTGCCAGCCGGTGCAGAGGTCACTGCCGGAGCGGCTGTTGCGGGCATCGTACGCGAGAGGCTCCTCCGCCAACTCCAAGCCGTGTGGGAAAGGCACCTTGCCGTCCTCACGGCACCCGCTGGGTGGGGAAAGAGCACCCTGCTCGGTCACTTTGCCGTCTCGGAGCGAGCAGCGGTCGTATGGTACAGAGCTTCGGGGGCGGACGGCACCGCGAAGGATGTGGCGTCACGCCTCTGGAGCTCATGGCAGCGCACCGGTGGCCGACCGGCATCCCGCTCGACCGCTGCGTGGTCGAGCCCAGCCGACGTAGTGGAAGCGCTCTCCATCCCCGGCGCCGGACGCACCCTGGTGGTGATCGACGATTTCCACCTTCTTGCCAATACCGAGGCGGAGCGCTTCGTCGAGCTCCTGGCCGAGAGGGCCGAAGGCAACTGGGCCATCGTCATCGCCACGCGAAGCGAACCCCGACTCAACTTGTCGCGAATGAGGGTGGAGGGCCGCCTCGTAGAGCTGAACGCAGACGACCTCCGCTTCCGGACCTGGGAAGTGGAACGGCTCTTCAGTGATGCCTACGGTGCTCGCATAGCTCCAGAAGAAGCTGCCGAGCTGGCCAGGAGGACGGGTGGGTGGGCCGCCTGCCTACAGCTGTTCAGGCTGGCCACCGCCGGAAAGCCACCGGTCATGCGAAGCCGGGTGCTCGCATCGCTTCAGGGACGCTCCCGGCTGGTGCGCGAGTACCTCACGCGCAACGTTCTCGACGAGCTCCCGGAGGACCTCCGCACGTTCTTGGTCCGCACCTGCGTTATCGCCGAACCCACGACCGAGCTCTGCAACGTGTTCCTCGGTCGTGACGACGCAGCCGAGTGCCTGGAATCCCTCCGCTCCAGGCACCTGCTCCTGGAGAGCCCCGATGGCGACGGCACCTACCACTGCCACGAAGTCCTGCGCGCCGAACTCGACGCCGAGCTGGTCCGCCTGCTCGGAGAGCGCGGGGCGCGCCGAGAGCACGGGCGAGCCGGTGCGCTGCTCGAGGCAAGCGCGCATCCGACAGCGGCACTCCAGGCGTACCTGCGCGCGGGGGATCTCCCCTCCGCTCGCCGCATCCTCGACGAGCACGGCCAGAAGGTGGCAGGCGCTCCCGGCGCGTGGATCGACATGCTGCCCGCCAACCTCGCCGCCTCGGACCCGTGGGTGAAGGTCACCCTCGCGCGCCTGCTTGCAGGGTCCGGATCCCTCGCGGATGCCGTGGAGACATACCAGTCGGCCGAAGAGCTCTTCGAGCTGGGCGGGGACTCGGGCGCGGCCGAGCGAACCAGGCACGAGCGGCGCTCGATCGAGTCGTGGGTGGACCCGGACCCCAACCCTCCTATGACCCCGCTCTCGATCGTGCGCTCGGCCATTCGCTCGGACCCACTCGTTGCCGCCCGGCTGGCGGAGTCACTGGTGGGACCGGTCGGCTCCCTGGCGCGGGGACTTTCGCTCTGCCTTGCTGGCAATGCGGTCGGCGGAGGCGCCGCTGCGCTCTCGAAGACGCTCTCGGACGCCTCCTGCCCGCCGAGCATCGCGCTGGCGCTCGCGATCGCCGGGCACATCCTCGCCGGCGCGGGCCTCGAAAGCACGGGCCTAGTCGCCGAAACCACGGGCCTGATCACCGGAGGCACGGACCTCGACATGCTGCTGGCGGAGATGGAGCGCTTCGGGCCCACCTGGCTGTGCCGGCTGGCAACAGCCGCGTCGGTTCTCCTGGCAGGCAACGCGGGTCCGTCTGCCGATGAGCTGGTCGCTGCCTGCGATGCCGATGGCGACTCGTGGGGGCACGCGGCAGTGCGCTTTCTCCAAGGTGCGGGAATGCTATGGCGCATGTGGCCTGGAACCAAGCCAGACGGATCCGGTGGCACCTCGGCACTGCGCGACTCGGCCGAGCGCTTCGAGGCGCTTGGCGCCGGCACGCTCTCCTCGATCGCCCTCGCTCTCGACGGGTTGTCCCTGGCACTCACAGGTCGAGCCGGAGCAGAAGGCACCGTACGCGAGGCGGGCGAGCTCGCCAGACGCTACAAGAGCCCGCTGGCCATCGGCATCTGCACCAAGGCTGCCGAGCTCCTGCGCTCCCCCCGGGATGGAGTCGCCGAAGAAGCCCATGGCCTCGAAGATGCTGCACCCGTACCAGGCGGCACAGCCACTGTCACAGGCGCCGGCTCGGCTGCTGTCGCAGTCGTCGGCACGACCAGCCTAGGGAGCGATCTCGCCTCGGAGCTGCGCTGCCTCGGCGGGTTCTCGGCCACGATCCGCGGGCGGCAGGTGGACCTCGGATGCGTGAAACCCAAGGCCAGAAAGCTTCTTGCCTACATTGCAATCCACGCGGGACAGCCCCTGCACCGCGAGCGCCTGGTGGAGGTGTTCTGGCCGGCCGTGCCGCTGTCGAGCGGGCTCAGGAACCTCCAGGTGACGGTCTCCTCGCTTCGCGGGCTCGCGACCGGCCCCAGTGGCAGCGAGCTGCCCGAGCTGATCGCACGCGTGGGCGATGCCTACGCTCTGGCCCCACCGAGCTTGGTGGCTGTGGACGCGCTCCGCTTCGAGGAGCTTGCCCGCTCGGCAGGGAAGTCGGCCAAGTCGGGGGAGATCGAGGCAGCCCGGGAGCTGTACGAGCAAGCTGCTTCCGTCTACAGGGGAGACCTGCTTCCGGAGATCGGACCCGAGGAATGGGTACTCGAACCAAGAGAGCGCCTGCGCCTTGTCGCCACTGACGTGGCTACGGGCCTGGGTAAGGCGTGCCTCGGCATGGGCGATGTTGGCGCCGCCCTCGACGCATTCGAATGGGGTCTCAGCATCGACCGCTTCAACGACGAGCTTTGGCGCCTGAGCTCCACTGCCCACAAGCAGGCCGGCAACGACGCCAGAGCCGCTCGTCTCGAAGCCAAGTACCAGACCATGCTGGCCGAGCTGGGCGTCGCGTGACGCTGTGGCTATGCCGGCACTATGTGGTGCCGATGCAGCCGAGCGTGCCGGAGGACCGAGCTGGCGCTCGCTCATCCCTCAGACCAGCTTGAACAGCTCGACCTCCGCGATCGCGCACTGCCTGCCCGCCGCGGATGGGTAGACCGAGTCGATCGTGATCTTCACCCACCGCACATGGAGCTGGTGGGCCGAGAAAACCTGGAACGTGGACACGTCTCGAAGGTCGATACTGCCCTTGTGCCCGTTCGACCATTGGAGAGACACCTTGTGGGGACGTGCCTCGTTTCGGAACGCCTTTGGTGTCGACTGGTCGCCGGAGATGAACCCGATCTTGTCCACACGCTGGTAGCCGGCCAGGCCGATCGTCAGGGATTGGCCAGTGCCGTCGCGGCCTGCTCCGGTTTCCCACGAAGTGTTTATGACGTTGTCGATGGCATACGAAGGCGGGTGCCCGGTGGCATGGCTCGTGGCTGTGGCCTTCACCGGCACCACCGGCGTGTACTGCGGCCGGAGGACTTTCCGCACATCGGTCGCGAACCCGGTTACGTGCGTCCGGATGGTGCTGCTGAAGGGACCGACGAAGGCAAGCAGGATGACCACGACCCCCAGGGCGAAGCCGACCTTCATCAGCTTTCCTCCGCCGGGAGCTGTCCCCCCTGCGGACATCCGCGAGTACTTGCGCGCGCTGATGCCCTTTGGTGCCGCGCCCCCCTGTGCGCTGTTCTTTCGCTTCAGCTTCGCGAGGAATTTCGGCTTCTTCGGCTTCTTCAGCTTTTTCGTCCACGACTTCTTCTTGGTGCCCGATGCAGCGCCGCCCGCCTCTCCTCCCCCTGCGGGGGCCTCTGCCCCCCCCGGGCTTCCGGGATCGACCGCATCGCCATCGCGAGCACTCGGCCCGACGGGCTGGATAGCAGAGAGAGCAAGCCCCTCGAGCAAAGGCGTCCCGCAGTGCAGGCACAAGACCCGTCGAGGGTCGTTCGCCCGGTGGCAAGATCCGCACTGGAGGCGAGCTTCGGTCTGCGACTTGTCGCGATGGTCGATGTCCCTCGGGTGGAAGGAGTGATGGCGGGCAATGGGCTTTCCGGGGGGGCGCTCATCCACGCTCCGGTGCCTGAGAGAACGCCGCGGCGGGGGCCTCCGGATCCCGCCGGCTCCGGAAACGCCTGCGGCGGTGCCCTGAGGCCCCGAAAGGTCGGGCTCGGGCTCGTCGGGATCGGGCTCGTCGGGCTCGGGCTCGTCGGGCTCGGGTTGTGCACCTCCTCCGGCCGGCGCGGTCGTGACTGTGCCCACGCCTGATCCCGTGCCGGCACTTGCTCCAGCGGCCGTACCAACGCTCGTGCCCACGGCCGTACCAACACTCGTACCTGTACCTGCTTCCGTGCCCGCTGTGGATGCCACGGACGCCCCGGCACCACTCCCGCTGGCGCTATGAGCGTGCCACCCGGCATGGGACACGGCGCGCGAAATCCAGCTCCTGCGAGCAGGTGCAGGCACAGCCGCGATGGGGAGGGTCTGCGCCTCGCTCTCGAGGGCACGGCCCTCTTCCTCTTCCTCTTCCTCTTCCTCGACGAGCTCGCCCAACCACTCGAGAAAGGCTCCGCACGAAGTGCAGAACTCCTCCTCCGGAGCGTTGCCATGACCGCATCGGGTGCAGACGATCATCCGGCTATCTCCACCCTGTGCGCCACATGGGCAGGCTTGTTGCGCTCGATTGCGCTCTCGAGGCGCGCGGGGTCGAAGGAAGCCGGGTCGGGCACCCGGAGGCGCAACCTCACCGAAGCGCGGGCCGATCCGGGGAACGGCGTGCCACCCTCCGGCGACCAGATGGTCCCCCCGCTGTCGGTAACCTCCACATCATCTACGTCGATCCCAGCCAGGACTGACACGGCGACGCGGAGTCCCTCTGCGGTGCCGCGCTGGCGGTACAGCTCGACCGCAGCGCCGACGAACGCCCGGCGGCGTTCTTCCGGCCAGTGCTCCTCGATGGAGAGACCCACCCACCCGGTAAGCCATTCGAGGAAGTCCGGCGGGGCCAGGGCCGGGTCGACGTAAGCCTCGAGGCAGTCCAGGGTCGCGAGGACCGGCGCGAGGACGCTGTCGAGACCCTCGGTGATCCTGACGGCGAAGTCGTCACCCCGCAGCACTCCCGGCAGCATCGTCGCAAGCGGATGCGGCGACGCGAGCCCGGGAACCAGGCCGCGACCGGCTACCCGTTCGCCGGCGCCGTGGCGCTCGGGAACGGAGCTCGCAGCTACGGGATCCGGCTGTGTCAGTGGGGCTTTGTGGCCCGGCTGGGCCAAGGGGACGTCGGGAGGCATCAGAGATCCACCATCACCTCGTGACCGTAGGAGAAGACGAGGCTGTCGGGACCCACATCAACACGCTCCACTCGATCACCGCGCTCTCCGGTGATGGGGTCCGCAGGGAACAGCCTCACCTCCTCCACCTGCTCCACGCCGGGGAGGTGCTGGAGCACGGAGTAGATCCCACCCGCCTGGACCGGGCGTCCGAAGGGCCATCCGTGTCCGTCGCGCCCCCCGAGGAGAGGATGGAGGTACTGGTAGAGGGCACGGAGCGCAACTGGCCTCAGCCTTTCGCTGTCAGCATGCTCGTGAGCCCGGACCCTGGCGACAACGGTGACCCCGCGGTAGGTGGGCGGCTCTACGACCACCCTTGCCCCCACGGTGCGCCGCTTGTCGAGCTCGTGGGCGATGGCCCGGAGCATGTCGGCGTGGGGAACCAGGTCGGCGAACTCGACCCTGCCGAGCTGGTCGGATCCGACTGCCGGGACGACGAGCACTCGTACCCCGCCCTGGCCCTCGTCAACCGTACAATGCACCCTTGCAGCCTCGGGGGCAGACTGCCGGGCAATAAGCTCGTAGTCCTCGCGGGTGACCGCGCGCCCCAGGGAGTGCAGCGTCACGGGCCCGCGTTCCTTGGCGGCCTCCATGTCCTCGCCGTCGATCCCTCCGGCAGCGGGACGCC
Source organism: Actinomycetes bacterium (assembly GCA_021801525.1). Lineage (GTDB taxonomy): Bacteria > Actinomycetota > Acidimicrobiia > Acidimicrobiales > JAJYXR01 > JAJYXW01. The sequence goes on from JAJYXW010000097.1 coordinate 9,815, forward strand.
TGTTCTCCACCCGACCCACGAAGGGTATGGGGGTGCGCATCACGCTCAAGGCCCCGGCTGCCACGTTCCCGGACCTGCCCCCTCCTACCCGGTACTGCGGGACGCGAATTGTGGCTCCCTTCGGGGGGATGGCGCCGTAGCTCTTCAGCGTACCGTCCGGCAGGCGGACAGCCGGGCCGAAGATGACCTCGCCGTCGTTCGCGTCGAGGACGAACACGCGCTCATCGGGCCCGGCGCGCCCAAAGCTGAGCCTCTCTTCCCAGATCACCCAGCCTTCCTCCTCGGAGGACACCTCGACGAGGAAGGAGCCGCCGCTCGCGATCACCGGACGGCTCTGCAGCCTGAACCGCTGGCCCGGCGTGCCTTCTGACACCCCGATCACCTCGCCGCTCACCAGGTCGGCGTTCATGGAACCCGTGGTGCCCCCCATCGTCCGGGCCTCCACTTTGCTCACCCGAGGCGCGGCCGAGTAGAAGGGCTGGCCCTCGAGCGGCTCCACGACCCGGCAGCGCAGCCATCCCGCGCTGTGGCCAGCAATCACGGCTGGGGAGTGCTCGCGCGGGATGTGCAGAACGACGTCTCCGGAACGGTTCAACCCACCGGTGGTGTCGCGCTCCACCTCGCAGCGGAGCCAATGATGGCCGTCGAAGGCCTCCCACACGACGGGTGGGTCTTCGGGATCAACTCCCACCCCCTCGACGACACACGACATCCGGAGCACGACGGCACACGAGGGAACCGGCCTGTCGAGGCCGACGAGGAATCGGTCACCAGGACGGGGCGAGGCACCGAAGCAGTGCATTCCCTCCATGGAGATGTCCTCGGTGTGGTCGGCAATCCGGTGGTCCGTGTCGATGGTCACCAGGCGCGTCATCGAGCAGGGGACGATCTCGAGCTCCGAGAGCGTCGTGAAGACGATCGCGTCCTCGTGGCGGTCGACCCGCTTGGTGGACACCCGCGTGCCTGCAGGTACGCGGATGGTCGATTCCTGCGGGGCCGAGAGCCAAAACGTGAGGTCCACCGTTGCCGCCGAGGGTGGGAAGCGGCGTACGCCGATCAGCTCCAGGAACTTGACGTACAGCTTGTCCGGCACCCGGTTAAGACGGTAGACGAGCTGGTCGACCATCATCGCGAAGGTCTCTATGAGAGTCACACCTGGATCTGACACATTGTGGTCCGTCCACTCGGGACAGCGGCTCTGGACCATTCGCTTAGCGTCGTCCACCAGATCCTGGAAGCGCCTGTCATCGAGGTTGGGGACCGGCAGGCTCATACGCGTGGCTCCTCAGGGATCGTGTAGAAGGGGAAGACGAGGCTCCGGCGGTCGTAGCTTCCCTTGACCTGATAGCTGATGTGCAGGTACATGACGTTCCTTTCCATCGGGTCTACACGGACGTCCACGCCCATCACGTTCACTCTCGGCTCCCACCGCTCGAGCGCGCTCCGGACTTCGTGGGCCATCAGGCCGGCAGTGGTGGAGTCCGCGGGCGAGAACACGAAGTCGTTGAGACGGCAACCGAAGTCCGGTCGCATGGGACGCTCGCCCGGAGAGGTGGAAAGCACGATGTGCATCGCCTCCTCGATCTCGGTCGAACCCGACACGAGCGCAATCCCGCCTGTCGGGGACGTGCGGATGGGGAACGCCCAGCCCTGCCCTATGAACTCGTTCGTCACCTCGTGCTCCTGGTCGTCGTCATGGTCCTGGTTGTGGTCATGGTCCTGGTTGTGGTCATGGTCCTGGTTGTGGTCATGGTCCTGGTTGTAGTCGTGGTCCTGGTTGTCGTCATGCCGACGCTCAGCCGTTCAGGGTTATCAAGGGTGCCTCCGCGCTCACGAGGCTGTCCGCCTCGATGCCCACCTCGGACCCCGCCACGTTCACCACCCCGTCGGTGGTGATGGTTATGTCCGCATCGGCCGTCATGTTGATACTGGATGCCGTGAACGACAGCTCGCCTTCGGTGGTGAGGGATATGTCCCCTTCGGCCGTGACCGACACGTCGCCCTCGGCATTGATCTCGAGAGACGCCCCGGCGATCGTGATGGTGCCCTCGGAGTTGATCACGATTGTCGCCTCGTTCTGGTCGATGATGATCTCCTGGGCCTCGTCGCCAGTTGCTATGTAGATGCCGCTCAGCTCCTCGCCGTCGCAAAGCGTGACCTGGTTGCGCTCGCTCGACATCAACCGGCGCTGGATCACCAGACCGTCGGGATCGATCATCCCCTCGGGCAGCGCTTCGTGGACGTCGTTGTACACGGCTCCGAGGACGATCGGACGGTTGAAGTCACCTTGCTCGAAGGCGACGACCGCAACGCTGCCCACGTCCGGCAGCACCAGGAACCCCGAACCGATCCCAGCGCTCGCCTGGCAGACGGGCGCCCAGTCGCTCACGTAGGTGTCGGACAGCCACGGGAACATGAGGGTCACCCGGCCCTGCTCCTCGGGGTCCTGAATGTCGGTGACCACAGCGGTCACCAGACCGTTCATGGCGGGCATCTTGGCAGGAGCGTGGCCACCTGCCAGCGACAGCATGCTCCGGTCGTCGAGCCCGCTCGCGTTGAACGTGACCGTGTACGCATTGTGCGGGTCCCAGGTGTGCACGGCGGAGGTGAGCGTGTAGTTGCCGTCGAAGGGCATCCCGGCCGATCTGAGCCCCACTGCCGTCCCTGCCGTCAGCAGCGGGTTGCCCATGGCCTCGCCTTCGATCTCGGCAAGCGCCGCCGCGAGGTGCATCCCGATCGCCTCAGCCAGGGCCTCTCCCTCGTCCTCGTTGGCCATGGGAGGAGGGCCGTGGTGGAAGAGGACCTGAGCACCGAACAGGGCGGCAATCTCTTCGGGCTGGGTCGCGATCTCCGTGGCCTCCGTCTCGGGCACGCCGACGGATACGACCGGCGACTCGATGGACTGGTCGAAGCCGAGCACCGACACGCCTGAGACCTGCTCGGCCGAGCGAATGACAGCTTTCACCCTCAATAGGTTCTTGCCGAGCACGAGGGCGCGCGGGTCCGAGGATCCCTCTGGGCCAGGTGGGGGACCGGTCTCCGCCGGGATCGGGGGGCCGAAGTAGAAGACGCCGTTCTGCTGGTACGCGAGATAGCCCGATAGGGAGGCTAGGTAGCGGATGAACTGCCAATCCGACACGTTGGGCTGGACCATCTGCTGGTACAGGACGTCGGTGGGGATCACCGAGGACTCCTCGAGGCCGTTCTCGGTCAGGATCTCCTCCACCATCTCCGAAGCGAGGGACTCCACGAATGTGCGGGTCTTGCGGCCCCGGTAGAGCCGGTTGGACAGGTCGAGGGCACGCACAACCGTGTTGGTGCTCGTCGCGTCGAAGTCGAGCTCGACCGCGGTGATCTCACCGTCTGTGATGGGCACCTCGACCCCGCTCGTCCCTACGGCGGTCACAGCGACCAGCCCGCCGACTACGAACCCTCCTTCCACTAGCACGTCGCGATTGGGGTCGCGGAAGCTGAGTTGGATCTGGTCTGGAGCGAACGCGCTGGTGTCGATGCTCGCGTGTATCAGCTTGCTCGCCACCGGCTCGACCAATGGAGCTCCGTCCACGTAGACGCGAGGCTCGCTGCTCGTGTAAATGCTCGAGGGGTCGCTTGCTGAAGACTCCAAGCCGCTCAGGTTTCCACCCACGGAGGCTCCCCCACCGTTCTGCTGGTAGCTGCTCCACTGGTTGCTACTCCGCTGGTTGCCGGTCGGCTGGATGTTGGTCACGCTCGCCTCCTCCCGGGCTCCGCGCTGCCCGGAAGCATGAGGGGACGGCCCGGCCCCACCCTCAGTGGGTCGTCGATTCCGTTCGTCTCTGCCAGATCCCTCCAACGCCGCGCGTCGCCCAGACGGCTCTGGGCCACGCTGGCGAGCGACTCGCCCTCCACCATCGTGTGCGACTGCCGCACTGCCTTCCCCCCGGACGTCGGGTTCTGGGACAGGAGCGACTCGGGCATCTCGATCAGGGTGACCGAGCATTTCGCGCGCGTCGGCATGCCGTTGGGTCTGAACATCTGGTAGTCCACGGTCACCTGCGACACATAGCTCAGGAACCCGACCATCGCTCCCCACACGAAGCGAACGAGGGGCGGCTCGGGCGAGCTCGAGATCAGGTCCATCACGTCGCCGAGCAGACCGCTTGCAGGCACGCAGAGGCTCAGGAGGAAGTCGGCGTCACCTTGAACGCTCGGCACTCCCGACTCCGCCGCGTCGAGGTACACGTCGGAGATGGTCAGCGTCCGAGCGGAAGGCCCCGTGTACTGCGGGGTGGGGATCGAGCGCTTGGACAGCGGCAGCGCACGGCTCGCGCTCGGAGTCCCGCCGCTCGACAACCCGTCTTGCCAGTTAGCGGTGCGCGAGACGCTTATGGACGTGGGATTGAACGCAAAGGTGATGTACTGGCGCATCAGGTTCGCCGCGCCCCCTAACGGAGTCCCGGCCACAGCATTTGAAGCGTCGTCCATGTCGCCGCCGAGCGATCCGCTTCCACCTGGAGTACCTGGGATCATGGTCGTAGCGGCCTCCGACCCTGCCCCCGCAATTCCCCTCAGCGCCCCCATAGCGCCGTTCTGCGCTTTGACCAGGTACGCCCGCTCGAGCCTGACAGAGTCGGTGAGAAGCGAGCTGCCCGCGTCAATGGGACCGATAAGACTCATCGCCTGCCCTCTCTCTCTGGAGCTCCGCCACTGGGCGGCTCTCCCGCTTTCCTCCTCGCCTCACCTGCCACAGCTCTCCTGGTGGAAACGTCGCTCGCAGCGCCCGTCATAGGAACCCCCGGTAGGCGAGCTCGAGTGTCTCGGTGGCCGCTTGTGCCGAGCCGGAGACGTCGAAGGAAGGGCCGCTCCAGCGAACAGGGACCACCCCTGTGAGGCTCCAATCGACGATCTCCTCGCCGTGCGGGCTGAGAGCGACCAGCACCGCCGTAGTGGGTCTCGGATCCTGCGCCACCTTCGCCAGCCATCGCATGACCTTCTTCGTGTCCGGGTTGACAGCCCGCTCGAGTGTGAGATTGTCGTACTGGACCCTTCCGACCAGCTGGTGCATCCACGCGCCGCCTCCGCCCGACTTGATGGACTCCAGGTCGAACTTCATCCCGATGCCCCCGACCTTGGTGAACACTCCGAGGTCAATGCCGTCGATCGTGAACTTGTAGTAGACGCTGACCGCAAAGTCCGAAAGAGGGTCGGGCTTCGGCTTCTGCCTCGCTGGCGTGCCCGCAGTCGCCTGCGACCCTCCAGGGCCGGCTCCAGATGTGAGGAACATGTCTGTCATCGGTGGTCCTATCGGCGCCAGGTCAGCGATGCCAAGGCGTCAGCACGCCGTGGCGCTCACGGTCGAGGCGGAGCTCGGACTTGATCCGAGCGCTGATATACGGGTAGAGGCGGCTGGCGATCTCCTGCATGTGCATGCCGGCAAAGGGATCCTGTCCTGACGATCCAGGCTCGTCCGACGATCCCCCAGGGGATCCCGCGCCGTCCGGTGACGAGCCCGATGTCGACGACGAGCCCTGTCCGAATGATGCCGTCTTCGGCTCGGGCGCTTGCTGGAGCCGCTGCAGCGTCACGGGCGAACCCCCGTCCGAGTACTCCTCCAAAGCCTGGGACTGCGCCCGCTCTGGGATCTGTGATGCCGTTGCCTGGCGCTGGATGGGTTGGAACGCGTCGAAGAGCACGCGGCCGCCCTCCAGCCGCCCCGCGCCGCTCTCCACGAGCTGCATTGCTCCATCCGTGTACCCGGTCCAATCTCGCGCTGGCGCTGGCGCGCCCAACCCTTCCCGAGCCACCGGCCGGGATGCTCGTGGTGCGATCCTGGACAGCTGGACGACAGGGAGGGGTGCCAACCTCGCTTCGGAAGGCTGCTCTACTGCAAACCCGTCGCTCTCGCTTCCTCGGTCACCGCTCACCGGCGTCTCGTTCGACCCGGGCAGATCGCCGCGTGCCATCCGATCCCCGAAACGCTCCGATACGAGCGGCGCCACGCGCGCCTCCGGTGAAGCCTGCAGAGCCGAGCGCGAGTCGGAAACAGCTGCGCGCGAGACGGGAACAGCTGTGCGCGAGACGGGAACAACTGTGGGCGAGACGGGGAGTGCCGAAGCGGCGAGAGGGAAGCCTCCAAGCGGGTAGCCGATCGGTCCCGGCACGCTGGCGCTCCTACGAGGCTCCGAGCCCGTCCCTTCTTCCAGGCGAGCGGCCTGGATGTCCAGGTTTGATGGAAGCCCCACTTCCCGACCAGGCGTGATCGGGTTTGCCACTGTGGATGCAGTCGCTGTGGGTGCAACCGGTGCAGGCTCGCCGGTACTCCTCTGGACGGGCGCCTGGGCTCGGGGGGTAGTCTCTGGAGCCGGCGCACCTAGGCCGGAGGCTTCTCGTGCTGCCATCGGCTCCAACTGGCCGAGGGTGGCAACCGGCTCGGCTATATCCGACAAGAGCGG
>JAJYXW010000167.1 GCA_021801525.1 Actinomycetes bacterium
GGCCTCTCCGAGCTGCTCGTTGTAGGTCTGCCCCTTGCGGAAACGCTGGTGGGCGATCTCGAGGTGGGGGAGGAGACGGCCGTCGTAGAACATGGCGGTGCCGAAGCCGGTCCCGAGAGTGAGCACCAGCTCGAAGCCCTTCCCTTCCACGACCGCCGCTCCCTGGACGTCGGCGTCGTTGGCCACCTTGGCCGGGTGCCCGAGGCGCCGGAGGAGCGCGCCAGCCAGGTCGAAGCCGGCCCATGCCCGCTCGAGCTCGGGCACCACGGGGCTACCCGGACCCGACTCGGTCACGAAGTGCGGAGCGCTCAGCACCCGCCCGCCGCGCACCATGCCCGGGAACCCGGCGGACACCCTCTGGTAGGCGGGAAGCGGGGCGGCCAGCTCAGCCAGCGCTTCTACCATCCCCTCTGGCGACAACGGGTAGGTCGTCGGGACCCGGACCCTGTCGGCCACCATGCGACCTGCCTTGTCGAGTACCGAGGCCTTCAAACCGGTGCCACCTATGTCGATGGCAAGGGTGAAGGGGTGCTCCGGGTCGGTTTGCTCCGGGTCGGCTTGCTCCGGGTCGGTTTGCTCCGGGTCGGCTCGTGTGGGGTCGGCTTGCTCCGGGTCGGCTTGCTCCGGGTCGGCTCGAGCTGGGTCGACGCCGGTGGGCTGCTCAGCTGTCACAACCTGGTCAGCTTCCACGTGAGCGAGGGGCTCGACAGCGAAGCGGTGGTCACGACCGGCACCTTCGCCTTCTCCGATCCGATAGCCACCGTGAGGTAGCCGACCCGGGTGCCCTTCGCGATCGGTGCCACCAGGCGCCGCGTGAGGTGCAGGCTCTCGGTGACAGTCGCTCCCGGCCAGGCGAGCAGGCTCGCAGACGACGCCGTCACGAGCGATATGGAGGGGTTGTCCGGAGCGGTGATCGCGGCGACCTTGGTGCCGCCAGAGACGACCTGCTCCACGCTCAACGCCGCCCCGGCCGCCGAGGCCAGAGCGGCGCCGTCGGAGAGAGCCGTGTTCAAGGGGGTCGCGCCCTGCTGGCCTAGCACGTCACCGACAACCGTAACGCTCCGGCCGTCGACGGTGCGCTTGGCGGCAAACACGAAGCAGCCGCCCCCGGCAGGCACCCAACCTGTCTTCACCCCCACGATGCCGGGGATCTTCAAGTCCGCGTTCACGTTGTAGACGACGCCCGCGACCGGGAGCGTCGCCTGCGCCATATCGACAATGCCTGCGAAGACGGGGTTGGCCATCGCGGCCTCGGCCACCTTCAGCTGGTCGGCCGCGGTGGACACCGTGGCGGGGTTGACGCCACTCGGCCCGGCATAGTGGGTGTCGGTGAGCCCGAGCGAGCCGGCCAACTGGTTCATCCGCACCACGAAAGCCGGGATCGAGCCCGCGTCCCAGGTTGCGAGCATCTGGGCGACGTTGTCGCCGGAGGGTATGAGCGTCGCCTCGAGCGCTTCTAACTCGGTGATCTTCTCCCCCGCAGTAACCGCCACCACCGAGTCGCCCTGCGCCTTGTCGGCTCCATAGAGCTGGACGTCAGCCGGCGTGACGGTGAGCGAGGGGCCGCTCTGGCCGATGGAGAGCGGGTGGTCGTGAAGGATGACGAGGGCGGTCATCATCTTGGTGAGGCTCGCTATAGCGAACTGCTGGTGGCCGCCGTAGGAGCCCATGCTCGCCGCCCCCTCGACCGCCACGGTGGCGGTTCCCTGGGTCGGCCAGGGCACCGAGAGGGGGCCACCGGGCACGGCGCGCGACGTAGCGTACGTGTCGCTCAGCGCGGGCGCGGGGACGGACCGCAGGAGCTGCACGATACCGAGCACGACCACCAGCACGATCACGACTGGCAAGCCGAGCCTGAGCAGGGGCCCGAGGGAGCTTCTGGTTGCGGCGTGCGTGCCCCGCCGCGAGGTGTCATAGGGGGTCACGGGCGAGCCAGGTTAGATGCCCCGGGGAAACCGTTTCGCGCGCCCCAGCGCTCCCTATGGAGCACCGAGCCGAGCGGAAGGCGCTGCCGCCAGCCTGCACGCTCCAGGTCGGGAACCTCTTGCAGGAACGACACCGGGCCCATGCACAGCCAGGCCACCGGCCGGATGCCTTCGGGAATCCCCAGCAACTCCGAAAGGAAGGCCTCGCGATAGAACGACACCCAGCCCATGCCCCATCCCTCGGCAGTGCAGGCTAGCCACAGGTTCTCGATGGCGAGACAGACCGAGTAGAGCCCTGCGTCAGCAATCGCGTGGCGGCCGAGCACGTTCGGCGCTCCGCGCGCGGCGTCGTAGGTGACGACCACCGAGAGGCTCGCTTCGAGCACGCCGTCGATCTTGATGCCTGCAAAGCGCTCAGCTAGCTCCCCGTCCAACGCGTCGGCGAACACCTTGCGCTCGGCCTGCACGTGCTCGTAGAACGCCCGGCGCGTCCGCGGGTCAGTGACGATCACGAAGTCCCAGGGCTGGGACAGCCCCACGCTCGGCGCACTGTGAGCAGCTCCGAGCACCCTCACGAGCACCTCGGAGCTCACTTCCTCGCCGGTGAACTCGGCACGTACGTCGCGCCGGCGATGGATG
>JAJYXW010000003.1 GCA_021801525.1 Actinomycetes bacterium
CAGCCCCAAGAAGGCGGTGGCCTGATGCGTAGCGCATCTGCCCGTGACAGCGGCACGGTTGGATACTCAACCGCCCACAGAGCCATGCCGGCGGTATCAGGTGCGGCTTACTCCATCAGCGAGAGGTTTGCTGATGGTTTGGGGAACGGCATCGCTCACACCTGAGGGGTCGATCGCAGCGTCCACGACGACAAGCTGCCCCAGGGGCCCGCGGTGGAGGCTCCGACGACCGGGCAAGGACGGGCACCACCCCCTCGATGGAGAGCGGCTCGTCCCGACGAAACCGGCGAGCACCTCAGCGGCTCGCGCTCGGAGCCGCCCGTTCACGGAGATCGTGCCGAAGGCGCCCCGACTCGCGGACCAATGTCGGTGCCCACGCATTGGGACCGTAACCGCTTCGGCTAACAGCCGGTGGCCGCTTGAAGGATCCGGCATGCTTCAGCCATCCGTGTCGCGGACAGAGTTGTCACAATGCGGCGGAAGCTGTCCTTGGGGATGGTGTGGAGGTTGTCGAAATTAACCACGCAGTCGGTGGGCACACCATCGTGATCCGGCGTTAGATCGAGCTCGGAGACCAAGGCACGGCGCGTGCGCGTAAGTGCGGCGACGACGACCGAGCCGATCCGGTCTGCTACCGGGTCACGAGTGAGCACGAGCACTGGACGGTCGCCACCAGGCGTGGCAGCGAACCACACCTCACCTCGCCGCATCGGCCCAGTCTGACCAGTCTTCAGCCGGACCCCAATCTGCAATGTCGGCAAGGGCACGTTCGCCCTCATCGAGGGGCAAGTCCTGCCAAGTCTCGGCATCGTTCTCGCTGGCGAGTCGAAGGAGGTGGCGACGTAAGGCATTGCGGAGCAGCTCAGACCGGCCGACGCCGAGCCGCTCAGCCCACCGCTGGACCTCGGCAGCCTCCTGCTCATCGACCCTGAAGCTCAGCATCGTCATACACCCATGTTAGTGTGTACGACAGAGTATGAGCGGCCGAGCGGCAAAGGATCCTGGGGGGGCCGGCAAGCGACGCCCGGCCACGGAAAGCCGATCATCTGGCGAGAGCCGATCATCTGGGCGTTCCCCTAACGTGCTAACGTCCCGAGACGCCCCTGGAGACCCTTTCAGGGCGCTCATACGGGTTCGAGCGCCATTGCAGGGTGCTCATAGGCGCAACCAGCAATCCTGGTCCTGTGGTGCAGTTTGGAGTGCACGCCGGCCTGTCAAGCCGGAGGTCGCGGGTTCAAATCCCGTCAGGACCGCTGGGCCCGGCGCCCCTTCCCGCCGAGGCACGAACAGATCGAGGTCGGGTAGCTCAGTTGGTAGAGCGCGCGCCTGAAAAGCGTGAGGTCACCGGATCGACGCCGGTCCCGACCACTCAGGAGGCTTCGTCGTAGTCGAAGCCCAGGTCCGGAGCTCCGAGGAGCGCCCGGAAGGCGACGCCTTCGCGCTCGAGCAGGGATCCGGCAGATCCGCCCCGGTCCACGATCGCGAGAGCGAGCAGCACCTCGGCACCGGCGTCGCGCACCACCCGGACAGCCTCCAAGAGCGACGTCCCGCGCGTGGTGGCGTCCTCGGTCACCACGACCCTGTCGCCGGGATCGAGCGCACCTGCGATCCGCCCGCCGCCGCCGTGGTCCTTCGCCTCCTTTCGGACGCTGAACGCCTTGAGGGCACGCCCGCGGCTCGCCGCGACACCGGCAGCGACAAAGGCCACCGGGTCGGCACCCATGGTGAGCCCCCCGATCGCAGTCGCCTCCGCGGGCACAGCCGCAAGCACTGCTTCGGCGGCCGCAATCATCCCGCCTGGCCTGCAGAGGGTCTGCTTGGCGTCGACGAACCAGCCCGAGCGCCGCCCCGACTTCAACACGAAGTCCCCAGTCCTCACCGAGTGCTCGACCAGGTGCCTGCGCAGCGCCTCCAGGGGGGCCTCCAGGGACTCCAACGCGTGAGGGGCGTCAGGGTGCTCTTCGGGTGCGCTCATCGGCTGCCCTCGAGGCGAGCACCGCTCCCGGCCTCGACCATCCCCACTATCGCAGCCTTGTGCCCGTGCTCCTCGATGGCCGCGATCGCGTCGGGTGCCGAGGAGGCACCCACCACCAGGACCATGCCCAGCCCAAGGTTGAACACCCTCTCCATCTCCTCCTGGCTCACCTCGCCTGCCCGGCCGATCTCGTCGAAGATCCGGGGCACCTCCCAGCTCCCGCGCTCGACCACGGCGCCGCATCCCTCGGGAAGCACCCTCGCGAGGTTCGACGCTATCCCGCCTCCGGTCACGTGCGCAGCGGCGTGGACGGTGCTCGCAGCCACGGCAGCCAGCACCGCAGGCATGTAGACGACCGAGGGGAGCAGCAGCTCGTCCGCAAGCGTGCTCTCGGAACCGTCCCAGGCAGGGGAGTCGAGCGAGCGCCCGGCAAGCTCGAAGAGCACGTGGCGAGCGAGGGAGTACCCGTTGCAGCGAAGCCCCGGCGAAGCGATGCCGACCAGCAGGTCACCGGGCTCCACCCTCTCGGGACCGAGCATCTCGGAGCGCTCGACAACCCCGACTGCGAAG
>JAJYXW010000123.1 GCA_021801525.1 Actinomycetes bacterium
GCGCGCGCCAGCGGGCTGCTGCGCGCAAGGAATGCCTCGATCGTGCGTTTCAGTAGACGGTGGTTGGCGGTGACCCGCCCACCACCGGGATCGGTTCAGTCAGGTCGACGCGACTTGGCGGGCCGCTCACTGGGAGCAAGTGGGGTCCAGCGTGCGTGAGCAGGCAAGTGGAGATGTAGATCTCGATCGCGACCGGGTGCTAGTAGAACGCTGCCAGATGGGCGATTCTGCGGCCTTTGAGGAGCTCTACCGTCACTACTACTCCCGCCTCTATAGGTTCTGCTTCAAGCGCCTCGGCGACCCCCACGAGGCAGAGGACGTGGCTCAGGAGGCCTTCGCGAAGGCGTGGCGTGCCATCGCAACGCTCGGCGGGGAGCGCCGCTTCTACCCGTGGATTAGCGTCATCGCAGGCCGGATGTGCATAGACGTCGGCCGGCGCTCGGCACGCAGCAAGCCCGTTTCGCCAGACGACTTCGGCTCGTTTTCCGATCGTGGGAGCTTGCCCGAGGAAATAGCCGCGTCCAGGGCAGGGGAGCAGGCGATCTGGCAGGCGGTGGGTCGCCTTCCGGAGCGCCCGAGGGAGGCGCTAGCGCTCCGGGCTCACGAGGACTGGTCCTACGAACGCATCGCTACCTACTACGGCATAAGCATGGCCAACGTGAAGACGCTCTTGTGGCGTGCGCGTAGCCACTTGCGCGAGGAGTTGGCAGGTGTCGCCGGCGTTGACGGTCGCTGGGGTGTGCTCCCGGGGGCTGTGTTGGCTCTGGCCAGGCTCGCTCGCAGAGTGCCTGGGATCGGCATGAAGCAGGTCCGGCAGGGCGTTAGGGGCCCGCTTCGCGGCCTGCGAGCTGCTGGTGGCAACCTGGCAGTCATGGCAGCAGTCGGGGTGACCGCAATCGGGGCCGCGTTCGTCATCTCCTCACCTCCGGTGGGTCGCGCAGGCTGGACGCCGGCGAATTCTGGAGCGGGACGCGCGGTGACTTCTTTCCGCACCCCGGAGAAGGGGCCCCCACTCGCCAAGGGCGCGCCGGCTGGCATACCTCCTTCCCCACCTCCGCCGGTATCGGGCGGTGCTGCGCTGCCAAGATCGGCGCCCGCCGGCGCTCCGACCTGGCACATGGGAAGCGTGCGGCTCACAACGGCCGGGCAAGCAGGCAACGACGCCATGCAGCAGCCCGTCCGCGTGAGCGTGCCTGGACTCGTCGCGGGGAGCGATCCCCTTGGAGTGCTCGGCCAGTCAGCGTCGAGGCTCGGGGGATATCCAACCCGGATCTCACCTGCTCTCGCTCCTGTTCTTGCAGCTGTCGGGAAGCTGCCGTGAGGAAGAGCAAGGGCCATAGGAGTGTCTGGCAAAGCCGGCCGGGTGCGCCGCAGGGCGCTCGCTCGGCATCGAGGGCAATATCCTTCGCAACGGCAGGGTAACGGCAAGGCAATGGCAAGGTAACCATAAGGCAATGACAAGGGGAGGAGAGCAAGGAATGAGAACATCCGAACAAGCAGCTCGACGTTGGTGGGCGAGGACGAAGCTCGGCACCGTGGCGATTGGATGCATTGCTGCGGGGGCGATGCTCGGAGGCGGCGTTGCTGCGGCTGGGGCGAGCACGGCAGTGCCGCTTGCCGCGGGCCAGCCAGAGCTTCTGTGCGTCGGCGTGTACGCGGTGAACCTGGGCGTGTGCATCGGCGACCCAGTGCCGAAGAACCCGCCTGTGGTTTAGCGGCCCAGCTGGGTCTCTCAGGCCGACGCGCCGCCAAGCCGGCGCGCTCCGATGCCGATGGCGGGACCGGCATAGGCCACGCCCGAGCCACCATGGATTCCTGCCCGGTAGACGCAGCAGTCGCAGTTCATGGTGGCGGTTCCCGAGCGTGCCTGGTCGTAACGATGCCAGACCAGGGCGTGCAGGCGCGGGTCGGGCGACAGCTCGCGCCCGATCAGCACTCTGCAGCCTGCATGCTCGCGCTCCCATTCGAGCGCCTCGCTCGCTATCCGGTCCATCAGCACGCCTCGGAACAAGAAGTACGGCTGAACGGTGATGCTCCGCGCGCCGAGGCGGTGGCAGCGCCCGAGCGCTCCCGCCACTCCTGGCTCGGCGAGCGAGACGAACGCAGGCTCGACAAGGCCGAGCGACGGGCTCGGCTGGTCGGCGGTCGCCCCACCCGCTCCCATCCCGAGCCCGCGACCGTCGGCCAGGAGCCTGGCAACCTTGTGAAGGTCCGCGTTGGCATCGGGGTCGCTAGAGCCCCGTCCGACGAGCACGACGGCGTCCGTCTCGGCACCGCCGGCTTCGCATGCCCTGTCCGCCGCGACGTCGAGGACCGCCGGGTGCACCCCTAGGGCCGGTGCGTAGGCAGCGTCGAGGTGCGGGTGACGCCTTCGTGCGCGAGCCAGGGCCTGGGGTCCGTCGTCCTTCAGATGGCCGGCCCCGAGCAGGACGAGCGGTACAGCGACGAGCTGCCTGCTGCCGGAGGCGATGAGGGGATCGGAGCCGAGGAGCATGTCGATGCCGTCGTCGAGGTCTGGCTCGGCGTGCTCGATTATGCCCAAGCCGACGGGGATGTCCCGTCGCTGGGCGCTCACCTGCTCTGCGAACTGCCGCAGCTGCGACAACCCGGTCGCGGAGCGGGTACCGTGCCCGATCAAGAACGCAGCTGGCGGGTACATCTCAGACATCGGGTTCCTCTCGGGCGGCCAGGCGCGCCAGGGCGTTCAGCACGGACGCACCCGCTGCGGACCCACCCCGCTCACCGACGTTCGATATGACGGCAACGCCCGCGTCTGCGCAGACCTCGATAGCGCGGGCTTTGGAAACGGCAGCACCCACGAAGCCGACTGGCAGGGCTACCACGAGAGACGGCACGCATGCTCCCCTCGAGATGAGGGCAGAGAGCTCCTCGAGCGCGCTGGGGGCGCAAGCGACGGCAAAGATCGCACCTCGCGGGTGAGCCTCTGCTGCCAGGCGTATACCGCGGGCGCTGCGCGTCGGGAACCCTCCGGCGAGGGGCTCGCACTGCCGGAGGTGGCAGCAGGATTCGAGCGTCGAGATCCCCGCCCTCAGCATCTCGACGTCGCAGACGATCTGAGCGCCCGAGGCTATAGCCCGGACGCCGGCATCGACGGCGTGCTCCGGCGCGACGAGCGACGCGGCTAGGTCCAGGTCGGCCGTGGCATGCGCGACCCGCGACACTATGGCAGCGACCGGGGGGGGCACCGACGAGAGGTCCATGCGAGCAGCGAGCAGGCGGTAGCTCTCCGCCTCGATCGGGTGAACAGCTCTGCTGTTCACAGCCCAGGCGCCTCGAGTAGCCCAGCCGCCTCGAGCAGCCCAGCCACGGGAATGCGCCGGGCGATCGCGCAGTCGGCTCTCGCCGACAGAGCGCCACGAGGACAGATCTCCACGCAATCGAGGCAGCCGTTGCACAGGTCGGGGACGAGCACCGGCCGAAATGGCGCTGGTGTCAGGGCGCGGCAGGGACACGTGGCGATGCAGGCACCACATGCGGTGCAGCTCGGGTCGATCTCTATCACGTACCGGGCGGCGGGCGAGGTGCGCCAATCTCCTTGCGCAGCCGCGTACGGCGCCCCGCGTCTCACCGGAACCGTTCCTCTACGAGGTAGCACTTAGGACAGTGCTCCTCGGGCCGGCACGAACGGTCTTTGCCGACCTGGCTTCCCGCAGTCCCACATTGCCAGTCCGGGTCTTACGTCCCTTCACGGGTACACCCTTGTGCCGCAGTGGCTTACTGGTTGCGTGATCATGACGATTGCCCGGAGACTCCGACGTGCCCACGTGATAGCTCACCGCACCAGCAGTGCTACTGGCGTTCTCCGACACCTCTGCTGCTTCGATCCGCTGGTCGGGTGCGGTTACATCTGGTGTTGCTCGTGAACGGCGCCGGGCTGGGTGACCGAGTGCTCGCCTCCCGAGGACCACCGCTGCTGCGGTGTGTCCCGAGACCTTGTGCTGCTTAGAAGAAAGGGGTCCCTGCCAGTAGGCCTTGCCCCAGATGGAGGAGTACGCGGCCGGGACACCAGCGACAGCGAGCCCACGCCTCGATGCCATAGCCACGAGCCTGTTGCGTACCTGTGCAGTGGGTATCCCGCAGACCACCTTCCTGAACCACTTGCGGCTGCCGAAGTCCTCACGACCCGTAGCCCGCATCTCTGAGAACCCGAGGTTCTCTGCCACGAGGAGCTTGCAGCCGTACTCTTCGGCCAGGTCCAATGCACGGGTGAGGGCTTGGCGGAGATGCCCGTCACGGGTGGTGGCCGGAAGGTCCTCTGTGAGAAGTGGGATGTGGTCCAGCCTCACGATCGGGTTACCGGATCTGTCCAGGACCGCCGGGGCCAAGAACCCGTTGTTCAGGTCCAACGACAGCACACGCAGGCCTGGATCTCTGAGTAGGTCCGACAGCGCCGGCACAACCGGTGATGCAGCCGGCGTGAAGGATGCATCCAGGTAGACCCGGCCCCTCTCGCCAAACATCACGTTGTATGCAACGGCCCGGTTCGCCTCCACCTGGGAGAGCCACTCGTCCTGGCGGTAGGAGAAGGCAACCAACGCATCGAATCGGTATCGGGTGACCCCTCGTGCTGTCACGTTGGCCAGATGCGCTAGTGCCGGAGGTAAGTCCATCTCCAGGGTCCCATCCGGGGAGACCCTGATGGTCTCGTTGCCGTATTGCTTACCGGCCTCGCCGTTTGCGCCGAAGGACCAGCGCTTCGCGTGCCAACGGGCACGCCACTCCTCATCAGTCGTACCTGCCTCAGCAAGGTGCAGCCTGTTCTTGAGGAGCCCCTTCCCACCACGGGTGATATGAACCCGGCCGGATGCGATGTCTGCTTCTAGGGCCAGAGCCTCTCTACGCAGATGCTCGAGCCTTCGGCGTTTCATCGCGTGCTCGTGGGTACTCCGGTATCCGAAGTCGAGGTGGCGCACTCTGCGGCTCTCTGCCTTCGCGGCCTCCCGTTCCTTCTCCAGGAGCACTTTCCGTTCGGAAGCGCTGCGCACAGGTAGGGCGAGCTTCTTCTCGACCACAGAGGCGGCCTTGTTCTTATCGGCAAGTGCCCGGAGCTGGTTCCTGCGAGCGAGGCTGTAGGCGTCATTCGAGGACTTCGTGATCCACCCTGCCCACCTGGAGGAGCACTCGGAGGTGAGATGCTGCTTCCTAATCCCCCAAAGCACAGTCTCAGCCGAGGGAGGACGGGACTTGATGTGCTTGGCAGGGCTCTTCGTTGAGCCTCCGGGCACCTTCTCTCCCGGCATCTTCTCACCCGGAGCCCGGTACTTGCCCAGAAGCACCCCGATGTAGCCGGCCAGTGCGCAAATGGCCTTGGCCTCGTCGGAAATGCCCTTGCACACAGCAGCGAGGTCCCTGCCCTGGAGCCAGTCGTTGTGCTCCGCCAGTGCTACTAGCACTACCATGTCCGCCATCGAGTACCGGAGCCGAGTCCGTATCCGCATCGTTGATGCCGCCGGTGCCTGCTCCACACCGGCAACCGGGTAGCGCACCTTGTGCCGCAGCTTACCCGGCTTACCCGGCTTACCCGGCTTGCGGGACTTACTCACGGGGCCATCTTCTCATCGGGGTGTATCAGGGCCATTCAGGGCCATCGGCCCGATGTTGCGAGCAGCGCACCTGAGTGCCTTCTCGGCACGGTTGCGGGCTGACCTGCGCCCGTAGAGACGGGCGCAGAACGAGGTGAGCACCTCGGTCATGTCACGGACCAGGTCGTCTGTCACCTCGCCGTCATCGACGACGACCAGCCTCCGGCCATGTGCAGAGAGCGCTGCCTCTACGAGCTCGGTGTTCATCCGACCGAGCCGGTCCCTGTGCTCTACCACCACCACCTGCACCTTCGGGTCGGCAAGTATCCGCCGCACCTTGGAACGAGACCCGTTCATCCCAGATCCGACCTCTGCCTCTATCCGCTCCACCCGCACTCCCTCCCTGGCTGCCCACTCCGAGAGCCGGGCCACCTGGCGATCCAGGTCAGCCTTTTGATCATGAGACGACACCCGTGCGTATAGTCCGACGCTGCCCTCTCCCGCTACCCGCGCAGCCATACCGGGATCGTCTACAAGGATCACCCTGGCGTTGATCTGGCGTGCTGGCACCGGCAAGGTACCTTCCCGCCACCAGCGATACGCAGTCTTCGGATGCACACCGTTCGTCCTTGCCCAGTCGGATAGCTTCACGTCACCGTGTTACCACAAACACGTGTCCGTTACTACACAGCACCATCTAGGTGAGCAGTTCGATACCCCCTAGGTGTCACCATACGCCCGTTCACCACCTGCGTCGTGGAGCTTCCTACGACAACGCAGGTGGTCATGCCTACATCGTCGGGATCGAGGTCTCCCAAGGTCGTCATCTCCACACGAGCGCCGGCGCGGTAGGCATCTGTCACCACGCCGACGGGCGTAGCTGCTGGCCGGTGGCGGAGCAGCAGCTCCCGCGCACGCTCGAGCTGGGAAGCCCGCCTTGCCGAGCGAGGGTTGTACAGGGCAACCGGGAGATCGGCCGTACCAGCGGCCTCTATGCGCGCTTCGATCATCTCCCAGGGAGTGAGCAGGTCCGACAGGCTTACCACCGCGTGGTCGTGTCCCAGGGGCGCCCCGAGCAGCGCCGCAGAGGCAAGGGCGGCAGTGACGCCTGGCAAGATCGCGATGTCGACAGCGCAGTAGGCAGGCCTGCCTGCCAGCTCGAGTGCCGGAGAGGCCATGGCGTACACACCGGGGTCGCCGGAGCACACGAGCGCCACCGTTCTGCCCTCCGCTGCGATCTCGAGCGCGGCTTCGCAACGCTCGCGCTCGGCTCCAAGGGGAAAGCTGAGCACTTGCTGGTGTGCTTCGAGCAGGTCCCGGCACTGCTCCACGTACCCCTCGTAGCCGATGACGACCTCGGCGCGCCGTATAGCGCGGGCTGCAGCGAATGTCCTCTGGGCAGGGTCGCCCGGTCCGATCCCTACGATGCTCAGCTTCCCCGGAGGGCCCTTGCGACGAGCAATGGCTACGGTTGCATCGCGCGAGGAGCGCTTCGGCGACACCAACGTGGAGCCGGGCCCGCCCGCTAGCAGGGCGGCGGCTTCGGCGACGCTCGGAGTCCCCACGGCCTCGGCTACGGTCTTGCTCGGATTGGGGACGTCGACCTGTGAGAGCTCAGCTGCGCCAAAGGAGCGTACGGGGAGCCCGAGCGCGACCACAGCCGGCTCCTCGCGCCGGCGGTCTATCGTGGCGATCTCCGCAACCGAGGCGCGCGCGAGGCCGGCGGCGGACAGGGCTTCATCCAGCAGGTACGCGAGCTCCTCGGGTGGTGCGCCACGCGAGGTCCCCACTCCTGCGACGAGCGATGGCGGATGGAGGACCACACCGTGCTCTCGAGCGTCGCCGAGCTCGTCGGTAACAACTACGCGTACAACCCCCTGATCGAGGCGGCATGCCTCCAGGCCGCTCGCTTCGCCGGGCGAGGCGGCCGCATGGAGTTGTGGAGCATCCTCCCTGATCAGTCTGCCGAGTGCGACGGGGAGTGGCCAGCCGATGGGCGAGAAGGCTTCGAGGGCGGCGCCGTCGAGCAGCATCCGGGAGGCGCCCGCGATGTCGCCCGCGGCGGTATACCCAGGTAGGGCGTCGAGAGCAGGGATACCTCGGGCATCGGCGGCAGTGGTGATCACAGGGCGAGCTCCTATGTACCCCGCTACCTCGCGTGCGAGCGCATTGGCCCCCGCTGCGTGGCCTCCGAGCAGCGCGATAGCGCTCTCGCCGCGATCATCGACGCAGACTACGGCCGGGTCGCTCCCCTTGGTGCCGAGAAGCGGGGCGATGATCCTTACTGCGGCGCCCGTCGCTATCACCATGATCAGCGCGTCCACGGATTGCCAATGCCCCCGCGCGTTAGCGGCGGCGTCCCCGTGGAGGTGCTCGTAGGGCAAGGCATCGCCGATGGCCCGGCCGGCCTCTGTGACGCTCAGCGTGAGGATTCTCACGATCGGTCCCCGCCCGAGGCGGAAGTGTCGGCGGAGCCGCTAGCAGGCTCGGGGCCCCAAGCCACGAAGACGGGGTTCTCCGCTGCCAGGCGCCACGAGCCGTCCTCCAAGGGAGCGGCCCTGGCAAGACCTATCTGGACCAGGTTGCCGAGCTTCGTGGCGGCATCGGACGCCCTTCCCAGGGAGGCGAAGCTGGCCACCACCGTGCCGCCCGGCCTCATCCTCGCGATCACGGCGTCGAGCACCGAAGGGCCGCCGCCCCCGACGAAGGCGCGGTCCGGGTCAGGCAGGCGGACCAGGACCTCGGGTGCGCGCCCCTCGATCACGTGCACCGCGACGGAGTGATTCGAGGCGTTGGCCGCGACACGGGCGGCAGAAGGTGGATCGGCCTCGACGGCGAAGACCGCGAGCCCGGGGCACAGCCGTGCGCACTCGACTGCGACGGAGCCGCTACCGGCTCCCACGTCCCAGAGGACACCGGACGGTGGGAGTGCCAGCTTGCCGAGCACGACGGCCCTGACCTCGGCCTTGGTCACCATGCCGGCGCGGTGCGCGAATGCGCTGTCGGGGAGCCCCCACGCCAGTGGCGCCTGGGCCTGCCAGCCGAGGATCGGAAGGCCTCCGGGGCCAACGATGATGAGCACCGACAGGGGGTCGAAGCTTCCCCGGGCGAGACTGTCCAGGTCCATCTCGGCGACGAGCTCGTCTTCCGTGCCGAGATTGCTGCACACTGCCACGAGGTCCGCAGATGCCCGCATCTCGCGCAAGGCTCGTCCGATCACCTCCGGCGGGTTGTCGGGAGAGGTGAGAACAGCGGCCTTGCGCGCACCTCGCAGGAGGGCGACTGCTGCATCGAGGGGTCTGCCGTGGGCGGACACGACCAGCGCGTCGTCCCAGGGCAGGCCGATGCTCGCGAAGGCGAGAGAGACCGAGGAGCGAGCAGGCAGCACCCTTACCCGGCTGCGCTCCACGACGCCGAGCACTCTGCGCAGAACCCCGAAGAACCCCGGGTCCCCGGAAGCCAGGAGCACCGCAGGCTGCCTGTCCGCCACGAGATGAGCGAGCTCGCCCAGAGCGCGGCCGATGTCTCCTGTGAGGTCCACGGATCGCTGGGCGGATGACCTGGGGGCACGATGGCGCTCCCAGGCTGCAAGGAGGCGCCTTCCTCCCACCACCAGCCTCGCCCGGACAAGGGAGTCCATTGCATCGGCACCGAGGCGCGAAAGGTCGTCCCCCTCGACGCCTATCACCGTGAGGGCGTTGCAGGCTCGCTCGTCAGGCACTGGCTACGACTTCCCTTCCCTCGAAATCGACCATCGTGACCGGGCAGCGGAGCTTGCCCGCTGTGTGCGCCTCGCAGCTCGTGCGTGCTAGCTGGCAGAGGCGGTCGAGCGGCTCACGGGCGCCGGCGTCCCTGCAAGCCTCGTAGAAATGGCGAGCGGTTGCCGTCTCGGTGGAGGCAGCCACGACGCTTGGAGGTGCCGATGTCTCGAGGGCTACCCGCTCTAGCAGTTCGACGTCCACCTTCGAACGGTGGAAATGCGTCATCATCACCCCTGCTGCGAGCTTGGTGATCTTGCCCACCATCGCGACGACGGCTGCCTCGGTCATGCCGTGCAGGGCACAGCGGCGAAGGGCGATACCGCTGAAGTCACCCACCTCTACCAGGCAGACGTCGTCACGATCCGGGTAGAGCGCCCTAGCGGCGAGCTCCGAGCGGCTGCCAGTGCACAGCACCATCGAACGCTCGCCCTGTGCTGCCGCCACGTCTACCTGCTGGACCACGCTTGCGCGGTAGGCGGCAGTCGAGAAGGGCTTGACGATGCCGGTCGTCCCGAGAATGGATATCCCTCCAATGATTCCCAGGCGCGCATTGGTCGTCTTCCTGGCCATCTCCTCGCCGCCTGGGACGGAGATCGTGACTGCAAGGGGGGAGCTCGTCACTTCCGAGACTGCTGCGAGGATCATCTTTCTGGGAACGGGGTTGATTGCCGCGGATCCGACGGGGAGGCCGAGACCGGGCTTGGTCACGGTGCCTACGCCTTCTCCTCCCCGTATATCGGTATGCGACAGGCCGCCATCGACGGCCACCGTTGCCGTCACGCGGGCTCCGTTCGTGCAATCGGGGTCGTCTCCCGCGTCCTTCACCACAACCGCGCTGGCCCAGAGCTCGGGCTGTCCGCAGTCGCTGTCGCTCGCTAGCGTGCCCGTACTGTCGCTCGATACGGTGCCCTTTCTGTCGCTCTCGACGGCGAAGGCCACCTGCTGACCCCCGGGCAGGACGATCTCGACACTGGAAGGCAAGGTTCCGGTCACGATGGCAGTTGCCGCCGCCTTGGCCGCGGCTGCCGCGCAGGCGCCAGTCGTGAACCCCGTTCGCAGCCCCCGGGCGCTTGAAGCGCGAGCGCTCACTGGGATCCGCCCACCCGGCTGTCCCTGGGGGCCTTGGGCGGCGGGCTCTTCGCCTCGTGCGCATCGGGCGAGGAGGATTCCTCCACGGAGCGGGCTCTCGTAGTGCCGGCTGGCCTTCCGGCAGTGCTGCCCGGCGCGGAGCGCTTCCTGAACGCGTGGGCGAAGAGCGGGGAGTAGAGGTGGCTGCGCGAGCCGCCGAGTGCGAGAAAATCCCCGACCAGGACCAAGGTTGTTGTCGTGGCGCCGAGGCTGACGAGATCGGACGCCAGGTCGCCGAGGCGAGTGCGCACGACCTGCTCGTCCGGCCATGTTGCGCGGTGCACGATTGCTGCGGGCGTGTCAGGACCAAAGGCGCTAGGTGGGCTGAGCAGCGATTCCTGCAAGGCGGCTGGTCTGGCTGCCGACAAGAGCACTGCCATGCTCGCGCCGGTCGCAGCCAATGCGGGAAGCGACTCCGCCGGTGGCATCGATGCCGCCGTGCGGCTTGGGAGGCGTGTGATGACGAGGCTCTGGGAGACCCCGGGAAGGGTGATCTCGCGCCCGACGGCGGCGGCAGCAGCAGCGACGGAGCTGACACCCGGCACCACCTCGAAGGGTCTCGCGTTTGCCTCGCACCAGTCCATCTGCTCCTGGATGGCGCCGTACAGGGAGGGGTCGCCGGAGTGCAGCCGCACCACGTGGTCAGCCGGGTAGGCGCGATAGACCTCGAGCACGTCCTCGAGGGTCATCGAAGCTGAATCGTGCACGGTGGCATCCGGTGAGGCATGAGCGAGGAGCGCCTCCGGTACGAGGGAGGAGGCCCAGACGATGGCACGTGCCGACGCGAGCCGCGAGGCGCCGCGCAACGTGATGAGGTCCGGGGCCCCGGGACCGGCGCCGACGAAGCTGACGAGCCCTGGAGGGGTGCTGCCCCCTTCTCTCTCGGGTCCTCCCTGGCCAGCAGGCGTCTGGATCGCGGGGCGCCTGCTCATGGGTCACCGGGGGGGATGATCACCGAGGCGAGATAGGAGACAGGACCGGTCGCCTGCGACAGGGGGACGACGCGCTCTCCCGGCATGCCGAGCAGCTCGCCCAGGATGGCCCCTTCGAGCCTGCCGTGCTCCTCGAGTACGGATACGATCGCAGGAAGGTGGTTACCACCCTTGTAGACCACGACCGCGCGGTCGGGCCTCGCTAGAGCGTCCCTGAGCTCTCCGGCGCCGTCACGCGCGCTCACCAGGGCTAATGACTGGCTTCCGTCGAGCAGCACGGTGCCGCTCCGGGCGGCGAGGTCTTGGAAGGCGCAGATGCCAGCGACTGTCTCGGTCTGCAGCTCGGGCACGATGGTGCGCACTGCTTGGGCGACCGTCGGGAAGGTGGAGTAGATGTTCGGATCACCAAGGGTCACGAAGGCCACGTCCTCACCCGCGCCGAGCCAGCAGGCAATCCTCCGGGCTGCCATGTCGTAGGAGCTGCGAGTGGCGTCGCCGGCGTCGCCGCCGGCGTCGCCCTCGGCGCCCCTGCCGTTGTGCCGGCCTGCCACCGGCATCGCGATCACCAGCCGTTCCAAATGGATGCCCGGGATGGCCGTCGTCACTATGGACTCGGCGCGTCCGGGCACGTCGGCGGCGATGGCAGGAGCTGCGACCCTGTCGGCATTCTCGATGACCTCGATTGCCTGGCGCGTGAGGAGGTCCGGGTTCCCGGGGCCGACCCCTACGCCGACCAGCTTCCCGATTGCTCCCTCGAGTGGCTCTGCGCCTGCCGGGATCCCGGGCGCGGTCATCGGGGGCGTCTCCGGGAGCGTTCCTCTTCCAAGACGCTGCCGGTTCGGCCGGCACCCCCCGTTGGCGCCGAGGCCGCGGCGACGAAGCGCTCGGCCGGCAGGGGATCCGCACCCAGGTGCACGTGGAGATACGAAGCGATCATGGTCGGAGAGCAGAAGCCCGCAACGCCTGGCGCCGCGGCGTCGGCGAGGCCGCCTGCGCTCGGAGGCTGCATGAGCAACCCGTCGCCGGAGGGCTCGATCGCGGAGTAGTGGAACTCATGGCCGCGAAGAACGCTACCCGAGGCCGCGATGGGGCTCGACTTGCGGAGCCGCGCTTCCCGGTAGCCGAGCGTGAGGCGCCCCGTCATACGGCCCGAGGCGGGCAGGGCTCCGCAAAGCGGCGCTCCGCCCAGATCGCGGCAGAGCCAGAGCAGACCGCCGCATTCAGCCCAGGTGACCAAGCCGCGAAGCACTTTCTCCTTGACCCTGGCGCACAGATCGACGTTGTCAGTGAGCTCCGCCGCGTAGATCTCGGGGAAGCCTCCTGCAGCGTAGAGGGCGGTCGACCCGGCCGGCAGGTCCGCGTCCGCGAGCGGGTCGAAGAAGCAGAGCTCCCCGCCCGCTTCTTCGATGCGGCGGAGGTTCTCGGGGTAGTGGAACGAGAAGGCCCTCCCGGCTGCCACCGCCACGCGCGCGCTGCCGACCCGCCTCGCAGGTTGTGGCAGGACAGTCATGAGTGGCGGGGCGCTCCGGGCCAGCGCTAACACGGCCTCGAGATCGATTCGCATGGAAACGAGGGCTGCCAGCTTCGCGATCCGGTCGGCCGCGCCCGAAGGGTCCTCGGCCACCGGCACCAGACCGAGGTGGCGCTCGCGCCAGTGCTCGACGTCACCACGCCTGAGCGCGCCGAGCACAGACGCGCCGCAACTTGCCAGGGCAGCGCGCAGGACCTCCTCGTGGCGGTCGCTGCCGACCATGTTCAAGATCACGCCCCCGAACCGGAGCTCGGGTCGCATGTCGCGATAACCGCGAACGAGCGCCGCTACGGAGGCGCCCATGCCGGCTGCATCGACGACGAGCACGACGGGAGCGTCGAGCGCCGCGGCTAGGTCCGCGCTGCTCGCGAGAGTGGTGGCGCCGACGCCGTCGAATAGGCCCATCACGCCCTCCACCACGAGGATGTCGCTGCCCGACGCGCATCGTGCTGCAAGGGGGGCGACGGCGTGGAGGCCGCTCATCCACGCGTCGAGGTTCGTTCCGGGCCTCCCGGTGGCGAGGGCATGGTAACCGGGATCTATGTAGTCCGGACCCGCCTTGGCCGAGGCGACGGCCAGGCCGCGGCTTCGCAACGCCGCCATGATGCCCGTGGAGACAGTGGTCTTCCCCGAGCCAGAGCGAGTGCCGGCTATGACCACGCGAGCGCCCAGCCGGCAGGGATCCCCGGCAGGACTGCGAGGCTCGGGGGAGCCCCCCGCCTGGCTCATGGTCGCTCCGGGCGAGGTCAGTACTCGATCCCCTTGCGGGCCTTTACGCCGCGGTCGTACGCGTGCTTCACCTTGCGCATCTCGGTGACCGTGTCGGCGAGCTCGACCAGCTCGGGGGGCGCGTCGCGCCCGGTGACGACTACGTTGGTCTTCGGCGCACGCTCGCGTATGCCCCTGAGCACCTCCTCTACGGGCACCCAGCAGTAGTTGACGGCGTAGGTGAGCTCGTCGAGGATCAGCAGCTGGAAGGCGCCCGAGGAGAGCATGGACCGGGCAACCTCCCATGCGTGGAGCCCCTTTGCCGCCGTGGCATCGAGGTCGGTGGACTCCCAGGTGAATCCGTCGCCGAGCGTGTGCCACTCGATCCCGAGGTGGTCAGCGAGCTTGCGCTCACCGGTCTTCCACCCGCCGCCTTTCACGAACTGCACGACGCCCACGTTCCATCCACGCGCCCAGCCGCGGCACATCACGCCGAAGGCAGCGGAGGACTTGCCCTTGCCGTGGCCGGTGTTGACGAGCACCAGGGAGTCAGCGAGCGCCATGGGCGCACTCCCCGAGGTGGCGAGATTCATGGCGCTCAGCCCGCCTCCGGCAGACGAGCAGCAACTCAGGAACCATGCGTAAAACCTACTCCGGGGGACGGCCAAGCCCGGCACCCCTATCCGCTGAGCCTCTAATATGTCGGCTAGCTCAGCCGGCCTGCCGCCTCGCTGAGCGCGCGACAGCCGAGAGCGAACGGTGAGAAGGTGAACGAGCGAGGACGCAGGCCGAGGCGCGATCTCGTGTTGGTCACGCTCGTGGCGGTGACGGCTTCGCTGCCGGCCTTCCTCGTGGCCGCTCTCGCGGTGCAGCTGAGGGCCTCGCTCCATTTCGGCGCCAGCGAGCAGGGGATATCGCTCGCGGTCTACTACCTCGGCGCGGCGGCCGTATCGCTCCCGGGCAGCCGGCTCTCGGAACGCTACGGCGCGCTCCGCGTGATGAAGTCCGCCGCCGCCGCCGATGCCGTGCTCCTCGCGCTCTTGGCGTCGGTCGTCTCCTCCTGGGCGTTGCTCACGGTGCTCCTTGCGCTCGCCGGCATGACCAGTTCGATCGTGCAGCCAGCAGCCAACCAGTTCATCGCACGCCAGGTGCCAGCTGGGCGCCAGGGGATCGCCTTCGGCGTGAAGCAGTCCGCCGTACCGCTCTCTGCGCTGCTCGGAGGCCTGGCCGTGCCGGCAATTGGCCTGACCATCGGCTGGCAGTGGGCGTTCGCGTTCGCCGCAGCGATTGCGGTGCTCGCCGCGGTGGTGCTCCCGCGCCCAATCTCGACGATCGCGCAGATAAGGGACGCGCCCCGGTCCGAGTCCTTCTCCCTTCCGGTGCTCCCGCTCGGGGTGCTGACGGTGGGCTTCGGGCTCGGTATATGCGCAGCAAGCGGTCTGAGCGCGTTTCTTGCCACTTCGGCTGTCTCGGCAGGGCTCTCGAAGGGAGGTGCCGGCATGGTCGTAGCGCTCGCGAGCGCTGCTGCGTTCGGGTCACGGCTGGTCACAGGAGCGCGGGCGGACAGGCGAGGTCGCAGGCACTTCCCAGTGGTCGCAGCGATGCTCGGCGTCGGCGCGCTGGGCGACGCTCTCCTTGCCGTCAGCTCGGCTGAGCACCTCGCGGTGCTTTTCGTGCTCGCCAGCGTGGTCGCATTCGGCGCGGGTTGGGGATGGAACGGGTTGTTCAACTTCGCTGTCGTGAGGACGCACCCCGAGCTGCCGGCTCGTGCGACCGGCATAACTCAGGTCGGGGGACGCCTCGGAGGGGTGGCGGGCCCGCTGGTCGTGGGCCTGCTGGTAGAGCACGGCTCGTACTCGCTCGCGTGGAGCGTCGTGGCCGTCGTGGCGCTAGTCGGTGCCCTCACCGTGCTGGCCGGGAGGCGACTCCTGCTCAGGGCTCGCCAAGCTTCGCCGGCTGCCCCGCCGGTTGCTCCGCCTCCCGTCCCGCCTCCTGCGCCGAAGGAGACGCCGGGCCTTGCCGAGCGGTAAGCTCTCCCGTGCAGCGCAGGGAACCCGGTGGGACTCCGGGGCTGTCCCGCAACTGTGACCGGGGAGCGATCCTCACCCTTCGAGCTCGGCTATGGGCTCGAGATGCCACGGCTCGGCGACGGGCGGGAAGGCCGGGGAGAGCATTGATCCGGGAGCCAGGAGACCTGCATGCACGCAAGGTGCCTCCGACAGGGAGGCCCCGGCGCAGACGCGAGGACGTGAGGAATTGGACAGCGAAGGCCCTCGACTTACCGATGGCTCTCGGGGCACCGGCGGCGAGCACGACCCGCTCGTCAGCCTCGTCCTGGGCGGCGCCAGGTCCGGCAAGTCCGAGGTCGCGGAGCGCCTCTCTGCTCGCTACGTGCGCGGCGGGGGCGTCGCGTACATCGCCACCGGGGCGCTGCTGGTCGGCGATGCAGGAGCTTCGAGCGACCCCGAATGGGCTGCACGCGTCGAAGAGCACAGGCGCCGGCGGCCGGGGACCTGGCAGACGATCGAGCTGGGCGACCACTCGCGCCTGGTGCCGACCCTCGAGCAGCTCTCCGTGCTCGTGCTGGTGGACTCGCTCGGAGCATGGGTCGCCGGCGCTCCGGGGTTCGACGTGGATACCGGCGGGCTGCTGCGGGCACTCTCGAGCCGGGCCGAGCGCGGGCTCGGCACCGTGCTCGTGAGCGAGGAGGTCGGTATGGGCGTTCACGCACCGACGGAGGTGGGGAGGCGCTTCACCGACGTGCTCGGCGCGCTGAACCGGGACGTTGCCTCCGGCGCTTCAGAGGTGCTGCTCGTGGTGGCGGGCCGTTCGCTTCGGCTGCCGGGCGAGCCCGGGGAGGTTGGCGGTGGAGCGTCCGGGGGAGCGAAATAATTGCGTCAGGCCCTCGCATTCCTCACCCCGCTCGGGGGCGCCTCGGTGCCCGGGCCGAGGGCGCTCAGGTGGTTCCCGGTGGTCGGAGCGGCAACCGGCTTGCTCCTCGGGGCGATCTGGTGGGGCGTCGCGCAGGTAGTTCCCCCGGGGGTGGCAGCAGGTATCGTTCTCGCGGGCGACCTCGCCCTGACGGGCATGCTCCACATGGACGGGCTGCTCGACACAGCGGACGGCCTCTTCCTTCACGGCGCTGCAGAGCGGCGACTCGAGGTGATGAGGGACTCCGCTGTCGGGGCGTTCGGTGTGTCCGCCGCTGTGGCGGTACTGGTGCTTCGCTGGGCTGCGCTGGATGCGCTGGCTCCCGAGGTGCTCGTCCTCGCGGGCATATGGTCCATTTCCCGCGCGCTCATGGGCTTCAGCGCCGGCTACGTCCCCTATGCGCGTGCGAGCGGCATCGCCTCGGCATTCCTCGGGCAGGGGATCGACATGGCTGGGCAGGGGGACACGGGGATGCAGGCAGGGGAAGCATCCCTCCCGAACGCCGAGCCGGTGGCGAGCGCCCGCGCGTGTGCCCGCGCGTGCGGTCTGGCCGGGCTCGCACTCGGCATCCCATTCACGCTCGCCGGTGCTGCCTGGCCATTCGAGGGCACGGGAGCTGCGCTGCTCGCCCATCTCTCAGGTGCGCTCGCGGCACTGCTGCTCGGGGTCGCAGCCGGAGCAGGTGTAGTGCTCCTCGCCCGGCGGCGCCTCGGCGGGTTCACCGGGGACGTGCTCGGGGCCGCCGGCGTGGTGACCGAGACGGTGGCGCTCGTGGTCCTGGGGGCGAGGTGGTGAGCACGAGACGCGTGGCGCTCACGCCGTGCTGGCCCGCCGACGCGCGCTGGCGCCTTGCCGGCGCGGCGGCCGGGCTGTTCGCGGACCGGGCCTTGGGCGAACCGCCCGAGAAGGTCCATCCGGTTGCGATGTTCGGGCGTGCGATGGCATCCCTGGAGGGTGCCATGTGGTCGGATCGGCGTGGCCGCGGCGCGTGGTTCGCGCTCCTCGGGTCAGCTACGGGCCTTGGTGCGGGCATCCTTGCACTCGAGGTGGCGAGGTCGGCCGCGTACGGCACCTGGGGTGCCAGCAGGGGCGAGGACCGCGCCAGCGCCGCGGCGACGCTCTTGGCAACCGCGTCCGCGACGGCGATCGCGTGCGCCGGGCGATGCCTGTGGCAGACAGCGCTGGATGTGTCCCGAGCGGCGCGATGCGGCGACTTGCCCGGAGCGCTTCTGCAGCTCCGAGCGCTGGTGGGGCGCGACTCGACGGGATTTGGAACCGGGGATGTGGCGAGGGCGGTGGTGGAGTCCGTGGCCGAGAACACGGTGGACGCGATAGTCGCGCCGGCTCTGTGGGCGGCCGGTGGCGGCGCTGCCGGGGCGCTCGCTTATCGGGCGGTGAACACCCTCGATTCGATGGTGGGGCACCACAGCGAGCGATACGAGAGCTTCGGATGGGCGAGCGCCCGCATCGACGACGTTGCCGGATATGTACCCGCTCGGGTGACCGCGCTGCTGGTCGCCTGCGCCAGGCCGCTCAGAGCGCGCGCTGTGCTGGAAGCGGTGCGGATCGACGCGCGCCGGCACCCCTCTCCGAACTCGGGTGTGGCAGAGGCCTCCTTCGCCGCGGCGCTCGGACTCTCCCTCGGCGGGAGCGTGCGCTACGGGGAGCGCACGGAGCAAAGGCCTCCACTCGGCAACGGCAGGCCTGCCGACCTCGGTGACATAGAGCGCGCCGTGCAACTGAGCAGGCAGATCACCTCCCTGCTAACAGCGTCTCTGCTCGCGGCCTCCTTCGTGGTGCCGGGAGGGTCGGCTTCGGCCCGTGCTCGTCCACGGCGACCTCTGCGGCTGTATGCCCGCTGTTCCGGGGGCGGGTGTGCTCGGCGCCCCGGCGGTGATCCCCCGGGGCCGGCGTGATGGCGCCCGCCAGAGATCGCTCGAGAGTCCCGAACGCCGGGAGCCACGGAGGCGACGGTGCGGCGGTGGCGGCGGGCCTGGGCATGAACCCCTGGGAGATTCTGGACCTTTCCGCCAGCTTGAACCCCTTTGCGCCGGACATCCGTAGCAGGGTGAGGCTGCTCGTCGACGGCGACGTGCTGCGTCGCTACCCGGACGACTCGCCTGCGACGCTCAGGCTCGCGAAGGCGCTTGGATGTGATGCCGGGCAAGTGGTGCTGACCAACGGCTGCGCGGAGGCGATATCCCTCGTTGCCGCCCTGCTCGGGAGGGGATGGGTGGCGCAGCCCGAGTTCTCCCTCTACGAGGAGCACCTCCGCGCGATGGGGCAGGGTGCTCTCGATCCGAACGGGCCCCTCTTCAGGTCCAACCCGAACAACCCGACCGGGCTTCTCGCCACCCCAGAGGAAACCGCGGAGGTATGGGACGAGGCGTTCTACCCGCTAGCAACAGGCTCGTGGACCCGCGGCGACGCTGCCAAGGGATCGTTCGTGGTGGGATCGCTCACCAAGCTGTTCGCCTGCCCCGGACTGCGGATCGGCTACGTGGTGGCGCCGGACCCCGAGATCGCAGCTTCCCTTCGCGAGCGTCGCCCGCGCTGGTCCGTGGGGTCGATCGCTGCCGGGTTGTTGCCGGATCTGCTCGATGGCTGCGACCTGCCGGAATGGGCCCGGCAGATCGCAGCAGCGCGGGGCGAGCTCGCCAGCGTGCTCGATTCCCACGGCCTCGATCCCCGGCCTTCGGATGCCAACTGGCTTCTATTCTCGGGGCCGGCCGACCTGCGAGAGAGCCTTGCGGCCGAAGGGATACTGGTCAGGGACTGCACTGGCTTCGGATTGGCCGGCATCTACCGCATGGCGGTGCCGGACCCGCGTGAGCTGGAACGGATCGACCGCTCGCTCTCTAGGGCGCTTGGAGGCTCAGCGGACAGGGAGGTTGGATCAGGTAGCCGTTCATCGGCCGGAGTGAGGGGCATCGCGGCACCTGGGGCCCGGCCGGCGGTGCGCGGCGCACTCATGGTGTGCGGCACTGGCAGCGATGCCGGCAAGAGCGCGTTCGTCACCGGCCTCTGCCGCCTGCTCGCCCGATCAGGAGTGCGGGTTGCCCCGTTCAAGGGTCAGAACATGTCTCTCAACTCCTTCGTCACGCCAGGGGGGGCGGAGATCGGAAGGGCGCAGGCAGTCCAGGCATTTGCCTCGGGAGTGGAGCCGGTGGCGGAGATGAACCCGGTGCTGTTGAAGCCGACGGGCGAGCGTGCGAGCCAGGTGGTGGTCATGGGGCGGCCGTGGGCCGACATGGACGCGGGGGAGTACCAGCGAGCGAAGGCGCGCCTTCGCCCCATAGTCGAGTCTGCCTTGGACAGCCTGCTCGCGCGCCACGACGTGGTGGTGCTGGAGGGGGCGGGCAGCCCGGCGGAGATCAACCTTCTCGATTCCGACATCGCGAACCTCGGGCTGGCCGCGTCACGCCAGATAGCCGCAATGGTGGTGGGGGACATCGAGCGTGGCGGCGTGCTTGCCTCGATCTACGGGACCATGGCGATCCTCCCCCCGGAGCTCGGCGACATGCTCCGAGGGTTCGTAGTGAACAAGTTCCGGGGCGACCCGGCGCTGTTGGTGCCGGGAGTGGAGGCGCTGGCGCGTCGCAGCGGGCTCACGCCGCTCGGGACGATCCCCTGGTGCGAGCAGCTCGCCTTCGACGCCGAGGACTCACTCACGCTGGCGAGCGGCCTGGCGCGCCCTGCCGTCACGAAGTCTGCGCTCAGCTCTCCTGCACTCGATGTGGCAGCGATAGCGCTGCCGCACCTCTCCAACGCCACGGACCTCGACCCGCTGGCGCTCGAACCGGCGCTGTCCCTTCGGCTGGTGCACACACCCGCAGAGATCGCCGACGCGGACTTGGTCGTGATCCCCGGTACCAAGGCAACGCTCTATGACCTCGCGTGGCTGCGCGACACGGGCCTGGCGGCAGCCGTCGTGGAGCGGGCTCGCCGCCCTGGCGGGCCGGTGGTCCTCGGGATATGCGGGGGCTACCAGATGCTAGGGACACACGTCGAGGACGGCGTGGAGAGCCCGGGCCGGGCGGAGGGACTGGGCCTTCTCGACGTCGAGACGGTCTTCAGGCAGGAGAAGGTGACCCGGCAGCGCTCCGGCGCTCTCGCTCCGGGGGTGTTCGGTGCTGCTCACAAGGCAGCCGTGGCCGGCTACGAGATACACCACGGTCAGGTCGCGAGGCACAGCTCGGCGGCAACTGCATGGATAGCGCTCGACGACGAGCACGGTTCGGAGCTGGAGGGGGCTGCCGACTGGGGCTCGGGCGTGCTCGGTACCAGCCTTCACGGGATGCTCGAGTGCGACGAGCTTCGCTCGCTGCTGCTCACCCACGTGGCGTCGCGGCGCTCCAAGGGCTTCGACGGGTGCCGCATCCGCTTCG
Organism: Actinomycetes bacterium; assembly: GCA_021801525.1. Classification (GTDB taxonomy): domain Bacteria; phylum Actinomycetota; class Acidimicrobiia; order Acidimicrobiales; family JAJYXR01; genus JAJYXW01. The sequence continues at coordinate 20,923 of JAJYXW010000123.1, forward strand.
CCGAGTGCCGCAACAGCCGCATCGATGCCCTGGCCGACCTGATCGAGGCCCATTGCGACGTGGATGGAATCCTGGCCCTCGCGGAGGCGCGCGGGGCATCTTCCCCGGCGAGTGCCGGAGGCCGGAGGCACCTGTGATCCTCTTCCTCACCAATGCGGACACCGAGATACTGGCCCTGAGAGTGGTCGCGGAGGTGCTGCCGGAGGCGTTCCCGGAGCTCCGGGCGGCCAACCCGGCGAACACGGACGAGGCACCGTCGCTGGATGGCGTCGAGCTGGTCGTAGCTCGCCTGCTCGGGGGCGCCATGTCGTGGGAGGGCCCCTTCGAGCAGCTTCGTCTGGATTGCGTGCAAAGAGGAGTGCCTCTCGTCGCGTTGGGCGGGGAGGCGGTACCCGATGCAGGCCTGGCCGCGGCGAGCAGCGTGCCGGCGGGCACGCTGCGCCAGGCTCACGCCTACGTGGCCGAGGGCGGCGTCGCCAACCTGGAGAACCTCCTGCGGTTCCTCGCGGACACGGTGCTCATGACCGGGTTCGGCTTCGAGCCCCCGGTGGTGGTGCCACTGCACGGGGTGCTCGACGAGCGGCCTCGGGACCGCTCGAAACCCTTGGTCGGGGTGGTCTTCTACAGGGCGCACCTGCTAGCCGGCAACACCCAGTTCGTCGAGGACCTGTGCAGGAGCATCGAGGCCCTGGGCGCCAACGCCGTAGCGGTCTTCACGTACTCCCTCCGCCCAGATGCGGCGGGCGAGGTTCCTGCCGCAGGAGTCCTCGAGTCGCTCAGCGTCGACGCAGTCATAACCACGACCCTCGTGGCCGGAAGCCTTGCCTCGGGTGCCTCCACGTGGGACCCGGGCGCGCTGGCACGGCTGGACGTCCCGGTGGTGCAGGCGATCTGCTCGACCTCCTCTTCGGTGGAGTGGTCGGCCTCGGCTGCCGGCCTCTCGCCGATCGACATGGCAATGTCGGTAGCAATACCCGAGTTCGACGGCCGGATCGTGTCGGTGCCGTTCTCCTTCAAGGAGACGGTGGAAGGTGACGAAGTGCTCGGCACCCCGCTCAGTGCATACCGGACTCGGCCCGACCGGGTGGAGAGGGTGGCGGAGCTCGCCGTGCGGCTCGCCGCGCTCGGCCGGATGCCGCCGGGCGAGCGCCGGGTGGCGGTCGTGCTCTCCGCCTACCCGACGAAGCGCAGCCGCCTCGGGAACGCGGTCGGCCTCGATACGCCCCGGTCCGTGGTGCGCCTCCTGCGGGCCATGAGCGAGGCCGGCTACCGGGTGGATCCGCTGCCCGATGACGCGGACTCCTTGATGGCGGATCTGGCTTGGAGCATGGCGCACGCAGAACAGGCCTATGACGGCGCTCGTGACTTCGGGGAGGAGGGACTACGTGCACGCGGTGTCGGCAGGATGCGAGCCGAGGATTACTGCGCGTGGTTCTCCACGTTGCCGGCCGACTTCGCGGACAAGGTGTGCTCTGCCTGGGGTGAGCCGCCCGGGGCCGTAGGGGTGAGCGCCGCAGGTGCAGGAAAGAGCGCGGAGCTGTGCTTCCCCACCCTCGACCTCGGTTCGGTCGTGGTCGCGCTCCAGCCGGCTAGGGGGTTCGGCGAGGACCCGGTTGCCGTGTACCACTCGCCGGACTTGCCCCCCACGCACCAGTACCTCGCGTTCTACCGGTACCTCGACCTCGTCTTCGGCGCGCACGCGATCGTGCACGTGGGCAAGCACGGTACGCTCGAGTGGCTGCCCGGCAAGGGAGCAGGTCTCTCTGCCTCGTGCGCCCCGGATGCCGCGCTCGGGAGCGTGCCCCTCGTCTACCCGTTCGTCGTCAACGACCCTGGTGAGGGCGCCCAGGCAAAGCGCCGCTCGCATGCCGTCATCGTCGATCACCTGGTTCCCCCGCTCACCAGGGCCGACACCTACGACGACCTGGCCCGCCTGGAGTCACTGCTGGACGAGCACGCCCGTGTGGCGGGCCTGGACCCGTCGAAGCTGCCTGCGGTGCGCAAGCAGGTGTGGGAGTGCCTGGTGTCCGCCGAAATACATCGCGACCTCGGCCTCGACGAAACGGACGGCGGTCCCGCTTCGGGAAGCTTCGACGACCCGGCGTTCGACGATCTCGTGGCGAGCATCGACGGGTACCTGTGCGAGCTGAAGGACGCGCAGATTCGAGGGGGTCTCCACGTTCTGTCCTGCCCGCCATCAGGCGAAGCGGAGCTCGACTTCGTCGCGGCGATGACCCGGCTTCCCCAGGGAGGCGTGCCGTCGCTCAGGCGCTGCGTCGCGGAGGAGCTCGGTGTCGACCTGGCAGCTGCTCGGCGCAAGGACGTGGACCTGGTGGACGCGCATTGCATGCGGCTGCTGCGAGCCTGTCAGGCGGCCGGCTGGCGAGTGGGGGAGCAAGCCAGCGCATGGGCCAAGGCCGAGGCGGTGCTCGATTGGGTGTGCGCGTCGCTCGTCCCAGCGCTTCGGGCAACCGTTGGGGAGGTTCCGGCAATCCTGCACGCGCTCGACGGGGGCTTCGTCGCTCCCGGTCCGAGCGGCGCGCCTTCGAGGGGTCAGGCCGACGTGCTCCCCACCGGCCGCAACTTCTACGCCCTGGACCCTCGCGGGGTGCCCTCCCGGCTTTCGTGGGAGGTGGGGCAGGGGCTGGCGAGAGCCCTCTGCGAGAGGTATGTAGCCGAGGAGGGACGCTGCCCGAGATCCGTCGGCATCGTCGTCTGGGGCACAGCGGCGATGCGCACCGGCGGAGACGACGTGGCTCAGGCCCTGGCCCTGCTCGGCGTGAGGCCGGTATGGGCCGACGAGGGGGGGAGGGTCGTAGGAGTAGAGGCGATCGCGCTCGACGAGCTGGGGCGTGCGCGGGTGGACGTGACCTTGCGGGTATCGGGGTTCTTCCGTGATGCGTTTCCCCATGTGATCGACCTCTTCGACAAGGCCGTGGAACTGGTCGCCTCGCTCGACGAGCCGCTCGGCGAGAACCCGCTCGTGGCCTCCGGGCCGAGAGATCCCCGGGTGTTCGGGCCGAAGCCGGGCGCTTACGGATCTGGCATTCTCGAGGTGATCGACTCGGGGAACTGGAGGAGCGACGACGACCTCGCGGCGGTGTACCTGGCTTGGGGGGGGTGGTCTTACGGGCGCTCCGGATATGGCGCGCCGGCTCCCGAGGCGTTGAGAAGGCGCCTCGGCGCACTCGAGGTCGCAGTGAAGAACCAGGACAACCGTGAACACGACATCTTTGACTCCGACGACTACCTGCAGGACCACGGAGGGATGATCGTTGCCATGCGAGCGATCTCAGGCCGTAGCCCGAAGGCGTTCTTCGGCGACAGCTCGGACCCGAACCGCCCCAGGGTGAGGTCACTCGCAGAGGAAGCAGCACGCGTCGTGCGCAGCCGCGTGGTGAACCCGAAGTGGATATCCGCCATGATGCGGCACGGTTACAAGGGCGCTTTCGAGATGGCCGCGACCGTGGACTACCTGTTCGGCTACGACGCGACCGCGGGCGTGGTGCAGGACTGGATGTACGAGCGGGTCACCCGGTCGTACGTGGGCGACCCGGAGGTGCGGAAGTTCTTCGAGGCGTCCAATCCGTGGGCGCTGAAGGCGATAGCGGAGAGGCTGCTCGAAGCGTCGGATCGTGGAATGTGGGACGCGAGCGAGGACGCTCTGGCGACCCTGCGCTCCGCGCTGCTCGAAGCCGAGGGATGGGAGGAGGACGGATGAGGTGGTCGTCCACGAGGAGACCCATGCGGATCTCCATGCGGAGCTGCTCGAGGTGATGGGACCGTGCAGGTGAGTGGCGCAGGGGATGGGTTCGTGGAGGTCGGCGACGCGGGCCCGATCCCGCATCGGGCGGAGCTTCCCTTCAGCGCCGTCGTCGGCCAGGAGCAGGCGCAGCTCGCGCTGCTCGTGGCTTCCGTCGACTCAGCGATCGGCGGGGTGCTGCTCACCGGGGAGAAGGGGAGCGCGAAGACCACGCTGGCACGAGGCCTCGCATCTCTCCTTGCGCCCGGGGCTCCCTTCGTAGAGCTCCCTCTCGGGGCATCGGAGGACCGGGTGCTCGGATCGATCGACCTGCGCGCTGTTGTAGCCGACGGAGAGCGCCGGCTGGTGCCCGGTCTCCTAGCCGAGGCGGACGGGGGCGTCCTCTACGTGGACGAGGTCAACTTGCTGCCCGACCACTTGGTCGACGTCCTGCTCGACTCGGCGGCTACGGGTGTATGTCGCGTCGAGCGCGAGGGTGTGTCGGTCGCGTACCCGAGCCGGTTCCTCCTCGTCGGCTCCATGAACCCCGAAGAAGGCGAGCTACGGCCGCAGCTTCTCGACCGCTTCGGCCTCTGTGTCGCGGTCAAGGCCCCGAAGGACAGCTCCGTGCGTGCCGAGGCTGTGCGCCGTCGCCTGGAGCACGACGCCGACCCGGATGCCTTTGTGCTGCGTTTCGCCGGCAGCGAGGAGGAGGCGCGCCGAGCGCTCGCCGTAGCGCGGCCGGCGCCCTTGGAGCCTGGTTTGGTCGAGAAGGTCTCGGCTCTGTGCGCGTCGGTCGGCGTGGAGGGGCTCCGCGCGGACATAACCTGCTGCCGGGCCGCAGCAGCGCTGGCGGGACTGGAGGGTCGCCCGCTCGCCACGAGCGAGGACGTCCGTCGGGTGGCGGAGATGGTGCTGGCCCACAGGCGCCGCCGCTCGCCCTTCGAATCGTCGGGTATCGACCCGCGAGAGCTCGACAGCGCCATCGGCACCCACCTCGGCAGCTCCGCGGAGACCGGGACGGATTCGGACATGGGCGATCACTCCGGCAGCTCCGCTGAGAGCGGTGTGGATTCGGGCATGAATGATCGCTCCGGCAGCCCCGCGGAGACCGGCGCGGACCCGGGCGCTGGCGATGGTTCCGGCAGCTTCCAGAGCCGGCGTTCGCCTCCGCCTCCGCCCATGCCTCCGCCTCCGCCCATGCCTCCGGCACCCCCTATGCCTCTGGAGATCCCGCAGGGGGCTCGGGAGCCCTTCATGGCCTCTAGGCGGCGCGCTGGCACCGAGGGAAGCTCCGGCAGACGCGACATCGCCGGCGGGTCGAAGGGGCGCCTGATATCCACGAGGGCTCCCCGAGGGGCTCCCACCAGCATCGCCGTGAGCGAGACGGTGATCGCGTCCGCGGCGCGGCGAGCACTCGATGCTGCGACGGGAGTGCCGGCCAGAGCTGCCCCGATTGAACCGGGCGACATCCGCGAGGGTGTCCACGTCAGGCGCGCCGGCTGCCTGCTGGTCCTCGCCGTCGACGCTTCGGGATCCATGGGAGCGAGGTCACGCATGGAAGCAGCTCGGGGAGCCGTGCTGTCGCTCCTGCTCGACGCATACCAGCAGCGAGATCGGGTGGCGATGGTGGCCTTCGGAGGGGAGGGTGCACGAGTGCTCATGCAACCCACCGGCAGCATCGAGGTGGCTAGAGCACGCCTTGGAGACCTTCCCACCGGCGGAAGGACCCCCCTGGCAGCGGGTATCGAGCAGGCCCTCGAGGTGGCGACACGCCGCCGTGGGGTAGATAGCCGCCCGCTGATAGCGCTGGTCACGGACGGACGGGCCACTGAGGCCGCTCCCGGCATCGACCCTGTGGAGGCAGCCATCGCCGCGGCAGAGTCGGTGCGCCGTGCCGGGGTCGAGAGCCTGGTGCTCGACGCAGAGTCAGGTGTCACCCGGCTCGGGCTCTCGCGCGATCTCGCGGAGGCGATGGGCGCTCGTTACGTCGTGCTCGACACGGTGGACGCCGAGAGCCTGACGGGCGTGCTGCGCAGTGAGCGGGCTCTCGTGCGCTGAAGTGCACCGGTTTCAGGCGGGCGAGCCGGCTCAGATCGCGCGGACCTGCTCGGCATCCCAGAACGCGTCAAGGGAGAGGATCTCTCCGGCCGGCCCTATGCGCAGGATCTCGATGATGTCCATCTCCATCGCTCCTCCACCCGCCTCGACCGTCAGGGTGAACAAGACTGCAGCCTGGTCGCCGCACGCGATCACCTGGCCGGTGCTCACCTTCCAGGAGTCGCTTCCGCCGATGGCGGCTTCGAAGAACCCCCTGATGGCATCGTGCCCGATGTTCGGGTCGGCTGTCACCGGGTCGCGTTGGACTGCGTCTGCTGCGAAGCACGACACGATGGCATCGGTATCCCGTGCGGCGACGGCAGCGAGGTAGTGCTCTACTGCCTGGCGCACCTGAGCTGGCTCTGGCATCTGCAGTCCTCCTAGTCCGTTCTAGCCGTTGCTACTCGCTGCTAGCCCCCTACGCACCCATTGCGTGCAATCCGCCGTCCACATGGACCATCTCCCCAGTGGTGAGTGGGAACCAGTCCGAGAGGAGCGCGACGCAGGCGCGAGCGACCGGCTCCGCATCGCGCACGTCCCACCCGAGGGGAGCGCGCTTCGACCAGGTTTCCTCGAACTCGGCGAACCCTGGTATTGACTTGGCTGCCATCGTGCGAACCGGGCCTGCGGCTACGAGGTTCACCCGCGTGCGGTCGGCGCCGAGGTCCCGCGCCAGGTAGCGTGCCAGGGATTCGAGGCCGGCTTTCGCCACACCCATCCAGTCGTAGGCCGGCCATGCCACCCTTGCGTCGAAGTCGAGGCCGACCACCGACCCTCCCCCGGTCGCTGCGAGCAGCGGTCTGAACGCACCGGCAAGGGCCTTGAGCGAGTACGTGGAAACCTCGAGCGCGACGGCCACGTCCTGCCAGCCCGCTTGGAAGATGTCTCCTCCGAGGCAGCTAGGGGGGGCGTAGCCGATGGCGTGGACGAGCCCGTCGAGGCGGCCCCACCTGTCCTCTATAAGGGCTGCCGCGGCTTGCACCTCCGCCGGGACGGTGACGTCCATCTCGAGGACGTCCGCGGGTTCGGGCAGCTTGCGGGCAGTACGCCTCGTGAGCGAGAGGCCCCGCCCCGCCCCGGAGAGGACGATCTCGGCCCCCTGCTCCTGTGCGAGCCGGGCGACCGCGAATGCCAGGGAGGCGTCGGTGAGCACGCCGGTCACCAGTACCTTCTTCGAGTCGAGCAGTCCCACGGGTCGGCAAGGTTAGTGCTCTCTTGGGCGCAGCAGGTGATCCCGGCCCCGGCCCCGGCCCCAGCTCGCACACCCCGGCGACCCCCGTGTTCGAATGCCGTGTCGCGTTGTCGAAGGTCTGCTGGCCGGTGTGTAAAGGTAGATGGCGTGAGCATCGGCATACTCGGAGGGACCGGGCCGCTGGGACGGGGACTGGCAGCGCGCCTTGCCAGCGCGGGCGAGGAGGTCTTCATAGGGTCGCGCGACGCTGAGCGGGCCGCCTCTGTAGCCGGCACGCTCGCGTCGATGTGGCCGGGCATCTCGGCGCAGGTCTCGGGATCCTCCAACGAGGCTGCGGCGAAATGCGACAGCGTGGTGGTGGCTACACCGTGGGACTCCGCATTCCAGACGGTGAGGCCCCTAGCCGGGGATCTTGCCGCGAAGCTCGTCATATCGGTGGGTACTGCCCTCGTCCGGCAGGGTCGCGAGGTGCAACCGGTCGTGCCCGCACGGGGCTCGGTGGCTGCCTCGCTCCAGGCCGCCCTGCCCGAGAGCGCCGTGGCGGCGGCGTGCCACCATCTTCCCGCTGAGCGCCTCGAGGACCCCGAAGACACCCTCGGGGTCGACGTTCTCGTGTGCGCCGACGCGCCCGGGACGAGGAGAGCGGCCATGGAGCTGCTGGCGAGAGTGCCGGGACTTCGTCCGCTCGACGCGGGGAGCCTTGCGATGGCGGCTCCCGTCGAGGCGTTCACGGCCGTTCTGGTGAGCCTGAACATTCGCTACAAGGCGCGCACGACCGTGCGTATCGAGGGTGTCGAGTCTGGCGCAGCGGGCCGATGATGCGACTCTTCGACACGGCTGCGGGCGAGGTAGTGCCCTTCGCGCCCGGGCGCGTGGCGACTATGTACACCTGCGGCATCACGCCCTATGACTCGGCGCACCTCGGACACGCAGCCGTGTACCTGGCCTGCGACGTGCTCCAGCGCCGACTTCGCGACCTCGGGCACTCCACACGCTGCGTGCGAAATGTCACCGACGTCGACGACGACATCCTTCGCAAGGCCCGGGAGCTCGGTGTCCACTACCTCGATCTTGCTGCGGAGGAGATGGCACGTTTCGACGCGGATATGAAGGCGTTGAACCTCCTGCCTGCCTACGCCGAGCCGCGGGCTACGTCCGCGATACCCGAGATCCTCTCCCTCGTGGACGCCCTGGTCTCCTCCGGCCATGCTTATGCTGGCGCGGGAGCGGTCTACTTCGACGTCTCCAGCGCGCCGAACTTCGGGCACCTGAGCCGGCTCGGGCGTGAAGAGATGCTGGCACTTGCGGCCGAGAGGGGTGGCAACCCCGAGGACCCCGCGAAGCGCGACCCGCTCGACTTCGTCCTCTGGCAGCCGGCTGCTCCGGACGAGCCGTCGTGGGAATCGCGTTTCGGACCCGGGAGACCGGGTTGGCACATCGAGTGCTCTGCGCTCGCCATGCGGGAGCTCGGGCCGACAGTCGACCTGCACGGAGGAGGGAGCGACCTCGTCTTCCCGCATCACGAGTGCGAGGCAGCTCAATCGGAAGCTGTGACCGGTAAGCCGCTCGCGCGTCACTGGTTCCACGTGGGGATGGTGGGCCTGGGCGGGCGCAAGATGTCGAAATCGCTCGGGAACCTGGTATTCGTGGGCGACCTGCTCGAGGACTGGGAGCCCGACGCAGTGAGACTGGCCGTGCTCGCGCAGCACTATCGCTCCGGCTGGGAATTCGACCCTGCCGCGCTGGACCTGGCTTCTGCCCGGCTGGATCGCTGGCGCGGGGCGGGGAAGGGAGATGCGGGCCTCGAGGACGTGAGGAGGCTGCTCGACGACGACCTCGACACCCCCGGTGCGATCGAGGCGCTCGATGCCGCCAGCGCGAGCGGCGGGGTGTCCGCCGGCGCGGCCCTGCTCGGCGTGGAGACCGCGTACTCGAGCGAACCAGGGCGGAGGCCGACCGGCCGTGGCTGACGCCCCCTACGAGGTGGACCTCGCTGGCGAGCTCGTCGCCGGCCTGGAGCCTGGTGCGAAGGCGGCCGACGTGGCGAGGGCCCTCGGGTTGCCCGAGCGAGGTGCCGGCGCGCCGGTGGCGGCACTGCTCGACGGGGAGTTGGTCGACCTCGGGGCTGCGATCGCAGGAGCGCGCAAGGTCGTGCTGGTGCCGGCGACAGTCCCGGAAGGCCGCGCCGTGCTGCGTCACTCGACAGCGCACGTCATGGCGCAGGCCGTCACGGACCTGTGGCCGGGAGCCAGCTTCGCGATAGGGCCGGCAGTCGACGACGGCTTCTACTACGACTTCGAGCTCCCCGGAGGAGCCACGCTCACCGATGCAGACCTCGCCAGGATCGAGGCTCGGATGGCCGAGATCGTCTCCGAGGACCAGCCCTTCTCGCGCGAAGAGCACACGCTGGAGGATGGTCTGGCCCTTTTCGCCGGCCAGCCGTACAAGAGGGAGATCATCGAGGCAATACGCTCGGACGCGTCCGGAGGCGCCGGTGGCGGCATTGCGCCGACGTTGAGCGTTTATCGCAACAACGAGCGCTTTGTCGACCTGTGCCGGGGTCCGCACGTACCGTCCACCGGCCGGCTCGGCCACTTCAAGCTGCTGAGGGTGGCCGGCGCCTACTGGCGGGGCGACGAGCACCGCCCGCAGCTCCAGCGTGTCTACGGCACGGCTTTCGAGTCGGAAGAGCTGCTCGCCGAGCACCTTGCACGTTTGGAGGAGGCCGAAGCGCGCGATCACCGCCGTCTCGGTGCCGAGCTGGACCTTTTCTCTTTCCCGAGGGAGATCGGCTCGGGTCTGGCCATATTCCATCCTCGCGGCGGCCTGGTGCGCAGGCTGATGGAGGACGCGTCGAGAGAGCGCCATGCAGCAGGTGGTTACGAGTCTGTCTTCACGCCCCATGTCACCAAGGCCGAGCTGTTCGAGACCTCAGGGCATCTGGAATGGTTCGCTGACGGGATGTTCCCGCCGATGGAGCTGGACGAGGGCCAGCGTTACTACGTGAAGCCGATGAACTGTCCCTTCCACATCCTCGTCTACAGGTCCAGGCAGCGGTCGTACCGTGAGCTGCCGATGCGCCTCTTCGAGCTCGGGACCGTGTACCGCTACGAGAAGTCCGGCGTTGTCCATGGCCTCACAAGGGTGCGTGGGATGACCCAGGACGACTCGCACATCTTCTGCACCAGGGAGCAGATGCCAGCCGAGCTCTCGTCGATCTTCGACCTGGTCCTCGACGTCCTCGGAGACTACGGGCTGGACGACTTCTACATGGAGCTGTCCACCCGTCCGGAAGGCAAGGCGGCGGGAAGCGACGAGGAGTGGGAGGAGGCTACCGACGCGCTTCGCTCGGTGGCCGAAGGCCGGGGGCTCGAGCTCGTCGTTGACGAGGGCGGTGGGGCGTTCTACGGCCCGAAGATCTCGGTGCAGGCCCGTGACGCGATCGGCCGGAGCTGGCAGGTTTCCACGGTGCAGCTCGATTTCCAGCTCCCGCGCCGATTCGGACTCGAGTACGTCGGGGCGGACAACCAGAGACAGCGTCCGGTCATGATCCACCGGGCGCTGTTCGGGACGGTGGAGCGCTTCCTCGCCATCCTTCTCGAGCACTACGCGGGAGCCCTGCCGGTATGGCTGTGCCCTGTGCAGGTCGCGATCCTGCCCGTGCGCGACGATCACGAGGCTTACGCGCGCTCTGTGTACGAGCGGTGCACGGACGCGGGCCTGCGAGCGGAGGTGGACGAAGCGGACGAGCCCCTCGGCGCACGGATACGCAGGCAAAAAATGGCGAAGGTTCCCTACGTGTTGGTCGTGGGCGACGAGGATGTCGCGGGCGGGACCGTCGGGCTCAACCGGCGGGGCGGGTCCAAACCCGAGAGGGCCGTGCCTGTCGGTTCGTTCATAGCCGAGGCGGCCGCCGAGGCAGCTTCCAAGGGCAGAGCGCGGGCATGAGCCTCGAGCAGCTCTGGGCCGGCTGGCGGGCGCCGTACGTGGAGAAGGCGGGCAGTGCCCCGAGCGGTCCCACAGGCACGCCCGAGGACTCGCTGTCTGCCGGAGCCGGCGTGCCGGCAAGCGAAGGCGCGCAGGCGCACGGATCGCCTCGCTGCGTGTTCTGCGACATCATCGCAACCGGGGAGCCAGGCCCGTCGAACGGCGTGGTGTGGAGAGGCGAGCTGAGCGTGGCGGTGTTGAACGCCTTCCCGTACGCGAGCGGCCACCTCCTGGTGCTTCCGGTTCGCCACGTGGGCACCTTCGCCGAGCTGACGGAGGCCGAGGCAACCGACCTGTGGGCGGCCACAAGGGCGGCGCTCGTTGCGATCGAGTCGGCTTACCGGCCCGACGGGTCGAACCTGGGCGCCAACCTCGGACGAGCAGGCGGTGCAGGCTTGCCGGACCACCTGCACGTGCACGCGCTGCCGCGCTGGGCGGGGGACACCAACTTCATGACCGCTGTCGCGGGGGTTCGGGTGATGCCGGAGGCGTTGCCGGACTCCTGGGAGCGGCTACATCGAGCGTGGCCCAGGGAAGGTTCGCGCCGCTCGTAGCTGCACGTCGCGCGTAGCTGGAGCTACGTCGAGGACGAGAACACCGCCAGGGGCGTCATCTGGCCGGTGAGCGCGCGTGGTACTTCCGGGACGGAGCACTAGGCCGCACCAGGTCTCGGGAGCGCTCTCGGGGTCAGCCGGCAGGATGGGCGGTGAGCTTGGCGACGAGATTGGGCGGCATGGTGTCGTAGTGGTCGTGGTCGGCCGAGAAGCGCCCGCGCCCGCCGGTGAGTGCGCGCAGGTCCACGGCGTACCTCCGTATCTCGGCCGTCGGGACGAGTGCGGAGATCACCTGGCGGTCGCCGCCTAGCGCGTCGGTCCCCTGCACGCGACCGCGGCGCGCATTCAGGTCGCCGAGGACGTCTCCCTGCATTCCCGAGGGAACTATTACTGTCAATCGTGAGATCGGTTCGAGCACTACCGGCTCAGCCTTCGCCACTGCGTCCTTGAACGCGAGAGCGCCTGCCATCTTGAAGCTCATCTCGGAGGAGTCGACGGGGTGGTACTTCCCGTCGTAGCAGGTGACCTTGACGTCCACGACGGGGAACCCGTGCGGCCCGCCCTGTGACATCGCCTCGAGGACTCCCTTCTCCACGGCCGGTATGTACTGCTTGGGAATGGCGCCTCCTACGACCGCGTCCACGAACTCGAAGCCCTGGCCCCGCTCGAGCGGCTCGACCCGGAGGTCGGCCACTCCGAACTGGCCGTGTCCGCCGGTCTGCTTCTTGTACTTTCCCTCGGCTTGGGAGCGAGCTGTGATCGTCTCCCGGTAGGGCACCAGGAGATCCTCGGTCTCCACTTCCACGCCGAACTTGCGGTGGAGCTTCTCGCACGCGACCGCCAGGTGCGTCTCGCCGGTCCCAGACAGGAGGGTCTGGTGAGTCTCGTCGACGCGCCGCACCTGGAGGGAGGGGTCCTCCTCCTGGAGGCGGTGCAGGCCGGTCATCAGCTTGTCCTCGTCGCCCTTGGACTTGGGGCGGATCGCAACCGAGAGCACTGCCGGCTCGGGCTCGGGGAACGAGACGATCACGGGGGTCCCCTTGGGGGCGAGCGTGTCTCCCGTGGCCGTGCTCGACAGCTTTGGCACGGCGATCAGGTCCCCGGCTTGGGCTTCGGAGAGCGGCTCGGTGTCCTTGCCCCTTATGAGTTGGAGAACATGGAGGCGCTCCTCGGTGTGGGTCCTCGGGTTGACGAGGGTGCTGTCGGGTCTGATCGTGCCCGAGAGGACCCTGAGGAGGGAGATCTTGCCCACGTAGGGGTCCGACAGGGTCTTGAAGACGGCTGCAAGGGGCTGCCCCGCGGGGTCGCAGGAGATCTGGATGGGCTGCCCTGCGCCGGAGGCCTCCGGCACGCCAGCGTGGTCAGCCGACGGCGCAAGCTCTGCGAGCAGGTTGGCCAGCCGGTCCACGCCCACTCCCGTTGCTGCGGAGCCGCAGACCACGGGGAACACGCTACCCGCAGCTATTCCCGAAGCGAGGGCCTTCTCGAGCTCGCCGGCGGAGGGCAGGTCTCCTTCGAGATATCGCTCCATGAGGGCGTCGTCTGCGACCACGATCCCCTCGACGAGCTGCTCCCGCACACGCTTCTCCCTCGGTGCGAGCTGCTCGGGAATGGGGCCCCGCGTTGGCGCGGCACTCGCGTCGTAGACGATGGCCTCGTCGCTCAGCAGGTCGGCTATGCCTCGGAAGGCTGCCTCCTCACCGAGCGGGAGCTCCAGGGGAGCTATACCGGAGCCGAAGTTGGCGACGAGCTCGTCGAGCACGCGATCGAAGCTCGCCCTCTCCCGGTCGAGCTTGTTCACGAAGATCATGCGTGGCAGCCCGAGCTCCGCGGCAAGCTCCCAGGCCGTTACGGCCTGGGCTTCGACCCCCTCGACGGCGCTTACCACGAGGACGGCAAGGCCGGCGGCGAAGAAGGCAGAACGCACTTCGCCGAAGAAGTCTGCATATCCCGGTGTGTCGATCAGGTTCACCTTGACGTCGCCGACCCGGAACGGTGCCAGCGAGAGCGACAAAGACATGCGCCTTCGCGTCTCCTCGGGGTCGAAGTCACAGGTGGCCGTTCCGTCGTCCACCCGGCCGGCGCGCGAGATGGCGCCAGTGCAGGCGAGAAGGGCTTCGGCCAGCGAAGTCTTCCCGGCACCGTTGTGACCGGCGAGAGCCACGTTCCGGATGTTTGCGGGTGCATCGCTCGGCACTCCAGTACCTCCCTCGAGTTGACGGCGCCAGAGGCGCCCCCCTGCAGGGTCGTTTGGTGCACGAGCCTACCGGCAGCGAAGGCACCCTGCTCTCCGGTGGTAGGCACGCAGGCACCCAGTCAGGCATGGATGCCTGCGCCCCAACCTGGTAGCCCCCAACCTGGTAGCCCCCAACCTGGTAACATGGTGGAGAGCGTTCCCCGGAGGAGCCGATATATGTTCGACGGCCGGTGGCGGCACAGCGTTGATGGCGCTACTGCGCCAGTAGGCAAGTTCCTGAAGCACACGGGCGTGAGCGCCGACGTATTGACGGCGTTCGGTCTTGCGGCGTCCCTGGCTACAGCGCTGGCAATAGCGACGGGACATCTGCTGCTCGGTCTGGTGCTCATGGTGCTGGCAGCCGTGGCCGATCTCCTCGACGGCCCGGTGGCGAAGGCTTCCGGAAGAGCGTCTGCACGCGGCGCCTTCTTCGACTCGGTGGCCGACCGGGTCTCCGATGCGCTGGTGCTCGGTGGCATCGCCTGGTTCCTCGTGGCCAGCGGGCATGGTCTCGATGCCATGCTTGCCTTCGCCCTGTACGCAGCTACGGCTCTCGTGTCCTACGAGAGGGCAAAGGGAGAGCTTCTGGGCATAGATGCGAAGGGCGGTCTGATGGAGAGAGCCGAACGCCTGATCGCGCTCGGTGCCACGCTGCTCGCTGCGTCGATTTGGGAACCGGCTCTCGCTATAGGGCTCGCCGTGATGCTGGCAGCCGTCTTGGCGACTGCCGTGGGACGCTTCCGGAGGGTGTGGTTGGCTGCGGACAGCGGTGACGCCACCAGGCGTGCCCGCGAGCCCCAGCTGGTTCGCTGGCACGAGGGGCGGGTGGACTCACGCTGGCGTGTCTGGCGACAGGCGCGCTTCTCCGCGCACCCTTCCGCCAGGCCATCGGGCGCAGGGCTGTCCTCTGTGGCAGTGCCGAGCGGATCGCCGGGAGGACCCGTGGTGCACAGGCGGACCGGCACCGCCTTCCACCGCTGGCGCGCGCGGCGCGCCGAGGTTGCCTCTGGAAGCGCAGCGGGTCGCTGGAGGCCCCGGGCGAGTACGGGATACTCACGCCAGCGCGACCGTCCTCCGAGGCGCCCTACCGGCGGCGCTTCCTGAGAGGTTCAGCGGATAGGGATGCCGGGCTTGCCGTCCCCCAGACTTCGCATCGCGGCGTTGTCGTCGTTGGACAGGCACTCCAGCCTGCCCTTCCTCCTCCGCCTTGCCCTGCTCGTCTGGATGAACGGCTCCCTGATCCAACCCCCCTATCCGCTGGGCCTCTAGGCCTCTAAAGGCTGCCTGAGCGAGTGTTGCAGCGAGAAGGCCAGGATCCCATCGGCCGGGAGCGCGCACCCAGGGGAGCGGCGCGGGCCTCGGCGATCGCGCCGTCTGTCCGAGGTCGTGCCACCTACCTCGTATACCGCGGCCTCGGCGAGGCGCTCAGGCGCCTTCCCGAGCCGATCGCCTTCGGGGCCGGGGCTGTAGTCAGCACAATGCTCATGGCGGCGCGTGCCGACGAGCGTGCCATGTACGCAAGGCACTTGCGGCGCGTGCTCGGAGCAGAGCTCGGCGAGGGAGAGCTGAGGCGCTGGACACGGCGTGCGTTCATGTCCTACGGGCGCTACTGGGTCGAAGGAGCAAGGCTTCCCGCGCTGGCTGCGGAGGTGGTCGAGGCGAGGATGCTGATCGAACGCGGGATCGAGCATCTGGTTGCGGCCAAGCGTGCTGGCAACGGGGTGGTGCTGGCGCTCCCTCACGTCGGGAGCTGGGAGTGGGGAGGTGCCTGGCTCGCGCTCCAGGGATCTCCTATGACAGTCATCGCGGAGCCGGTCGAGCCCCCGGAGCTCGCTCGGTGGTTCACGGCCGGGCGGAGCGCGATAGGCCTGGAGGTAGTGATGCTGGGGCCAGGTTCGGGGAAGGTGTTGCTGGAGCGGCTGCGCGCCGGTGGCTTGGTCGGGCTCGTGTCCGACCGGGATCTGACCGGGAACGGCGTCGAGGTCGATCTCTTCGGCGAGCGGACGACCCTGCCGGCGGGTCCCGCGACTCTTGCCCTCCGGACTGGGGCCGCCCTGTTGACCGCTGCCGTCTACTCGGGACCAGGCAGGGACCACACGGCAGTGGTCAACGCCCCGATCCCGACTCTCAGGCAGGCCAGCTTCCGGGACGATGTCAGGCGCGTCACGCAGGAGGTGGCCCGGCAACTCGAGGGCTTGATAAGCCGAGCGCCCGAGCAGTGGCACCTCTTCCAGCCGAACTGGCCCGACGACCCGGGAGCGCGCGAGCGCGTGCGAGGATCCGCATCGCTCGCGGGCTCCGGATCCGGCGACCCGCCAGCGCCCGGGGTGCTCGCTGAGCGAGGTAGCGCAGGAAGATCGAGGTGAAGGTCGCACTGCTCTGCCCCTACAGCCTGAGCCTGCCTGGTGGCGTGCAGGGCCAGGTCGTGGGGATGGCTGCCGGCCTTGCCCGCATGGGCCACGACGTCCGAGTCCTCGCTCCCGCAGAGGACTCCACGCACGACCTCTCGGAGCGGCTGGGCATCGACGCAGTGCGGCTCGTGCTTTTGGGATCGTCCATACCCGTGCGTGGAAACGGTTCCGTGGCACCGATCGCCCTGTCGCCGGCAGCGTCGGTCAGGGCACTCGCGGAGCTGGCGGGTGGCGGTTACGACGTCGCGCATCTCCACGAGCCGTTCGCGCCGGGTCCGAACTGGGCGTGCGTGGCTTTCGCCGGCACTCCACTGTGCGGCACACCACTCATCGGCACTTTCCACCGGGCGGGCACTGACGCTCTCTACCGCCTGCTGGCCCCAGTGGCAAGGGTTGCTGCACGCCGACTGCGGGTCCGCTGCGCGGTCTCGGAGGCGGCAGCGGCGACTGCGATGGCGATCAGCGGAGGCAGCTACGAGATCGTCGGCAACGGCATCGACTTCACGCGCTTTGCCGACGTCGAGCCGTGGCCCGCCGATGCGCCGACCGTCCTCTTCGCGGGACGCCACGAGCAGCGCAAGGGTCTCGGCGTGCTCCTGGATGCGTTCGCCGGCGTGCAGGCTCGTACCAGGGAGCGTCCTGGCGGCGCAGAGCCGGTGCTCTGGGTTGCCGGCGAGGGCCCCGAGACTTCCTCGTTGCGCCGCAAGGCCATCGGGTTGTCCCGAGTCGAATGGCTCGGGCGCGTGGGCGACCTCGAGCTGGCACGGAGAATGCGAGGTGCGGACATCCTGTGCGTTCCCTCCCTCGCGGGTGAGTCGTTCGGGGTAGTTCTTGCCGAGGGAATGGCCGCAGGTTGCCTGGTGGTCGCGAGCGACTTGCCTGGCTACAGATCGGTGCTCGGCAGCCACGGGGTCCTAGTGGCTCCAGGTGACGCTGGGGCGCTGTGTAATGCGCTGCTCGGTGCGCTGGAAAGCGTGCGCCGCGGTGCGGGCCTGGCAAGCCGCTCCTCGGTGGTAGCGCGCGACCGTTGGAGCAGGCAGTGGTCGATGGACGCAATTTGTGCCACCTACGTAGATATCTACCGGCGCGCTATGGCCGGGCGCTGAGAGCTACTCGAGAGCCTGGCCCGCGCCTGTCCGGCATACACTGTCAGCGATGGCTGACCAGCGAAGCGCCAACCGGCAGGGTTCCAACCGGCAGGGTTCCAACCGGCACAGTGCGAACCGGCAGGGTTCCAACCGGCACAGTGCGAACCGGCAGGGTTCCAACCGGCAGGGAGGCAACCGGCACACTGCTGAGCGGCACAGTGGCAACGGGCAGGGTGTCGGCAGCGAAGGGGCTGCGGCTCTCTGGGAAGCCGCCGCGCGCGACGTTCGCGCTGGCGCAGACAAGATCGCATTGCGCAATCGTAGAAATGCGGCGCTGCTCGCACTCGTTCCCGGGGTGCTGGTCGGGGTTCTTCTCGTGGCGCTGATCGGCTCGCTGGCATCGCTGGCTGCCGGGCTGGTCACCGGCATCGTGGCATGCGTGGCTACGAGCATTCTCGTGTGGTACGCATCCGCGCCCGTGCTGCTCAGGTGGCTCGGTGCAGTGCCTGCGTCCGAGGATGAGCTTCCCCGCCTGTACAACCTCGTAGACGGGATCTGCACGACAATGGGACTTGCGATGCCGGAGATCCGGTTGCTCGATGTCGACTGGCCCGATGCGCTCGTTCTCGGAGGTCCTCACCGGCGAGTCGCTCTCGTGGTCACGAGGGGCCTGGTCGACGGATTGAGCCTCGTGCAGCTCGAAGGCGTGCTCGCGCACGAGCTGGTGCATGTGAACCGCGCAGAAGCCGCACGCGGGACCGTTGCTGCTGCCGTCGCGCTTCCGGTAGCAGCGCTGGGACCGAGCAAGGCTGCCTCGTTGGTCCACGTGTTGGCAGGGCGCGGCCGCGAGATGAGCTGCGACCAGTCTGCCGTGAGGGTTACACGGTACCCACCAGGACTTCGCGACGCCCTCGAGGCGATAGCTGCGCGCGCCGGAGCGGGGCGCGCCGGAGCGGGTCTCGGGAGCAGGACCGGCCGCGTGGCCTCGGGAGTGCTCGGTGCGACGAGCTGGCTCTGGACCGTAGCGATCGATCCCCCCGACGATCCCGACAGCCTCACCGGGGAGCTCGATGCGCCCGGCATCAGGATCGCTGCGCTCTCAGAGCTGTGACTACTCGAACTAGGCACGCCGCTTCCGGGGAGCCGGTATCATGGCTTGCATGACCCAAGCAGCCGGCCCTGCAGCAGAGTCACCTGCAGCAGAGTCACGTGCAGCAGAGTCACCTGCAGCAGAGTCACCTGCAGCAGAGTCACCTGCAGCAGAGTCAGGCAGCGCGCCCTCCAAGGGTACGGACACGGTGAAGCGTGGTCTCGCTGAGATGCTCCGCGGCGGGGTGATCATGGACGTGGTAACGGCGGAGCAGGCCCTCGTGGCCGAGGACGCGGGCGCGGTTGCGGTGATGGCGCTCGAGAGGGTTCCGGCGGACATCAGGGCGGAGGGTGGCGTGGCTCGGATGAGCGATCCTGCCCTGATCGAAGCTATACAGCACGCCGTGACCATCCCAGTGATGGCCAAGGCGCGCATCGGGCACTTCGCGGAGGCGCAGGTTCTCGAGGCCCTCGGTGTCGACTACGTGGACGAGAGCGAGGTGCTGACACCGGCGGACGAGGAGAACCACATCGACAAGTGGCGCTTTCGGGTGCCGTTCGTGTGCGGCGCCACGAACCTGGGTGAAGCCCTGAGGAGGATCTCCGAGGGGGCGGCTCTCATCCGCTCTAAGGGCGAGGCCGGCACGGGTGACATAGTGGAAGCTGTACGCCATCTGCGATCCATCGTCGGCGATATCAAGAGCTTGTCGGCGGCGGACCCGTCGGAGCACTATTCGTGGGCTAAGAGGCTCGGGGCTCCAATCGACCTCGTTGCCGAGGTAGCGAGCACCGGTAGGCTGCCCGTGCCCCTGTTCTGCGCTGGTGGAATTGCGACTCCGGCCGACGCCGCCCTGGTCATGCAGCTGGGGGCCGAGGCTGTGTTCGTGGGTTCGGGGATCTTCAAGAGCGAGGACCCGGCCCGGCGTGCGGGTGCGATCGTCGAGGCGACCGCCCACTTCGCAGACCCTGAGATCGTGGCGAAGGTGAGCCGCGGCCTCGGCGCACCAATGGCGGGCCAGTCCGCGCTGGGTGTGCGGGAGCGCCTGGCCGATCGTGGCTGGTAGAGGCCTCGCGGAGGTGCCCCCAGGTGGAAATAGGCGTGATCGCCCTGCAGGGATCCTTCGCGGAGCATGCGGCCGCCCTGGCTGACGCCGGGGCATCAGCACGCCTTGTCCGCAGTCCCCACGACCTTCTGGGTATCGCGGCCATCGTCATACCAGGGGGCGAGTCGACGACCCTGTCTATGCTCATGTCCTCTTCGGGGATCTTCGAGCCCCTGGCCAAGGAGATCGCAGCGGGGCTTCCGGCGATGGGCACCTGCGCGGGGATGATAATGCTGGCGGCGGGGGTGAGAGACGGTCGCCAGGACCAGCGTAGCTTCGGGGCGATGGACATCACGGTGAGGCGCAACGCATCGGGGCGGCAGGTGGACTCCTTCGAGGCGGACATCGAGGTCCCGTGCCTTGGAGACCCTCCTTTGCACGGTGTGTTCATACGAGCGCCGGCGGTGGAGTCGGCTGGTCCGGAGGTCGAGGTCCTGGCCCGCCTCGCCGTAGCGGATACCCTGAGTGGCACCGGTGACACGGGCTCCCTGGACGGCCTCGGGAGCCCGGTCTTGTGCAGGCAGGGCAGTGTGATCGCTTCGACCTTCCACCCGGAGCTGACGGCTGACCGCCGCCTCCACAGGCTTTTCGTGGCGATGGCGGCTGCGAGCGTATGAGACTCGACGGGAGGTGCTGAGACATGTCAGGGCATTCGAAATGGGCGACCACCAAGCATCGCAAGGCGGCTGTCGACAAGGCGCGCGCCAAGCTCTTCGCGAAGCTAATACGCCAGATAGAGGTTGCGGCGCGTGAGGGTGGAGGAGATCTCGACGCCAACCCGACACTCAGGACGATGTTCGACAAGGCGCGCTCCGCATCGGTGCCGGCGGACACCATCGAGAGGGCGGTAAAGCGGGGCACCGGCGAGCTCGAGGGGGTGCGCTACGAGCCGGTTTCCTACGAGGGATACGCACCCGGGGGCGTTGCGGTCATCGTGGAGTGCCTCACCGACAACCGCAACCGCACCGGTGCGGAGATCCGCAACATCTTCTCGAGGAACGGCGGCTCTACCGCCGAGCCGGGTGCAGTGGCGTGGCAGTTCTCCCGCAAAGGGATGATCGTGCTCGGGCGTGACGCGGACGAAGACGCCATCATGGAAGCCGCTCTCGACGCAGGCGCGGAGGACTTGGTCGACGAGGAGGACCGCTGGGAGCTCGTGTGCGCGCCCCAGGACATGGCAGCCGTGCGCTCTGCGCTCGAGGCGGCGGGGTTCACCCCGCTGTCTGCGGACCTGGCCCTCGTCGCCACCACGGTGGTGCCCGTCTCCGACGACGGCGAGGCGCGCCGCGTGCTCAGGTTGGTGGAAGCGCTGGACGACCACGACGACGTGCAGGCCGTCTGGTCCAACTTCGACATTTCTGACGAGGTTCTCGCGGCTGCCGCCGAGAGCTGAGAGCCTCCGCTGGAGGATGCCGGTGGCATCCACCAGGCGCCCGGTTCTCGGAGCTAAGCTAGAACGGGTGTTCGTGCTTGGTATCGATCCGGGGCTGTCGCGATGCGGATACGGCGTGCTCGAGCGCGACGCCAGAGGGCCGAGGGCGGTGGCCGGCGGGGTGATCACCACGGACACCAGGGAGTGCGTGGCGGAGCGCCTCTCTGCGTTGCTGGTGGACCTGCGCGCGCTGGTGGCCGAGGTGGCCCCGGACGCGGTCGCCGTAGAGCGCGTGTTCTTTCAGACCAATGCCCTGACGGCGACCTCGGTTGCCCAGGCAGCCGGGCTCGCTCTCGTGGCTGCAGCCGAGGGCGGCTGCGAAGTAGCCGAGTACACCTCCAACGAGGTGAAGCAGGCTGTCGTCGGCTATGGGAACGCGACCAAGGCGCAGGTCCAGCGCATGGTCGCCCAGGTCCTCGGCCTCTCCGTTCCCCCGCGTCCGCCTGACGTGGCGGACGCTCTCGGGCTCGCGCTGTGCCATCTGGCTTCCGAGCCGCTGCGCCGCAGCCTCGCGCTAAGCGCGAAGACGGCTGGGCAGCGAGCTCACTCGGACCGATCCGGAACGCCGTCACGAAGGGACCTGTCGTCACGAAGGGACCTGTCGTCACGAAGGGACCTGCTGTCACGAAGGGAGGCTCAATGATTGGCTGGCTGCGAGGAACGCTGCTCGAGCGCCTGGCTACGGGCGAGGTGCTCGTCGGGGTCGGGGGCGTGGGTTACAGGGTGTCCGTCCCGGCGAATCTGGTCTCCTCTCTCTCTTCGGTGGGGACTGCCGTGGAGCTGCACGTGCACACCCATGTTCGCGAAGACGCGATCGTCCTCTACGGGTTCTCGAGCCTGGCGGAGCGCCGGGTCTTCGAGGCGCTGATCGGTGCTCACGGGGTCGGTCCGTCGCTGGCGCTCGCCGTGCTCTCGGTGCTCGGACCCGAGGAGTTGCTCCGCGCGGTGCAGGCGGCGGACGTCGACGCGCTCTGCTCGGTCCCAGGCGTCGGGCGCAAGACGGCCCAGCGTCTGCTGCTCGAGCTCGCGCCCAGCTTCGCCGACGGCCAGATGCCAGGTGCAGTCGGGACTGTGCCGGAGGCGGGCGGGAGCTCCGGACATTCCGACATACGTGCAGCGCTCGTGGAGCTCGGCTACGGGCCCGACGAGGTACGCGGGGCCATGGCGTCGTTGCCGAGCGAAGGCAGCGTGGAAGAGCTGCTGAAGGGTGCTCTTCGAGAGCTGGCCTCCTCGCGATGAGCCCTCGACGTGAGGTTTTGTCGCGAGGCCCGGGCCCGGAGGAGCCGCCGCTCACACCGCTCGGCCCAGAAGAGACCGCCGACGACACGGGGCTCGACCTCGACAGGGGGTTCGACCTCGACACGGGGAGGGCCCTCGACCCGGGCCCAGGTCCGGCCGAGGTGGCCGAGGAAGCCAGGCTGCGCCCGAGGCGTCTCTCGGAGTTCATCGGGCAGGCACAGCTCATCGAGCATCTGGAGATCCTGCTCGAGGCCGCGAGGCGCCGTGGCAAGCCCGTGGACCATGTTCTATTTGCCGGCCCCCCTGGCCTCGGAAAGACCTCCCTCGCAGGAGTCGTGGCCGCCGAGATGGGGGTGGGCATGCGCATCACCTCGGGACCTGCCCTGCTGCGCTCGGGCGACCTCGCCGCAATCCTCACGGACCTTCACGCGGGGGACGTGCTGTTCATCGACGAGATCCACCGGCTACCGCGTCCGGTGGAGGAGGTCCTTTACCCGGCCATGGAGGACTTCCAGTTCGACATCCTCATCGGCAAGGGCCCTACTGCGAGGTCGATAAGGCTCGACCTCCCACGCTTCACGCTCGTCGGCGCCACGACTCGCACGGGTTTGCTCACGGGCCCACTTCGCGACCGCTTCGGCTTCGTAGGCAGGCTGGACCTCTACGGCGCCGCGGAGCTCGAGGAGGTCGTAGTGCGCTCTGCCGGCATCCTCGGGGTGGACATCACGCCGGGAGGTGCGAGGCTGATAGCCGAGCGCTCCCGGGGCACCCCGCGCATCGCCAACCGCCTCCTCCGCCGGGTCAGGGACTTCGTGGAGGTGCGGGCGGAGGGTCGGATAACCGACGAGCTGGCAGCGGCCGGCCTTGCGGTGTTCGGTGTGGACGACCTCGGTCTCGACAAGGTGGACCGGGCCATACTGGACGTCTTGTGCACTCGTTTCGGGGGTCGCCCTGTGGGCCTCGGCACCCTTGCGCACTGCGTGGGCGAGGAGCCTGGTACCGTAGAGGACGCGTACGAGCCGTACCTGCTCCACCGAGGCCTTGTCCAGCGCACGGCAAGGGGGCGCGTGGCTACACCGCGCGCCTTCGAGCATCTTGGACTCGCTCCAGGGGGTGGGCACGGCTTGACGCTCGCGCTGGGCTAACCTCTTGGCTTTGCGCTCCCGGGCGCGGGCCCGCAGGCGGGTCGCGTGCCATGCCAACTTCATCGAGAGGCACCATTCCCTTGCCGACAGCCATCATCCTCGCAGCCGCTCATGCCACCAGCTCCAAGACGTCGTCCTCGGCGTCGGGGACAATCTTCTACCTGCTGTTCCTGGTAGCCATAGGCTACGTGCTCTGGCGGATGTTCATGCGCCCGCAGTCCCAACGCACGAAGGCGCAGCGCCAGTTGCTGAACGAGGTCCAGGTGGGCGACGACGTCCTCACCACCTCCGGCATCTTCGGGACGGTGGTCGAGCTCGAGTCCGACAAGGTGACTCTCGAGGTGGCACCGGACGTCACCATCGTGCTGCTGCGCTCCGCCCTCGGCCAGAGGCTCAGCTCCGCTGCCGAGGCGAGCGGCGCCGGCAGGGGCGAGCACGAGGACGCCTCGGAGCTCGGGGCGCCCTGGGATGCCGACGACGAGCCCGCCGACGGGGACGATGACGCTCCGGATAACGGCGAAAGCGACCCTTCGGGTGCCACCTATGACGGCGATGCCTACGAAGCGGAGGACGATCCCGAGGAAGGCTCCGAGGACGGCTCCGGCGAGGATCACGGCGAGGAGGTCGTGGGGGAGCACGGTGACCTGCCTGGCGGGGAGGAAGGCGGTGCCAGCGGCTCGCGAGCAGAGACCAACGGCCGTGCATCTGGCGAGGGGGTCGAAGGGGCGCGTACCGCCGGGCCGAGGAAGCGGCGCCCGCGATGAAGCGCTCTCTCGTGGTGAGCGCTGTCGGCGTTGTCGTCGTCGTGCTCGGCGCCCTCGGTGCCACCTTCGCAGCAGGGTGGTCACCCCGGCTGGGTCTGGATCTCGCGGGTGGTCTGTCCGTCGTTTATCGCCCGGCGCACCCGGTGTCGTCCAACGTGTTGAACGAGGCGATAACCATCATGAACGACCGGGTGAACGGCCTCGGCGTTTCGGGAGCGACGGTGGGGAGGCAGGGCACCGACATCGTGGCGCAGCTCCCGAGCGTGACCAATACACAGCGGGTCATCTCCACACTCGGCACGACGGCTCAGCTCTACTTCCGGCCCGTGCTCTGCTTCGCCCCGCCGTACACGCCACCCACGCCGCCGAAGGGTGCCAAGGGTGCCAAGCCCCCGGCGCCGGCCTCACCCGGGCCCCTGCCTACGAGTTGCCCTGCGCAGTACCAGACGACTGCTGCGAACCTCGGAGTGAAGCCGAACGCGTCTGCACCGGGAGGGTTCAGCTCGAACCCGATCGGCCCGGACCCCGCCCTCGCCTCCTACCCGAGCACTTCCCCGAAAGCCGATAATGCGTCAGCCACAGTCCTGCTCCCGGCGGCGCCGGGGACCACCCAGCAGGCCCAGCGCTACCTCCTCGGTCCCTCGCAGCTCGGTGGTGCGGCGATATCCTCGGCATCAGCGCAGTTCACCACTGCCGGCCAGTGGGTGGTGGCCTATACCCTCACCTCGTCGGGTTCTGCGAAGTGGGATGCGGTGGCCCAGAAGAACTTCCACCAGATGGTCGCGATCGACTTGGACGGCAAGGTCGAGTCGGCGCCGTTCATCCAACCTACACAGTCGACGTTCACCTCCTTTGGTGGCCAGGGACAGATAAGCGGCGGGTTCACCCAGTCGACCGCAAAGCAGCTCGCCCTCGTTCTGCAATACGGCGCTCTCCCCGTGCGCCTCGACAGGCTCACCACCCAGACGGTCTCGCCGAGCCTCGGCAAGTCCTCTCTAAGAGCCGGGCTGCTCGCAGGCATTGCGGGCCTGGCTCTCGTGATGCTCTACATGCTCTTCTACTACCGGGCGCTCGGCGCGGTGGTGATCGCGGGCCTCGCCCTCACGGGGGGGCTGCTGTGGGCGCTGGTGTCGGCCCTCGGGCATTCGAGCCTAAGCCTGACGCTCGACCTGGCTGGGGTCACCGGCGTGATCGTGTCGATCGGGATAACAGTGGACTCCTATGTCGTGTACTTCGAGCGGCTGAAGGACGAGGCTCGTGCAGGGCGCTCGATCCGTACGAGCGTGGACAAGAGCTTCCGGGGCGCCTTCCGGACCGTGCTTGCGGCTGATGCGGTTTCCTTCATCGGCGCTTTCGTGCTCTGGTGGCTGGCCATCGGGGCAGTGAAGGGGTTCGCGTTCTTCCTCGGTCTCTCCACCCTGCTCGACGTGTTCATGACCTTCTTCTTCACGAGGCCGCTCGTGATAATGCTGGGTCGCAACCGCACGGTGACGGAGGCTCGAGTGCTCGGAATGGCCAGTGGTCTCGCCATGAACAGCCCTTCTCAGGCCAATGGAGCGCCTAGCGTAACGGCAGGGGTCGCGCCGTGACGACGACCACCGCTGCTCCCACGCTCGACGGCGCCGGCACGCCGAGGCCCAACGCGCTGGTGCGCCTCTACCGCGGCGAGACGTCCTTCGACTTCGTGGGTCGGAGGCGCCGCTGGTACCTCATCTCGCTCCTCGTGATCCTCGCAGGGATCGCCTCGTTCGGAATCCGGGGTCTCAACCTCGGGATCGAGTTCCGCGGAGGCACCTCCTGGGAGGTGCTCGCACCGGGAGTGAGCGCGGCGAAGGTGACGAGCGTGCTGCGCAGCGAGGGCGTCTCGCAGCCCGTCGTGCAGATCCTCGGAGGCAAGACGGTGGACGCTCAGGCGGACCTGAACAGCCTCCCGGCCGCACAGCGCAACCGAATAGATCAGAGCGTCGCTGCCGCGCTGGGCAAGCTTGCCCACGTTCCGGCATCCCAGGTCTCGCTGAACGAAGTGGGCCCCACATGGGGAGGGCAGGTCACCCAGAAGGCCATTATTGCGCTCCTCGTCTTCTTCGTGCTGATCGTTGTGTACATATCGGTGCGCTTCGAGTGGAAGATGGCGGTGGCGGCCTTGGTAGCCGTGGTGCACGACCTGCTCGTCACGGCAGGGGTCTACTCGCTCACAGGCCTGCAGGTCACTCCGGACACCGTCATAGCAATCCTCACGATCCTCGGTTACTCCCTCTACGACACCGTTGTCGTGTTCGACCGCGTGGGCGAGAACACCAAGGGGCTCGGCGCGTCTGGGCGGATGACCTACGAAGACGTGGTGAACCTCTCGATGAACCAGGTGCTCGCGCGCTCTGTCAACACCTCCCTGGTTGCCATCATCCCGGTGCTGTCGGTGCTCCTCATAGGCGCTGAGCTGCTCGGCGCTACGACGTTGCAGGAGTTCGGGCTGGCCCTGGTGATCGGGCTCACTTCCGGTGCATATTCCTCGATCTTCATAGCGTCGCCCCTGCTGTCCCAGATGAAGGAGCGCGAGCCGCGCTATGCGTCGATACGGCAGAAGCTGGCGAGCCGCGGGGACCGCTCGGGCCTGCTCACCCCGCGGGCCGCAGCTCTCCTCACCTCCACCGCTCCAGCACCGGGCAGCCAGCGTTCGGGGTCGGCGAAGAGGCCGGCATCACGTGCCCAGGGCGCGAGCCGTCCTGGCGGTGTGATCAAACCAGGTCGCGCACAGCGCCCGGGGGGGCAGAGCGCAGTGGCCCGGGCTGGCACCGCGCAGACCGGCACGGCCCAAACTGGCACGACCCAAGCTGGCACGGCCCAGGCGGGGGCCGGCCGGCCGGCAGGCACTCGCCGAGCCTCGAGCCCTCCGGCACGCGGGGGCTCGGGCGGATCGCCTGCAGCCGGATCTGCTGGTAGCGGAGTCGATGGAGACGGCTCCAACGTCGCGGCGTCCACCGCCGGGGCACAGGGCGGGCCGGCGGGTCCGGCGACCAACGGTGCCCCAGACGCTGCCGCGCCCGCCCAGCGTTCGGGCGCGGCCAAGCAGCGGGCGCCCGGCCAGAGGCGGCCCCCCGCCAAGGCGCGCAAGGGCAAGGGCGGGCGTCGAAGGTAGCTCGGCCGGCGTCCCGATCTGTGCAGGGCTTGGGAGTAGCCTTGGTTCATGGGCCGCTTGCCTGATATCGCCAGCTCGCCAGGGAGAACGTGATGGTGGAGGTGCTGGGCGTCGCCAGCGGGCACGAGCCCCCGCGCGAGCACGGCGGCATGGCAGGCGGCATGGTAGGCGGCGTGGCCCGGGGCTTGTTCGAGGCCCTCGAGCGCTCGAGCCAGAGGCTGTCTCCAGAGGAGCTGGCGGTGGTGTCCGATGCGGCTGAGGTGGCCGAGAGGGCGCATCGCGGCCAGACGCGCCAGACCGGGGATCCCTACATAGTCCACCCGGTGGCAGTGGCCACGATCGTGGCGGAGCTGGGCCTCGATGCTCGCTCGGTGGTGGCGGCGCTGCTCCACGACGCGATAGAGGACACGGGATTGCTCCTCGGAGACATCGAGACGCGCTTCGGCCCCGAGGTCGCGAGCATCGTGGACGGCGTCACGAAGCTCGACCGCCTGCAGTTCGACTCCAAGGAGGCACAGCAGGCAGCGACCGTTCGCAAGATGCTGGTTGCGATGGCGAGCGACTGGCGGGTGCTCGTCATAAAGCTCGCCGATCGCCTGCACAACATGAGGACGATCTCCGCGATGCCGGAGTGGAAGCAGCGTCGGACCGCCCAGGAGACCCTCGACATATACGCTCCTCTGGCACACCGCCTGGGTATCCAGGGGGTGAAGTGGCAGCTCGAGGACCTTGCGTTCGCCACGCTGCAGCCCAAGCGCTATGCGGAGATCGAGCAAATGGTCCTGAGCAGGGCTCCCGAGCGTGAGGCGCATCTGGCGCGGGTGCTGGTCGCTGTCTCCGAGCGGCTCGAGTCCTCGGGAGTTGTGGCAGAGGTAACCGGGCGCCCCAAGCACCTCTGGAGCATCTACGAGAAGATGGTGGTCCGGCACAAGGAGTTCGACGAGATTTACGACCTCGTGGGGATCCGGGTCGTGGTCGAGTCCGAGAAGGACTGCTGGGCGGCACTCGGCTCCATCCACGCAATATGGAGCCCAGTGCAAGGAAGGTTCAAGGACTACATCAACAGCCCGAAGTTCAACCTCTACCAGTCGCTGCACACGACGGTGATCGGCCCGGAGGGCAAGCCGATAGAGGTGCAGATCCGCACGACGGAGATGCACCGCCGGGCGGAGTTCGGCATCGCTGCCCACTGGGGCTACAAGGCCGAAGGGCACGCTGGCGGATCGAGCACCGCGGAGATGGCGTGGCTCCAGCGCATCGTCGACTGGCAGCACGACACAACCGATCCCCTCGAGTTCCTCGAGTCGTTGAAGGTAGACCTCGAGCAGGACGAGGTCTACGTCTTCACCCCGAAGGGCAAGGTCATCGCCCTGGCCGCACGCTCCACCCCCATCGACTTCGCCTATGCAATCCACACCGAGGTCGGGCATCGCTGTATTGGTGCCAAGGTGAACGGCCGGCTCGTCCCCCTCGACACAAAGCTGCAGTCGGCGGACACCGTGGAGATCATCACCTCGAAGATCTCCTCTGCCGGGCCGTCACGCGACTGGCTCCAGATAGTGGCTTCCCCCCGCGCCCGCAACAAGATCAGGCAGTGGTTCAGCCGCGAGCGCCGCGAGGACGCGATCGAAAACGGGCGTGAGGAGCTTCTGAAGGCGTTGAGGCGGGAAGGTCTCCCGGTGCAGAAGATCGCGAGCTCCGACGCCATGGCTGGGCTCTCCACGCTCATGGGGTTCGCCGACCTCGATGGGCTGCACGCGGCCATCGGGGATGGCCACCTCTCGGCGCGCTCCGTGGCCCAGCGCCTGGCCCGGGAGCTGAGGGGAGGTGGCTCCGACGAGCAGCTCCCCACGACCGTGAGGCCTTCACTGCGAGCACGCCGCCCCCGGACCTCGGGTGCAGGGGTCTACGTGGAGGGGCTCGACGACGTGATGGTGCGCCTCTCGCGATGTTGCACGCCGGTGCCGGGTGACGAGATCGTCGGCTTCGTCACGCGGGGGCGCGGGGTGAGCGTGCACCGTTCGGATTGTGCCAACGCGGGATCGCTCTCCCTCGGCGAGAGAGAGCGGCTGATCGAGGTGGAGTGGGACAGCGGATCCGCGACATCCTTCGTCGCCTCAATCGAGGTGCTCGCCTTTGATCGCGCCCGGCTCCTCGCCGACGTCACGCGCGTGCTGGCAGAGCACCACCTGAACGTGGTCTCCTCCTCGAGCCAGACCTCCGGCGACCGGGTCAACCGCATGCGCTTCGACGTCGAGCTGGCGGACCCGGGCCACCTCGATTCCCTCATT
Source organism: Actinomycetes bacterium (assembly GCA_021801525.1). GTDB lineage: Bacteria > Actinomycetota > Acidimicrobiia > Acidimicrobiales > JAJYXR01 > JAJYXW01. Next base: position 50,432 of record JAJYXW010000123.1, read on the forward strand.
GCCTCGGTGAAGCACCTGGACGGCGTGTTCGACGCCTACCGGAGCCTTCCGGGACGCCGGAGCTGAAGATGGAGGACGACGCAGCCGGCAAAGAGGCTCCGCGCGCGCCGGTGGGCACCCATGACGTGCTCTGGCCGGAATCCTCGCGCTGGGAGCAGCTCGTGTCGTCCTTCGCCCGAAGTGCGGGGCGGGCTGGGTACGGTCTGGTGGTCACCCCGCTGATCGAGGAGGTGCGGCTGTTCCGGCGCGGGATCGGCGAGGCGAGCGAGGTCGTCGGCAAGGAGATGTACGAGCTGGTGGACAGGGGAGGCCGGCAGCTCGCTCTGCGCCCCGAGGGCACTGCGCCCGTGGCCCGCGCGTTCGTGCAGCACCGGCCCGCAGTCCCATGGAAGGCCTGGTACGCGACGCCGGCGTTCCGCTACGAACGTCCCCAGGCAGGGCGCTACCGCCAGCATCACCAGCTCGGCGTCGAAGCCCTCGGGTCTCCGGACCCGGACCTGGACGTGGAGGTGGTCTCGCTCGCCTCGGATTTCTGCAAGGAGCTCGGCTTACAGGAGATCGACCTGCGGCTCAACTCGATGGGCTGCCTGTCCTGCCGTCCCGGGTACGTGATCGTGCTGGCCGCCCACCTCCACGATCGGCGCGACCGCCTGTGCGGGGCGCATCGGGATAGAGCGGAGCTGAACCCGCTCCGGGTGCTCGACTGCAAGACCCCCGAGTGCAGGGCCGTGTCCCTGGATGCACCGGCACTGTCGGAGTACTTGTGCGACGAGTGCCGCGAGCACGCCCTGCGAGTGCGCCAGGGGCTCGAGGCGCTCGGCATTCCCTACGCGATGGACCGGCTGCTCGTAAGAGGCTTCGACTACTACACGAGGACGACGTTCGAGCTGCGATCCCGGGCGCTCGAGGCCGCCCAGGACGCGGTCGGAGGCGGCGGGCGCTACGACGGGCTCGTCGAGGCTATCGGTGGCCCACCGACCCCTGCGGTGGGCTTCGGCATAGGCATCGAGCGCGTGCTGCTGGCATGCGACGCGGAGGGGTGCTTCGGGGTGTCCCCGCCGGTGCCGCATGCCTTCGTCGTCGACCTTGCCGGTGGTGGCCACGCGCGGGACCTGACTGCCGAGCTCCGGCGGGCGGGGCTCAGATCGCAGCGGGCGTTCGACGGGAAGTCGATGCGCTCGCAGCTCAGGTCCGCGGATCGCTCGGGCGCCATTGCCGCGGTCATCGTCGGCGAGCGGGAGGCCGCGGAGGGAACGGTCTCCATCCGGATGCTCGACGGCTCTGGTACCCAGGAGGAGATCAGGCGCGCTGCTCTGGTGGGTCGCCTGCGCGAGCTCGTGGCCCGAGCTTCCGGGGATGGCTCCGCCCCCGGAGCGTGAGGCTTTTGGAAGGCTGATGTGTTCGGGGCTTCGTGGCGGGAAAACCTGCGCGGCCTGTTCGGCTGGGAAGCCGCAGACGGCAGGCTCACGCGTCCGCGGACGCGCTTGCGCCCATTGCGATCAGGAGCTCCTTGACGCGACGTAGCGGGCGCCCTACCTTTAGTGGTACCGGCTGACGACACGGGGGGCAACTGTGGCGAACTGGCGACGTGACTGGCGCGAGTACCTGACAATTCCAACGCGACCGAGCGGGGGGGGGGCCTCGGCGCAGATCGGTCCTTTGGCGTGTAGCTCTTTCGATCACAGCGCTTGCCACGGTGCTCCTCGGAGCGACCGCTGACGCACAAGGCGTGGAGCTCCCTTCTGGCGGCGTTGGCGCATCACCTGCCTCGCCGGGCTCGCCTGTCTGTGATCCAACACTCCTTACCCCTCGCTCTGGAGCCGTGACAGCAGAGGCACCTCCAGTTGCGGGATCTCCTGGCACCGGCTCGTCCGCAGGTGTCCTGGTCGCCTTCGGTGGCGAGGGTCCAGGCGGGCTGCTCGCAGACACCTGGGTGTTCGCTGATGGAGCGTGGAAGCTCCTGCATCCCGCAACGAGCCCGCCCGCGCGTTACGGCGCCTCCTTTGCCTACGACCCTACGGCTCGCCAGGACATCCTCTTCGGCGGTATCGGGGCCGGGGGTCTGCCGCTCGACGACACTTGGGCGTGGGACGGCAGCAACTGGGTGGAGCTCCACCCTGCCGCGAGCCCGCCGGCGCGCTCGGCCGCGGCGTTCGCCTACGGTCCGATTCGTCGTGGCGCACTGGCAGGGATGGCTCTGCCCGTGACCGCGAAGGTACCAGCGGGGTCGGGTATTTCCGGGACGAGCCAGGCAGGCGGTCCCTCTGCCGACTTCCCGCAGTCCCGCGGCGACGGAGGCCACGGTCTCGTGCTCTTCGGAGGGCGGTCGGCTTCGGGCGCACCGCTCGCAGGCACTTGGGCGTGGAACGGCGCCAACTGGGTGAAGCTCGCCCCGGCTACTTCGCCACCGGCGCGCTCGGCCGCGGCGTTCGCCTATGGCCCCATTCCTCATCGTTCGCCTCCTGCCTACAGGCCGCCAGCCTCGGCCACTTCGCGAGGAAGCGCGCATGGCGCCTCGCAAGGCAGCCCTCCGAAATCGACTGCAGCACCTGGCGACCATGGCCACGGCGATATCCTCTTCGGTGGAAGCGGCACCTCGGGGCTGCTCGGAGGCACTTGGGCGTGGAACGGCGCCAACTGGGTGAAGCTCGCTCCCTCGACGTTCCCCTCCGCTCGTTCTGCGGCAGGCTTCTCCTACGACGCCTCGATCCATTCCTACGTGCTCACCGGTGGCTCTGGAGTGTCGGTGTCCTCTGCGGGTTCTGGCACCCAACAGGTCAGTCTCTCTGGCACCTGGGGCTTCGCGCTCTCGAACTGGGCGCGCCTCGCGAGCGGGGCAACCGCTCCAGGTGCTCCGTCGGGCGTCTCGGCAGAAGGCGGCAACGGCCAGGCGACGGTGGCCTGGAGCGCTCCTGGCTCAGATGGCGGAGCTCCCGTCAGTGCCTATGTCGTGACGGCGATACCGTCTGGGAAAAAGGTGACCGTCACTGGCGCCTGCCCTGTTGCTCTCCGAGCAACCATACGCGGTCTCAGCGACGGATCGAGCTACTTCTTCACGGTGAAGGCGCTGAACGCCGCAGGGATCAGCCCCTCCTCCGGTCCATCCGCTCCTGTCACACCCGTGGGGCCCCCGTTGGCTCCGACGGGGGTATTTGCGACGGCTGGGAACGCCGAAGCGGCAGTGTCCTGGGTTACGCCGGCCGACAACGGCAAGGCGATCAGCTCGTACACGGTCACGACATCCCCGTCCTGTCCGTCGTGCAGCGGCCTCGTCGTGATAGGCAAGCAGCCAGCGACATCCACTACGGTACGCGGGCTTGCGAACGGCACGCCGTACACCTTCGTCGTCCGGGCGACGAACGATCGCGGTAGTGGCCCGCCGTCTACGGCATCAGCCTCGGTCACTCCGAGCGCGCGCACCGGTCCGCCGGGGGCAGTGCGTGACCTCCAGGTGCTCCCGGAGGCCGGTCAGGTGAAAGTACGCTTCGAGCCGCCAGCGTCGAACGGAGGATCTGCGATCACCTCCTATCGTGTGAGCGCCACCCCCGCGGTCTCCCCGCAAGGACAGGCCGAGGCCGAACCCGCCATGCGCCGCTCCGAGATCGCAGCGCGCTCGGTGGCCTCCGGCTCCGGCGTCTCGCCCGCGTGCCTCCTCTGGTGGTCCGGGAGCTGCGCCCTCTACCCGCCTCGGACGAGCTCGTCTCCCGACCCCGCCGGCACCTGGGTGCTCCAGAGCGCGTCTGCTCCGCCGGACAGCGTGGTCACAGATATGTCGTGCGCGAACCCGGAGGACTGCACGGCCGTGGGGCTCGTCTCGAACGGCACTCCGAGCATCTCGAACCTGCCGGGCCCGCTCGTGCTCGTCACTCGCGACGGGGGCGCTTCATGGGCTGACATCCCTGTGCCTGTCACAGCGACTGAGCTCTTGGGGGTGTCGTGCGCCAGTTCATCATCCTGCGTGGCTGTGGGAACCAACGATTTCGTGTCCTCGACTGGTACGAGCCTCGACCCCGTTACGCTCTTCACGAGTGACGCAGGGGCAACCTGGCACGAAGGAAGCATCCCGGCGGGGCTGAGCGCGCTCACGGGTGTGTCGTGTCCGAGCAGTTCGGACTGCTTCGCGCTCGGCTACGAGAACGCCACCGCTACGCAGCAGGCCTCGACGGCGGTCATCTCGAGCACCGACGGCGGCGCCACATGGCAGGTAAGCGCAAGCTTCCCTGCGCTCGGCTTCTCGCCGTTCGTCATAGGGGGGATCGCCTGCGCCTATACGAGCACATGCCTTGCTGTCGGCATCACCTACTCCTTCTCCACGTCTGGAACATCCCCCGCGACGCTTGTCGCCCCCGCATCGGTGGAGACGACAGACGGGGGTGCGACCTGGGCTCTGAGCCCCATGGGCTCGGCCGTCAGCACGTCGTCGGGCGCGCCGGTGCCTGTGCCTGTCCGGGTGTCGTGCCCGAGCGCCAGCTCGTGCATGGCGGTCGGGGTGTCGGGGGGATTTTTCGGCCAGTCGGCTCCTCCCACGCCGCTTGCCTGGTCGACTTCCGACGGGGGCTCCACCTGGAGCGAGTCGCAGCCGGACGCGGGGCTTCCTGCGGGAGCCTCTGGCGTCCTCTACGGCGTGTCGTGCCCGAGCAGCGGGACTTGCTACGCGACCGGCTTTACCACCGCCAGCATCACGACTTCCAGTGGCACGACGGAGCAGGGCCTTCCGACGGGCCCGGTACTCGAAGTCACGACCGACTCCGGAGCCACCTGGTCACCGCAGGATGCCTCGGTGCCCGCAGGCGAGGTGCTTGGCCTCACAAGCGTGTCTTGCACCGGGAGCGCCACCTGTGAGGCAGGGGGCGCTATAGGATCCAGCACATCGAGCTTCTCCTCGGGGACCTATAGCACAGCGATCCTCTCCCTGGGGTTCTCGTGCCCGCAGGTGTCCTCCGGGTCGAGCTCGCCGACCTCGTGCTCGAGCCTCACCGCATCGCCGGGCGCCGCGGATGTGATCCTGAGCGGGCTCGCGAACGGGACGACCTACGTCGTGGAGGTGAGTGCCACGAACGCCTCAGGTGCCACGGGCCCGGTTGCCACCTCTAGCGAGGCCCTGGTCGGTGTCACTCCCGCGACCCCGCAGGTGAGTGTGGTCCCGCTTCTCCAGTCGGTCTACGCCACGTGGCAGAACATTGCCGGGACGGCCACGTCGGGACCCGTGACGAGCTATATGGTCGACCTCGAGTCCACCGGCCAGGGAGGCCAGCCCGAGGGTACGGTCCAGCAGTTCTCCCTGCCGTCGAGCGTCGACACGTGGACCTTCAACTCCCTTGTGACTGGGGCGACCTATTTTGTCTACGTGGCCGCCATCAACTCGGCTGGAGCATCGGGCTTCGGGATCTCCTCCAATGTGACGCTCGCGGCCAGGACCAGCGCCTCGGGCAGAGTCGTCGCGCTGGCAAGCCTGCATCGAGGGGTCGGCTACTACGCGGCGACCTCGGCGGGTTACGTCTACACCTTCGGGGACGCGCTTTTCTACGGAGACCTGCCCGCGTTGGCGGTCACGCCTGCCAAGCCGATCGTGGGCATGGCCGTAACCCCCGATGACCGCGGGTACTGGCTCGTCGGCGCCGACGGTGGGGTGTACTCCTTCGGCGACGCTGGTTTCTACGGATCGATCCCCGGGGAGGCACCGGGCCAGGGGATAGCCCTGAGCGGGGCGGTGACCGGAATGGCGGCCACCCCAAGTGGCGCAGGCTACTGGCTCGTGGACTCAGGCGGAGGCGTCCACCCCTTCGGCGATGCCCGCTATTTCGGAGACCTCCCAGCGTTCGAGATCAAGCCGGCGAAGCCGGTTGTGGGTATCACTGCGATGCCTGGCGGGCTGGGCTACTGGCTAGCCGGCGCGGACGGCGGGGTCTTCGCGTTCGGCGACCAGGATGCTGACAACGACTCAGCGGGCACCGACTTCGACAACGACTCTGGATCGGATTCCTCGTTCTACGGCTCCCTCGCCGGCACGCCCCTGAATGCGCCAGTGGTCGGGATCGCATCCACCCCAGGCGGACGGGGCTACTGGCTGGTAGCTGCCGATGGGGGCGTCTTCAGCCTCGGCTCCGCCCAGTTCCACGGGTCCATGGGCGGGAAGTCCCTTGTTGGACCGGTAGTCGCCATGGCAACTACGCCGGGCGGCAACGGATATTGGCTGGCTGGCACCTACGGAGGGATCTTCAGCTTCGGAACGGCTATCTACCAGGGGAACGCCTTTCTGCCGCCTCCCCCGCCCGCCACCCCTACTCCCGCTCCTTCGAGCGGGACCTGCGTAGCTGGGCCGAGCGGCGCCTGCTGGGGCGTGGACACCACTTCGGTCATCGACCAGACTCTGGCGTACAGCGCGATCGTAGCCAGTGTGGGAACACCCGAGTTCATCGGGAGATACTTCGCCTCCGGTCCAATGGTCGGAACGCCACTCCAACGGTCAGAGGCTGCCGACATCCATAGCCATGGTGCATCGATCTTACTCATCGTATCTCCGAACAATGCCCAGCTTGTCGGATCCACAGTCGGGAAGAACGAAGCGCAAGCCGCTATCATAGCAGCAGAGGAGCTTGGAGTACCTAGCGGCGCTGCGATCTTCAGGGATGCGGAACCATCCTACACGATCAATTCAAGCTACATTGAAGCCTGGGTGGGAGAGTTCGACGGCTCTCCCTATACGCCAGGCTTCTACGAGAACTCGTACTCTCCGAACAATGCATTCCCTCAAGCTTATGACGCTGCGGTCGCAGCAAGTCACTCGATTGGCAGCAAGGTCGTGCTCTATGCGAGCGAACCCGAGCCCTACGGAAAGGACTACACTGAGAAGACGGCGTTACCCTGGCATCCAGCCACTCCACCTCAGAAGAATACGACGGTTGCCTGGCAGTACAAGGAGCCTGGCCCGCTCCCTGGGTACCCGAAGGTTGACCTCGACGAGGTATTGCCTCAATACTCCAACCTGCTCTGGGGCGGCGGCTGATGCCGCGGAGCTCCAGTACCGCTCTGGCGGCTGTGGCATTGCTCTTGCTTCTCGGGGCGTGCGGCACCGTACGTGGCACTCCGGCTCCTCGCGCGGAGGCGAAGCCCTCGTCGTCCAGTGCTCCACCCAGGTCGATCTCGAAGCCGACGGTGGCGCAGTCCACTACGACCACTTCCTCGGCGGTCTCATCTGAGCCAACCGGCAGTTCGAGCCCCACGTGCCTGCCTTCGGACCTTCGCCTCGCCTACGCCTTCAGTGCACAGACTCTGATGCAACAGTCGGCCGCGTTCTTCAGCTTCACCAATACAGATGTCCGCTCGTGCTGGCTTCAAGGATATCCAGGCGTTGAAGCGCTCACTGCCTCCGGCTCGGTGATCAATATGCCGTTTGTTCGCAGGGTGCCCTATCCAATCCCGATGGCACCTTGCCCTTGCCGGTTCACGGTCGCTCCAGGTCACCTGCTCTACTTTGCGATTGGCTGGTCTCCGGTTAGCCAGCCATTTGGGAATACGGCAGGCTGCGAGACGTCAGGTACATTGCTGGTATACCCTCCCAATACCACCCGTCAGCTCACTGTGAGCTTCTCCGCTCTGCTATGCCCAAATTCTGAGGCGGTTACTCCCGTAGGGCCTATATCAGGCTTCTATCACGCTTCGCATAGCCTGAAATGATTGCTGGAATGATTGGATCTTAGCCTATGGCTACCGTGATAAGGCCCCTAGCATCTATCGCTGCCATCCCAATCGGGGCACCGACGATCGACGATACTCACTACACCGCGGGCTTCTACGAGGACGCTCTGAACGGGGACTTCGCAGGAGCTTACGACACGGTCGTCCAAGCAGAGGCGGGCATCGGAAGCTCGGTAGTGCTCTATGCGAGCGAACCCGAGCCCTACGGAAAGGACTACACTGAGAAGACGGCGTTACCCTGGCATCCAGCCACTCCACCTCAGAAGAATACCACGGTTGCCTGGCAGTACAAGGAGCCTGACCTGCTCCCTCCGTACCCGAACCCGGACCTCGAGAGCGTGGACCTCGACGAGGCCAAGCCTCAATACTCCAACCTGCTATGCGGCAGCGGCTGATGCGGCGGCACGGGCTGGCCGTGGTGGCCATTTCGCTCTCTCTGCTTCTCGGGGCGTGCGGCACTTCACATCCCAAGCCGGTTGCCCGGGAGAGGAGCGAACCCTCACCGTCAACGACGCTAGCGGGCCCGCTGCCGAGCCCGACAGTCACCTCGCCGAGTACCGGCAACACGTTGCCGAGTACCGTCAACACATCGCCCGGTGCTTCGAAGGCACCGGTCTCGAGCATCGTTATGTGCGAGCCCGATGCGCTCCGATTGAACTACCTGGTTAATGCCCAGCCTACGATGAACCAATCCGGTGCCTTCTTCAGCTTCACCAATACCGGAGCAGTACCGTGCTGGATGCAGGGCTACCCGGGCGTCGAGGCGCTCACCGCATCGGGCGCGGTCGCGCCGATAGCGTTCCAGCGTGCCGTAGCCTTCTTGATCCCCGAGCAGCCGTGCCCGTGCCGGTTCAGAGTCTCTCCGGGTGGTCGGCTCTACTTCGCGATTGACATCTCGCCTGTGAACATGCCGGAAGGCGGCTCTGAAGCAGGTTGCATCGAATCGGCCAAGCTTCTCGTCTACCCTCCGAATACCACCTCCCAGCTCGAAGTGACTTTCGATGCGGTCATGTGCCCACCGCACAATGATGTGGGACCCGTTGGTCCGGCCTCTGCGTTCGGGCCTTATGGGCCGGAGTTGCACGGGGCTGGAAGAGGCGGGAGATGAGTATGGGGGAGTCCAGGCCTGAGCGTCGAGTACGCCGTGTACGTGCGCGAAGCGTCCGCTGGGCCGTGCTGGTCGTGCTCGGCGTCTTGTCCGGCCTCGTGCTCGCAACTGGCAGGCATGGCGCGCATGGCAGGAATCTCCTTGGCAGCGGCGTGGCTGCTCCAGCGGGTAGTGCTCGGATTGGTGACGCTGCCAAAGGTGTACACAGCCGCTACTACGCAGGCTCATCTCGTGGCGCGGTGATCGGAGGGGGGATGGCTGCCGCTGAAGGGCAGAGCTATCTCTTCGGCGCAGGTCCGGGTCTCGGGGGGATCGTGGCCGAGTCCGGCATCACGGTCGGGGCCGGGCGCGCCTGGCTTGCCGGGAGATCCGGCGGCCAGAGCTTCCTGTATACCGGCTCGGCACGCGGGGGACTCACGTCCGTGGCGAGGCTTTCCCACGAGGGCGTCGCGGTTGCAGCGGGCGCGACAGCTATTTGGGTCGCGGAGGCTGTTCCAGCGCGCAAGGTGGGATCCCCCCGCCGGCTCCTCCTGGTCCGATATGCCTACAAGGCCGAAACCGTGCCCCGGGTGCTCGCGTCATCGGCGCTTTCGGCGCTCTCGGTCACTGGCGTAGCGCTCGCCGTTCTGCCTGGCGAGCTGGACGTGATCGGTGCAAGCAGGCAGGCGAGCGCTTCGCCAGGCATGCTGGTCCGGATCTCACGCCCTGGCGGGTCGGTGCTCGGCTCGATCCCCCTGCCCGGCCTTCCAGATGCTGCCCTAGCCAGCGGGTCGGCGGTCTTCGTGAGCATGGCGACCCCGCCAAGCAGTTCGGCTACCGGCACCGTCCTCGAGGGTGTCGAGCCAGCCCAGGGGAACGTGGTGTCGAGGGTGAGCGTGCCCGACGGATACGAGCCGGATGTTCAGGCGGGGAGCGATATATGGGGTGTTACTACAGCGAACGGCCAGCTCGTGGAGGTGGACCCGGAAACCGGCGCGCTCGTGCATCAGGTGCTCTTGTCGAGCAACGGGCTGTTCGTTCCAGCCGCCGCCCTGGTGGGGACTGGGACGCGGCTCTATGTCGTATCGAGCTCCATCCCGTCCGGAACAGCAGGACCGGCCCAGCCACCTTCGATGTTCATGGTGTCTGCGGGACACGGACACGTGAAGGCGAGCCTACCGATCCCGATCAAATCGCTAGCAGCTCGCCCAGGCTGCGTCGCCCTTGCTCCGGGGGCGATGTGGGTGGAGGGGAGCAGCGAAGTGCTACGCCTGCCCTTCGGCGGCGGCTGAGAGACGCGCGTTGCCGCGGGTGCGAATGGTACGGTGCCAAGCGTATGGTGTCTCCTCCATGAGCGAAACTCGCGGCGGAGCAGCCACCTCCATGCGTACCCACCTCTGCGGCGAGCTGCGCGCGGAGCACGCCGGGGAGACGGTGAAGCTGTGCGGATGGGTCGCTCACAGGCGTGAGCACGGCGAGCACCTGGCGTTCGTGGACCTGCGCGACCGCAGCGGTGTGGTCCAGTGCGTGCTCGACGGCTCGGTGGAGGCACGCTCCGAGTGGGTGCTCCAGGTCGAGGGGCAGGTGCGCAGGCGCCCTGCGGGCTCCGAGAACAGCGATATCCCCACAGGCGAGGTGGAGCTCGCGCAATGCGAGGTGACTGTTCTCTCCAAGGCGGAGACCCCGCCGTTCGGGCTCGACGAGCGTGTGGCGGCCGACGAGCACGCACGGCTGCGCTACCGCTATGTCGACCTCAGGCGCAAGCGGATGCAGGACAACCTGCGCATGCGCTCGCGGGTGCTGCAGGCGCTACGCGAGTCGATGCTCCGCCAGGGGTTCTGCGAGGTGGAGACGCCCTTATTGTGGACTCCCACCCCCGAGGGCGCCAGGGAGTTCGCGGTGCCTTCCAGGCTCAGGCGAGGGGAGTTCTACGTCCTGCCCCAGAGCCCTCAGATCGCGAAGCAGCTCCTCATGGTCGGAGGGATCGACCGGTACTTCCAGGTGGCACGCTGCCTGCGCGACGAGGACCTCCGGTCGGATCGGCAGTTCGAGTTCACCCAGTTGGACATCGAGGCCTCCTTCGTAAGTGCCTCCGACGTGCGTGACGCCGTCGCGGATGCGGTGCTGGCGGCGATGCGGGCCGCGCTCGATGACCCGGGCGCCGGGGTGCCGCATGACCCAGGCGCCGGGGCGCCGCTCGCAGGGATCCCCGGTGGTATCGAGGTGCTCAGCTGGCACGACGCGATGGATCGTTATGGAAGCGACAAGCCAGATCTCCGGATCGGCCGGCCGCTCGCGGACTGGACGGAGGTCTTCGCGAGGAGCGAGGTGCGCGCGCTGAGCGCGCCAGCCTGTAAGGCCCTGTGCATCCCCGGGGGGGCCAACCTCTCGCGCGCCAGGTTGGATGCCCTTGTGGACAGGGCAAAGGCCCTGGGCGCGGCGGGCCTTGCGTGGTTCAGGGTGGGAGAGCGGGATCCTGCGGGGAAGGCCGTCCTCGACTCGCCGCTCGACAAGTTCCTGACCGATGACCAGCGCGAGGCGATCGTCGGGGAGGCTGCTGCGGCACCGGGCGACCTGCTCCTCGCGGTGGCGTCCGAGTGGCGTCTCGCATGCGAGGTAATGGGCGCCCTGCGGGTCGAGACCGCAAGCTTGCCCGACGGCACGCCAGCCGGGTCGCCAGCCGCTCTTCGAGGCGGCATGCCAACAGCCGCGCGAGCCGTCACGCCAGGCTCCCTCGCTTACTGCTGGGTAGTGGACTTCCCGCTCTTCGACGGAGTCGACGAGGAAGGCATGCCGGTCCCGGCGCACCACCCGTTCACGATGCCGCACCCCGAGGACATCGAACGCCTCTCCTCGGACCCTGCCTCGGTTCGCGCCCTCGCGTACGACCTGGTGTTGAATGGCTGGGAGCTGGGTTCGGGGTCGATCCGTGTGCACGACCCGGACCTCCAGGCGAGCATTTTCGACGTGCTCGGCATTTCCGAGCAGGACGCTGAATCGCGCTTCGGGTTCTTGCTGCGAGCGCTTCGTTCGGGCGCCCCACCGCACGGCGGCTTCGCGGTCGGGGTGGACAGGTTCGTGGCGCTCCTTGCCGGCGAGGAGAGCATCCGAGAGGTCATCGCGTTCCCGAAGACCCAGTCAGGGGGTGACCCTCTCACCGATGCCCCCAAGCCACTCGATGCTCGTGTCCTGGCCGAGCTGGGTCTCGCGCTGCGCGGCGAGCCGGGCAGTGGCAACTGAAGCTGGCCGGAAGAGCACGACGCCCGGGGCGCCGCCCCGCAGCCTTTTCGATGCCGCCGCTGCAGCGAGGCTGGCCGAGAGCGCCCCTCTGGCAGCGCGTTCGAGGCCCCGGAGCCTGGACGAGGTGGTCGGCCAGCGGCACCTGCTCGCGCCGGGAGCACCGCTTCGCCGCTTGATCGAGGCCGACCGCCTCCCCACCTCGGTCTTCCACGGCCCGCCCGGTACCGGCAAGACAACAGTCGCCCGGTCGGCTGCCCTCACGACGGGCAAGACCTTCGTGCAGCTTTCCGCGCCGTCGGCAGGGGTGGCCGAGGTGAGATCTGTGCTCGATGCGGCGCAGAGGCGCTTGGGGGAGGAGGGCACGGGCACGATCCTCTTCCTCGACGAGCTCCATCGCTTCAGCCGCTCCCAGCAGGACAGCCTCCTCGGGCCGGTAGAGGAGGGCCTAGTAGTGCTGGTAGGCGCTACCGCGGAGAACCCCTGGTTCGCGCTGAGCCCTCCGCTTGCGAGCCGGGCATCGTTGTGGCGCTTCGAACCCCTCGCCGACGAGGAGGTGGAGGAGCTCTCGAGGCGAGGGCTCGACCTGCTCGGCGCAGAGGCGGAGGACGGCGCGCTCGCCGCCCTGGCCAGTTCCGTCGGCGGGGACGCCCGCGCGGCGCTGGGCACGCTCGAGGTGGCGGTGGCCCTCTCGGGGGGCCGTAGGGTCGGCATTGCACAGGTCTCGGCGGCCAGAGACAGGCGCCTGCTACTGCAAGGGGGCGATGCTCATTACGACCAGGCGAGCGCCCTCATCAAGTCGGTGCGCGGCTCGGACCCGGACGCGGGTCTCTACTGGCTCGTGCGGATGCTCCAAGGCGGGGAGGACCCCCGCTTCATCGCCCGCCGGTTGGTCATCCTGGCGAGCGAGGACGTCGGCCTGGCCGACCCGGGGGCCCTTGCTATAGCAGTGGCATCGGCTCGCGCTGTGGAGATATGCGGCATGCCCGAGGCAGAGCTGAACCTCGCCGAGGCGGTCGTCTACCTAGCAGCAGCGCCGAAGTCCAACAGCGTTACTGCCGCGCTCGCGAGGGCACGCCGGGCGGTTGCCTCCGGAGCGCGCTCGGATGTGCCCGGTCACCTGCGCGATCCCCGGTCGGGCGGGGGAGCGAGCGAACAGGCCGCCGCGGCTTACCGCTATCCCCACGACGACCCGAGGGGATACGTGGAGCAGGACTACCTGCCGGTGGGCGTACGTGGGGAGACCTACTACGTGCCAAGTTCCCACGGTGCTGAACGGGAGCTGGCCTTGCGGCTCGAGCACCTGAAGCGGGGGGACGAGCCCGAGGTTGAGGTGCACGGGCACGGCTAACCTTGTAGCGGTGCACAGAGCCTCTCGGGCGCCAAGGGCGTCGCGCCGCACCCAGTGGCCGGTGCCAGCTCGCTTTCTCGCCCTGGTGGCGGTATTCCTCCTTGCCGGCGAGCTAGCCAGCTTGCCGACCGGATCCAAGCAGGGCAGGGCCCCAGGCGCATCGATGGCCTATGCGCGTGCATCAGGCGCCTCGGTAGCCGATGCGCGTTATCCCGGCGCCTCCATGGCGCAGGCGGCGGAGGTCCCGATCCCGGGGTCCGCAGCGCCAATACCGCCGGACGCGAGGGCGCTCGGTCCGTTGCCTGCGAGGACAGGTCTGCACCTGGACGTGGTGCTGCGCTCGCGGAACCCTGCCCAGCTTGCCTCTTTCGCCCAAGCGGTGTCCACGCCGGCCTCGCCGCTCTATCGGCATTTCCTCGCGCGGGGGGCCTTCGAGGCCCGTTTCGGACCGACCCAGGCCACCATCGTGTCCGTACGGGCATGGCTGAGAGAAGGGGGCCTGGCTCCGGGGGTGACGAGCGCGAACGGGCTGATCGTTCCCGTGAGGGCGAGCATCGCTCAGGCGGAGCGCATGTTCGGCGTGCGCATCGAGGGCTATCGGATGCCCTCGGGGAGGCTTGCATTCTCCCCGGAGGGCTCCACCCATCTCCCTCGAAACCTCACCGGCGGGGTCGTTGCGGTGCTCGGCCTCTCGAGCATCGCGAGACCCCACGCTCTGGCCGTTCCTCGGGGGGGGCCGGCAGCGCTGGCAGCGCCGGGCCACGCTCTCGCCTCGGCTCGGGCCGAGCAGGTGACCGGAGGCGTCCTGCGAGCACACCAGGCGGGCCCGCAGGCGTGTCCCCAGGCGGCAGCAGTGGCATCCGAGACGAGCTCGTACACGGCAACGCAGCTCGCTCAGGCGTACTCGTTCGCACCGCTGTACTCGCAGGGAAGGCTTGGAGCAGGCGTAACCGTCGCCGTCTACGAGCTGGAGCCCTACCTGGCTTCGGACGTCGCCGCGTACCAGTCGTGCTTCGGGACCTCGGCCAGCGTGAGCAACGTCCTGGTCGACGGAGGTCCTGGGCAGGGGGCGGGAACCGGGGAGGCTGCGCTCGACGTGGAGACAGTCGCAGGGCTCGCTCCTATGGCCCACATTCTCGTCTACGAGGGTCCTGACACCACCAGCCAGGCTGCCCTCGACGTCTACAACCAGATAGCGGTGGACGACCAGGCCCAGGTCGTGTCCACGAGCTGGGGGCTCTGCGAGGCGCAGCTCGGCACGGGCACGATCAACGCGGAGGCGCAGATATTCCAGCAGATGGCAGCACAGGGCCAGAGCGTCGTGGCGGCTGCCGGGGACTCAGGCTCCGAGGACTGCTACGCGCCTCCCCAGTCGAGCGACGCAGCACTGGCCGTGGACGATCCGGGGAGCCAGCCCTGGGTCACCTCGGCCGGTGGGACTTCGCTCACCTCGATCGGGCCGCCGCCTTCCGAGACGGTCTGGGACGACTCCAAGGGAGCAGGCGGGGGCGGCGTGTCGTCCGTGTGGACCATGCCGTCATGGCAGGCGGGTCCAGGTGTGACGAACGCGTACTCCACGGGTGCTCCCTGCGGCGCGCCATCTGGCTCCTATTGCCGTGAGGTGCCCGATGTCTCGGCGTCGGCCGACCCCATGCATGGCTCGGTGGTGTACCACGCCGGCGGCTGGACGGTGATCGGGGGCACGAGCGATGCGGCGCCGCTGTGGGCCGCCCTCCTCGCGCTTAGCGACAGCGGCTGCTTCACCCCGGGGGAGGGACCCGGGAACGTCGTCGGCATGGCAAACCCCGCCATCTACGAGCTCGGTTCTGGCTCCGATCCGCCGTTCAACGCGGTGACGAGCGGAGAGAACCAGTTCGTCGTGCCCGATCCGGCTCCGCCGGCCTCCTACCCGCCCGGACCGTACTTCCCTGCGGGAACCGGCTACTCCATGGCGGCCGGATGGGGATCGCCCATAGCCTCGCAGCTGTTGGCGGACCTCCAGCCTGCCGGAGGCTGCCCACTTGTGACCGGACTGTCGCCGTCCACTGGGCCTGCTGCGGGGGGCACGGTCGTCACCATTAGTGGGCTCGACCTCGCCGGCGTCATCGGCGTCTCCATCGGAGGCTCGGAGGCAACCAACATCACCTACGACCAGGCGGGAGGGACCGTCCAGGCGACAGTGCCCCCAGGCAGCGCAGGGTCCTCCGAGGCGGTGAGCGTCACCACCCTGAACGGCACCTCCCCCACGGTCCCAGCCGGGTTTTTCACCTACGAAGCAGCATCGAGCCAGCCGTCGCCGGGGCAACCTCCTTCGAGCCAGGCACCACCTCCTCCGGGCTACTGGCTGGTTGGCTCCGACGGGGGAGTCTTCGCCTTCGGCGACGCGGGGTTCTACGGCTCTATGGCGGGCAAGAGCCTCGCCGCGCCCGTGGTGGGGATGGCGGCGACCCCCGA
>JAJYXW010000148.1 GCA_021801525.1 Actinomycetes bacterium
CGCCCTCCCCTGCGCCCATGGCCTGGCCAAGGGCTCCGGCGAGGCGACCTGGCTTCATGCCGCCGAGCAGCCCACCGAGCAGCCCTGGATTGCGCATCATCTGCTGGGCGTCGCGGAACTGCCGCAGGAGCTGGTTGACCTGCTGGGTGGTCGTCCCGCTCCCGAGCGCGATCCGGGCGCGCCGGGAGCCGTCGACCAGCTCGGGGGCGCGCCGCTCCGCCGGCGTCATCGAGCGGATAATCGCCTCCACCTGCGCGACCTGGCCGTCGTCGATCCCCGCATTGGCCTGCTTGAGCTCCTTGGGCACGCCGGGCAGCAAGGAGAGAACCCCGGATAGCGACCCGAGCTTCTTCACCTGCTGGAGCTGGGCCAGGAAGTCCTCGAGCGTGAAGCGTCCCTCGAGGAGCCTCGCCGCGCCCTGGGTAGCCACGTCACGATCGAGCTCACGCTCCGCCTGCTCGATCAGGCTCATGACGTCGCCCATCCCGAGGATGCGATCCGCCATGCGGTCGGGGTGGAACACGTCGAAATCGGCCAGGCGCTCCCCCGTCGAGGCGAAGGCGATCGGCTTTCCCACCACTCCCTTGACGCTCAGGGCCGCCCCGCCCCTGGCATCGCCGTCGAGCTTGGTGAGTATCACGCCATCGAGGGAGAGCGCCGCGGCAAAGGACTCTGCGGTCGCAACCGCGTCCTGCCCCGTCATCGCGTCGACCACGAAGAACGTGTAGCGCGGGGCTATCGCAGCTTCGATGCTGCGCACCTCGTCCATGAGCTCCTGGTCGACCGCGAGCCTGCCAGCGGTGTCGACCACGACCACGTCGCGCCCGAGCCGGAGCGCCTCGCGAAGCGCTCCCGCAGCTACCGACACCGGGTCGGTAGGCTCCGAGAAGACCGGCACCCCCGCCTGCTCGCCCAGGATGCGGAGCTGATCCACAGCTGCCGGACGCTGGAGGTCCGCGCCTACGAGCAGTGGGTTGCGTCCCTGAGCTCGGAACCAGCGCGCGAGCTTGGCAGCCGTCGTCGTCTTGCCGACGCCCTGCAAGCCAGCGAGAAGCACCACCGTAGGGGGCGACGACGCGTAGGAGATCCTCAGCGAATCCCCGCCCAGAGCCTCCACCAACGCCGCGTAGACAGCCTTCACCACCTGCTGGCCAGGCGTGAGGCTCCTCGCCAGCTCCATGCCCACGCACCGCTCGCGGATCGAATCGACCAGTTCGCGCGCCACTCGGACGTTCACGTCCGCCTCGAGGAGAGCTCCTCGGATCTCCCTCAGCGCCTCGTCGACATCGGCCTCGGAGAGCCTCCCTCGGCCGCGGAGGCGGCCGAGGATGCCTTCCAAGCGGTCTGACAGCGAGTCGAACATGCGCTTCTCAGGCTAGCCGAGCGGGGCCAGGGCTCTGCGAGCGGGGCCAGCGCTCTGCCGGCGGGACGAGATCATCCGACCAGCGCTTCGACGAACTCGCCGGGGTCGAACGCGACCAGGTCGGCAGGTCCCTCGCCGATCCCGACGAGCTTGACGGGAAGCCCCAGCTCTCGCTGGATCGCGACGACGATCCCGCCCTTCGCCGTGCCGTCGAGCTTGGTGAGTACGATGCCGGTCACGCCCACCGCCTCGGTGAACTGGCGCGCCTGGGCCAGGCCGTTCTGCCCCGTGGTGGCGTCGATAACGAGCAGTACCTCGGTCACCTTGCCCGGCGGACGGTCGGCCACCCGGCGGATCTTCTTCAGCTCCTCGACCAGGTTCACCTTCGTGTGCAGCCGCCCGGCCGTGTCTGCGAGCACGAGGTCCAGGCCGCGTGCCGCCGCTCGCTGGACGGCGTCGAAGACCACAGCGCTCGGGTCGCCACCCTCCGCGCCACGGACTATCTCGGATCCGGAGCGCTCAGCCCACGCGGCAAGCTGGTCCCCGGCAGCCGCACGGAACGTGTCACCCGCCGCCAGGAGCACGGAGCGCCCCCGTGCCCTCTCGGCATGGGCGAGCTTGCCGATCGTCGTCGTCTTTCCGACCCCGTTCACCCCGACGAACAGCCAGACGCTCGGACCCTCTGGGGCCGTGGAAAGCAGCGGGTCGGGGGCTTCTCCGAGAATCGCCCGCAGCTCCTTCCCGAGGGCGGTGCCCAACGCACCCGGGCCGGAGACCTCACCGCTGCGTACCCGGTCTCGCAGGGAGGTCATCAGGGATGCCGTGGTGGGCAGCCCTACGTCGGCAAGCAGGAGTGCCTCCTCGAGCTCGTCCCAGGCCTGCTGGTCGATCGAGGCGCGTGCCCGGATGGAGCGCAGGTAGCCCGCGAAGAGCCCGCGACTGCGCCCGAGGCGATCGCCCATGGCGGGCTGTGCCGGCGGGGCTGGCTGTGCCGGCGGGGCTGGCTGTGCCGGCGGGGCTGGCTGTGCCGGCGGGGCTGGCTGTGCCGGCGGGGCGGGCTGTGTCGGCGGGGCTGGCGCCTCTGGCGGCGCACCTTGCGAAGGGGAGGGCTGCGCTTCGGAGAGCGGGGCGGATGTCTCTAGAGGCGC
>JAJYXW010000031.1 GCA_021801525.1 Actinomycetes bacterium
CGGCGGCGGGATCCCTGACGGCGAGATCCCTGTGGACGGAACACACCATAGAGGCTAGGCGCGTAGGGAGGTCGAGCGGCTCGAGCCGGCATCCGGCATCCGGCGCTCGGCCCTCGGAGCGGGCGCGGTTCGTGGGTGATGGACGCAGTGACGCGCAATAGGCTCCGCGCACCACGAGCAGCCGTGGCTGGGCTGTCGGCACCGGGGCCGCCAGTGTCCGGGGCGCCAGTGTCCGGGGCGCCAGTGTCCGGGGCGCCAGTGTCCGGGGCGTCAGTGCTGATCGTGCTTGCCGGCGTGGCCGGCTGGATCGCGTGGAAGCTCACAGCCCCTCGCCGCATGGTGATCGAGGGCTACAGCATGAGCCCTCTGCTGCTGCCCGGCGACAGGGTGCTCTCCGTCAGGTGCAGTCGGATGCGTCCCGGGGACGTCGTCGCCGCTCGAGACCCGAGGGCACCCTCGCGCGTGATCGTGAAGCGCGTAGCCGTCGTGGAGCGCGACGGCGGGCTGTACCTGATTGGCGACAATCCCCCGGCCAGTACCGACAGCCGCACGTTCGGAGCGCTGCCCCGCAGGTTCGTCATCGGGCGGGTCACCAGGTGCTACTCACCTCCCGAGAGAGCGCGCAGAATCAAGAGAGCTTCGCAGACGCTCGGTGCCGGGAAGCGGGCCGGAGTGGCTGGGCATTAGCATAAACGCGATGAGTTGGCTCGATGCCGAGTTGGCACGCCTGCTGGACCCCGCCTACGCGCAAGGGATGGACGCGAAGACCCTGGATGCGCTCCACGAAATGCGCTCGGAGTGCCAGCACGTCGAGGTCGCGATCTCGTACGTGCGGAGGTTGACGCAGGGCCGTCTCGACGTGGCCGGAGCCTACTTGCGCGGGGCCGCCGACCAATCCGGCGACCCGGCTGGCAACCCGGGGGAGGGCATCCATCGCCTCGTCGAGGAGCTTCCGCGGATCATTGCAGGCCCGCCCCGGCCCGCCGGGGCCGGCCACATGCCCGGTCCGTTCGTGCCCGACACCGACTCCGGCGAGCTCACTGCCGAGGTGGACGAGGCGTTCGGCGCTGCGACGATCGCGGAGCTGCCCGCCATGGAGGATGCCGAGCTGCGTGGCATAGTGGCGAAGCTGTCGGAGATCGAGGGTCGCCTGTCGCGCCAACGTCATCAGATGCACGAGCTGATCGACAGGGTCCAGGCAGAGATTGTGGAGCGCTACAGGAGCGGGCGGGCAACCGTGGACGGCCTCCTAGGCTAGCCGGCGCCCGCGGCGCTCGGAAAAGCCCCGGCGCTCGGAAAAGCCCCGGCGCTCGGAAAAGCCCCGGCGCTCGGAAAAGACAGTGCAAGACAGGATCGGACAGGAGACGCCTACGTGGCCGGTGTGGACGACGTCGTGAAGGATCTTCCGGAGCGCTGGCGTGAGCTGGGCGCGTTCATACGTGATCAGCGGAGCACCGCTCGGCTGTCGCTCCGGCGCCTGTCGGAGCTGGCGGGGATCTCCAACCCGTACCTCAGCCAGATCGAGCGCGGCCTGCGCCGTCCCTCGGCGGAGATACTCCAGCAGATAGCGCGGGCGCTTCGCATATCGGCCGAGACACTCTATGTGCAGGCGGGCATCTTGGAGCCTGGCAGCGGTGACGAGGACGCTGCGCGGGCGATACTCGCAGATCATCGACTGACCGAGGAGCAGAGGCAGACCCTCGTGCGGATCTACCTGTCGTTCCGCCACGAGAACGACAGGGCGGGAGGTCCTGGTGACGCAGCGGCGGCAAGCCGCGACACGCCGCTCGAGTGAAACGCGGCCGCAACCCCCTCTCGCGAGAGAGGGGGGAGGTGGGGCTGGCACGGCGCAACTGGCCGGAATGAGCTCGGCGCACCTAGCATGCTTGCTGGTGCAACGGCTTGCCGTCCTGTCCTTCCACACCTCCCCCCTGGCCCAGCCTGGTGCCGGCGACGGCGGCGGGATGAATGTTTATGTGCGCGAGCTCTCGAGCGCTCTCGCACGCTCGGGCGCAGAGTGCGACGTCTTCACCCGCGCCAGCGCTCCGGACCTGCCGGCCACCGTCCTCGTCGAGCCGGGATTTCGTGTCCACCACGTGCCGGCGGGCCCCCCTGCCCCGGTGCCCAAGTGGCGGCTGCTGGACCTGGTAGGGGAGTTCACCGACGGCGTGTTGGCTATGATGGGAGCCGACGGCGCTGCCGGCCTGGGTCGCGGTGGAGGCGACGGCCATCCCTTCGGCGCGGTGCATGCCAACTACTGGCTCTCGGGTATTGCAGGACATCGCATCAAGCACGAGCTTGACCTTCCGCTGGTGTCCACGTTCCACACGCTCGAGCGGGTGAAGGCCGAGGCGAGCCCGCTGGATGGTTCTGTCTGCGAGCCAGGCAAGAGGGCCGAAGCGGAAGCTGAGGTGATTCGGTGCTCCGATGCCCTCCTCGCATCTTGCAGCGTCGAGGCGGACCAGCTGGTCGACCTCTACGCAGCGGATCCAGCTCGTATCACCGTCGTGGCTCCCGGGGTAGACCACGCGTTCTTCGGGCCGGGACATCGTCCGCAGGCTCGCAGGGCGCTCGGTCTTCCGGAGCGGGTTCCCATCCTCGTGTTCGTCGGTCGCATCCAGCCGCTCAAGGGTGCCGACGTGGCGCTGAGAGCCCTTGCTGAGCTGCGCCGGCATCCTGATGCCCTTTTGGTGGTGGTGGGAGGACCGAGCGGCCCAATGGGGGAGCCGCATCTCGACTACCTCCACCTCCTAGCCAAGGAGCTCGACGTTGCCGACCGGGTGCGATTCGTGGAGCCTCAGCCCCACGAGCTCCTCTCGAGCTACTACCGTGCTGCCGACGTGTGCATCGTCCCCAGCCGCTCCGAGTCCTTCGGTCTGGTAGCGCTCGAAGCTGCAGCGTGCGGGACTCCCGTGGTGGCAGCTGCGGTCGGGGGCCTCACGACCCTCGTGGACGACGGGCGCACCGGGTACCTTGTCGACTCCACGTCGCAGCGAGCGCCCGCGGCGTTTGCTGATGCCGTAGCGCGCGTGCTCGACGATCCCCTGCTGGCCGGGCAGATGGGGGCGGATGCGGTATCGAGGGCTCGACGTTACACCTGGGCCCGGGCGGCGTCTGTGCTCTGCGCCACGTATGGCCGTCTCGACGCCCAGCGCCTTGTCGAGTGCAGGTGAGCTCCGTCGAGATTGAGGTCATCGGGGGGGGCCGGATGGGAACGGCGCTGCTCAGCGGGCTCGTCGACTCCCGGTGGTGCGCTCCCGAAGCGATGGCTGTGGTGGAGCTGGATGCCGCGCGCCGTGCCTCGCTGTCGGAGGAGTTGCCCGGTGTGCGGGTCGTAGCGGAGCCGCTCGAAGCACCCGCGGCCATCCTTGCCGTAAAGCCCGCAGACGCCGAGTCGGCGTGTCGCTCCCTTGCCTCCCTCGGCGCGCCTGTGGCGCGGGTGGTGTCGATAGTGGCCGGAACGAGGACGCGGGCGATCGAGTCGTGGGTCGCGCCCGGTACCGCAGTGGTGCGGGCGATGCCCAACACGCCCGCCCTCGTGCGTGCAGGCGTCACGGCTATCGCGCGGGGCTCTTCGGCGAGCGAGCAGGATCTTGCCTGGGCCGAGGAAGTGATGGCGAAGCTGGGGCGGGTGGTACGCGTCGGGGAGGACTCGCTCGACGCGGTCACAGGTCTCTCGGGCTCCGGTCCTGCCTACGTGTTCGTCGTGGTCGAGGCGCTTGCCGAGGCTGGGGTCATGGCAGGGCTTCCACGCGAGGTGAGCGAGATGCTGGCAGTGGGGACGGTCGTAGGGGCCGGCCGGCTATTGGAGCAGACTGGCAGGTCGCCTGAGGCGCTCCGTGTCGAGGTGACCTCTCCGGGGGGAACGACCGCGGCCGGTCTGAGAGCCCTCGAGGCCCGTGCCGTGCGCTCGGCGTTCATGGAGGCGGTCGTCGCTGCCACCGAGCGCTCGAGGGAGCTTGGCAGGTGACATCGTGGGCGAGCGCGGTTCGGTGTTCCTCCTGAGCGACTACGGCAGCTCCGACGAATTCGCAGGTGTGATGCGAGCAGTGGTCCAGCGTGTGGCGCCCGGAGCGCCCATGGTCGACCTCACGCACGAGGTGCCGATGTTCGACGTTCGTGCTGGATCGCTGGCGCTCGAGCGAGCGCTTCCCTACCTCGGACCCGGCGTGGTGTTGGCCGTGGTGGACCCGGGGGTCGCAACCGAGCGTCGCGCCGTCGCCGTCGAGGCCGGTTCAGCTTCCGGTCCGGCCTACCTGGTCGGCCCGGACAACGGCCTGCTTGCCCGCTCTGCGGCCCTCCTCGGTGGTCCGAGGAGGGTGGTCGCCCTGAGGCGGCCGGCTGCGGAGAGGGCAACGGGGCTGCGGTCCAGCTTCGACGGCCGTGACGTCTTCGCCCCAGCAGCCGCTTCGCTGTGGAACGGCGGTTCCCTCGGTGATCTCGGCCACGAGGTCGACCCCGGATCGCTCGTGGAGCTCGCGCCGCCGCTCCTGGAGGTGGCAGGCGGTTCCCTGACGGCGGAGGTGCTCTGGATCGACCGCTTCGGAAACGTGCAGCTCGCTGCGCGCGAGGCCGACATGCTCGCGGCCGGGCTGAGTGGACCCGGTGCCATCGCCTCGGTCTCGGTGCTCCCGGCATCGGCTGGCGGTATCGCTCCCGGCACGCAATGGCTCCAGGCCGTCTGGTCGTCCTCTTTCGCGGGGATAGCGCCTGGCGCGCTCGGTTTGATCGTCGACGCTAACGGCCACCTGTCGCTCGCTTGTCGCGAGGCGAGCGCAGCCGGCATCCTCGGTCTGACCGAGGCCCGCGTGGTGGTCGTGCGTGCTCCCGGCCCTAATGCCGCCGGCCCTACTGCTGCTGGCCCTACTGCTGGCGGCAAGAGCCCCGGCGAGCCGAACCGTGCCGTAGAGGAGCCGGGTGGTGGCCAATGGCGGGCACCGTGAACCTGGCCTCCCTCGTCGATACGCACCCGAGCGGGCAACGCGCCTTTCACGACGGTTCCCGCTGGTGGACCTGGGGGGAGGTCCGCGGGTGTGCTCAGGCCATTGCGGCCTCCGTGCGCGACTCGGGGATTGCTCCGGGCGACAGGGTTGCCCTGGCGCTCCCCACCTCGCCTGCGTTCGCAGCGGCGTACCTCGGAGTGCTGGGCGTAGGTGCGGTGGCTGTCCCACTCGACGTATCGAGCCCCGCCGCAGAGCGAGACCGCAATATCGCCACGGCCGAGGTGGCCCTCGTCATCGACGACGAGAGCAGCTTCCTCGGGGAGGCCTTGGCGGGTGCTCCGGTGCTGCAGGCGCTCGGGGCGCTCGAGCGCTCGGCGGACGACACTGCAGTGATGCTTTTCACTTCGGGCACGGGCGGCCTCCCCAAGCCGGCCATGCTCACGCACGGTAGCCTGCTCGCGAACCTGCGCCAGATGCTGGCCATTCCCGGTGGCGTGGTGAGCCCCGGGGACGTCGCCTTGGGCGCCATCCCGATGTCCCACGTTTTCGGGTTGAACGTGGTGTTGGGCATGACCCTCGCGGCGGGGGTCCCCCTCGTGTGCACCGAGCGATTCGACGCACGAGGCTCCCTCGCGCTGGTGAGGGAGCACGGAGTCACGGTCGTGACCGGAGCACCGGGAATGTTCGCGGCCTGGGTAGACCTTCCGGATCGTGCCGGAGACGAGCTGCGAGGCCTGCGCCTCGCGCTGTGCGGGTCGGCGCCGCTCCCGCCTGAACTGTCCCGAGAGTTCGAGGAGCGCTTCGGCGTGGCTCTCGATCAGGGGTATGGCCTCACGGAGGCTTCCGCGGCGGTTACGAGCACCCTTGGCAGGGACCTCGTCAGCGGCGAGGCGCTCACCCCTATGCAGGCGCGCCGGCGCGCTTCGGTGGGAAGGCCGCTTCCGGGGATCGAGCTGCGCCTGGTGGACACTCGTCTGGTGAATGGCGCGTCCGAGGAGGACGCCGCCGACGCGATTGCAGGCGACCCGGGCGAGATTTGGGTGCGGGGGCCGAACGTCTTCGCGGGCTACTGGCGCGACGACGCTGCGACGGCCGAGGTCCTGACCGCGGACGGCTGGCTCCGCACCGGCGATGTTGGCGTGCTCGACGATGCCGGCGACCTCTTCGTCGTCGACCGCCTGAAGGACCTCATAGTGGTGTCCGGGTTCAACGTCTACCCCGAAGAGGTCGAGAAGGTGCTCGAGTCTGCGCCCGGGGTGAGCGAGGCAGTCGTGATCGGCAGCCCGCATCCCCTGAGTGGGGAGGCGGTCGAGGCGGTGGTCGTGGCGCGCTCGGGCGCCAGCGTGACCGAGGCCGCAGTCATGGAACACTGCGCGAGGCACCTGGCGACCTACAAGTGCCCGGTGTCGATACGGGTCGCAGACGCGATCCCGAAGGGGCCGACAGGCAAGGTGCTGCGTCGCCAGCTCCGCCGTTCTCCGGCCTGAGGCGGGCCCGGCCGAGCCTCAGCGGCCTGGTGCTGACGGGTGACGTGTCGGTAGCCTCACCACGTGTCCAATAATGTCCCCGAAGCCACCGTTGCTCGCCTCCCGGTGTACCAGCGTGCGCTTATCGAGCTCGTGAGAGAGGGGGCGTCCTCCACCTCCTCGGAGCAGATCGCGTCCATGGCGCGGGTCAACGCGTCGAAAGTACGAAAGGACCTCTCCTTCCTGGGT
The DNA here is from genome assembly GCA_021801525.1 of Actinomycetes bacterium. Lineage (GTDB taxonomy): Bacteria > Actinomycetota > Acidimicrobiia > Acidimicrobiales > JAJYXR01 > JAJYXW01. The sequence continues at coordinate 6,659 of JAJYXW010000031.1, forward strand.
TCGTTCGGCACTCGCGGATCGGGGTACGACACGGGCTATCTCCTGGAGCAGATAGACAGGGCTCTCGGATTGGACCGCAGCTGGCCGGTAGCCATAGTGGGTCTTGGCAACCTGGGTAGGGCGCTCGCCAACTCCCAAGGCTTCTCCTCCCGCGGGTTCTTCCTTTGTGGGCTCTTCGACGTCGACCCCTCTATCCTCGGCTCGCGCATAGCGGGCGTGCTCGTCCGCCATGTCGACGAGATCGGCGCTGACCCGGATCGTGCCGCCTCACCCGCTATCGGAGTGGTGGCGACGCCCGCAGCCTACGCCCAGGAGGTGGCCGACAGGCTGGTCGCGGCGGGGGTCGGTTGCCTGCTCAACTTCGCGCCCAGGGTGTTGAGCGTGCCGCCCCATGTCCTCCTCCGCTACGTCGACCTGTCGATCGAGCTCCAGGTCATGAGCTTCTACCTCTCCCACAGGGGTGCCGGGCCAGGCGTTCCTGCCGGTTCCGCCATCTCTGCAGCAGCCTCCCTGCCCCACCCCGTGGGGATGAACGCCGGGGCGTAGAGGCCCAGCGCGAGAGTGCTGGCAGGGCGTGCCTGAGGCTGCTGGAGCGGCGTGCCTGTGCACCCCGCCGGTGGGGCTTCTCCGGCCGCGCTCTGGCGCAGCGCGCCGGGAACCGGCATCCTTGTAGGCGAGGGCCAGCGGCCGTCAGCGAGCGCGTGACCGCAAGCGGTTCCTCGATTCCGAACAGAGCCATCCACACCAAACAGAGGGAGCCCCAGGGCCTTGTCCGTCGTCGTCGTTGGACTCGAGCAGAAGCAGGCTCCGCTCGAGCTGCTCGAGCGGGTGGCCATCCCCGACGAGATGCTCGGCAAGGCGCTCGCCAGTCTCGCTCGGCGTCCCAACCTCGCGGAGGTCGTAGTCCTCTCGACGTGTCTGAGGACCGAGCTGTACGCGGTCGTGGAGCGCTTCCACGAAGGGGTGGAGGAGCTCCAGGACTACCTGATCGGGTTGGCCGGAGGCGACGACGACTTGGTCAGCTCGCACTTGACAGTGCGATTCGACGACGAAGTGGTCAACTATCTCTTCGAGGTGGCCTCGGGCCTGCGGTCGTCTCTGCTCGGGGAGACCGAGGTGCTCGGGCAGGTGCGAAGGGCGCTAGAGCGTGCGCAGGAGGAGCGGGCGTCCGGACCGGTGCTCGAAGGCCTCTTCCGCAGGGCCGTCCAGGCTGGCCGGCGGGTGCGCGCCTCGACATCGATCTCCCGCGGCACCACCTCGCTCGCGCACGCGGCCGTGGAGCTGGCGGGGGCTGAGCTGGCGGCGCCGGGGCCGACCCGGACCGGGATCGCGGCGCAGGGTACGCCGCAGGGCTTGGCAGGCAGGAATGTAGTCGTGATAGGCGCGGGGACGATGGCAACGGGCGTGGTGGAGGCCCTGGCCGGGCTCGATCCCCCCTGTGAGGTAGTGGTGGCGAACCGCACGCCCGGGCGCGCACGGAGCGTCGCTTCACTGGTCGAGGGGCGCGGAGTCCCTCTCGCGGCTCTTGGCGAGTGCCTGGCCGACGCCGACGCCGTGTTCGTGGCGACAGGCGCGCCCGCTCCGGTTCTCCACGCCGAGGTGTTGGGATCCCCTCCCGGCTCCCCGCGCCGGCGCGTAGTGGTGGATCTAGGAGTTCCCCGCGACGTGGACCCTGCAGTCGGTGAGGCTGATGGCGTGTCTCTGCTCGACATGGACGATCTGACGGCCTTCACATCTGCTGCCATGGCGGGCCGTGAGGCGGAGGTGGCTGACGCGGCGCGAATAGTGGCCGAGGAGGTGGAGCGTTACTACGCCGACGTGCGAGCCCGAGGGGCCGCCCCGATCGTGGCGGCGCTCAGGTCCCACGTCGAGGCAATACGCGAGGCGGAGATCGCGCGGCGGCGCAAGGCAGGCTCGGCGGCTGGGGACGAGCAATGGGACAAGGTGGATGAGCTCACGCGGTCGGTCATCGCCAAGGTCTTGCACGAGCCTTCGATGGTGTTGAAGGAGTCGGCCGGCACGCCCCGGGGGGAGCGTCTCGCCGAGGCCGTGCGCTTGCTGTTCGGCCTGTAGTGCCCAACCAGTCGAGGTTGGCGGTGCGCGTGGCCACGAGGGCCTCCCCGCTCGCCCGATGGCAGGCCGGCCGGGTGGCGCAGATGCTGGAGGCGCTCCCCGGGGCTGCGCCCTGCGAGCTGGTGGAGGTCTCTACCTCGGGTGACCGCGTTGCCAGCGCGCCGCTCAGCTCGATCGGCGGTGAGGGCGTGTTCGTGAAGGAGGTGGAGCAGGCGGTCCTCGACGGGCGTGCGGACATTGCAGTCCACTCCGCCAAGGACCTTCCCTCGCAGGGGGATCCACGCCTCGCCCTGGCGTGCGTGCCAGAGCGTGCAGACCCGCGTGACGCGCTCGTGGGGTCAACATTGGAGGGGATCAGGACAGGGGGTCTGGTGCTGACTGGCTCTCCTCGCAGGCGCGCCCAGCTCGCGTGGCTGCGCCCCGACCTCACTTTCGGAGAGCTGAGGGGCAACATAGCGACCCGCCTGGAGCACGCCGGCGAGTCGCGTGTGGTTGTGGTGGCAGCGGCGGCCCTCGATCGCCTGGATCTGCGTCACCGAGCTGCGGAGGTGCTCTCGTGCGAGCTGATGCTTCCTCAGGTGGGCCAGGGAGCCTTGGCAGTGGAGTGCGCGGCGGGCAACGCGGTGCTTCGCAGCGCTCTCGAGGCGATCGACGACTGGCGGGCTCACAAGGCGCTGAAAGCCGAGAGGGGGTTCCTCGCTGCGGTCGGGGGCGGATGCGCGCTTCCGGTCGCCGGCCACGCCCAGGTAGGCGAAGATGGAGCTGTGCTGATCGAAGGCATGATCGCGAGCTCCGACGGGCATGTCATGGTCCGCGCCAGGCTCGAGGGAGACGATCCCGATGTCCTCGGCGCGGCCCTGGCGCGGGAGCTGCTCGACGGTCGCGGTGGCAGCGCCCTGCTGGCCCGGTCGCACCCGAGGGGATCCCTCCATTGACCGTTCACTTGGTGGGAGCCGGGCCCGGGGATCCGGGCCTGCTCACCCTCCGCGGCGCCGAGCTGCTCGCGTCCGCAGACGTGGTGGTCGTCGACCGGCTCGTGGACCCGAGAGTGGTGGCGCTCGCCAAGCCAGGAGCGGTCTTGATCGACGTGGGGAAGCGGCCCGGCCAGCTACAGCGCCAGCAGGACATCAACGACCTCCTCGTGGAGCATGCTAGGTCGGGGCGCTGCGTGGTGAGGCTGAAGGGGGGCGACCCCTTTCTCTTCGGCAGGGGGGGTGAGGAGGCTGCAGCCCTCCGGCAAGCAGGCATGGCGTTCGAGGTGGTGCCAGGAGTGTCCTCGGCCATAGCCGCCCCGGCCTACGCAGGCATACCGGTCACGCATCGCGGCATCGCGTCCTCCGTGACAGTGGTCACCGGGCACGTCGACGACGGCGGCGGGACGCCCAGCGTCGATTGGGAGTCTCTGGCCCGTGCAGGTGGGACGCTCGTGGTGCTCATGGGCATGGCTACGCGCACCGAGATTGCTCGCCGGCTCGTCTCCGGCGGCCGGCCCGCCTCTACGCCCGTAGCCGTCGTCTCGTGGGGCACCACCCCCGCCCAGCAGGTCGTGCGTACAACCCTGGGGGAGCTGGGAGAGGTGGACTTGGGCCCGCCTTCTGCCATAGTCGTCGGCGGCGTGGCGGCACTCGACTTGTCGTGGTTCGGCAGGCGCCCGCTCCACGGCCTGAGCACTGTCGTCACCCGGCCTAGGGCGCAGTCGGCCCGCCTCGTCTCGGCGCTGTCGCATGCCGGCGCGGAAGTGGTGGAGCTTCCGGCGATCGCCGTGGTCGATCCGGAGGACTGCGGAGCGGGCCTGCGGCGCGAGCTCCGAGACGTCGGGTCTTACGATTGGATCGTGATCACGTCCGTGAACGCTGCCCGAAGGGTGCTCGACGCGCTGGACGACATCCGTGACCTGGCAGGGGTGAAGCTGGCTGCCGCCGGTCCGGCGACCGCTTCGCTGCTGCGGTCCTGGCGCTTGACCGTCGACCTCGTGCCCCGGGTTGCCGGAGCAGCCCCGCTTGCCGAGGCCATGCCTCCCTTCGCGCCACGCAGCGACGGTCTCGTCGGCTCCGGCACCACTCCGGAGGCGGCCAGGGCCAAGCAGCCAACGGGCAAGATCCTTTTCCCGCGCGCGCATGAGGCCCGTGACGAGCTGCCGGCCGGTTTGAGATCGAAAGGGTGGTCGGTGAGCGAGGTGGAGGCCTATCGGACGGTGCCAGCCTCTTCAGTCGAGGAGCCCGATCCGAGGGCGATCGAGCGCTCTGCTCGAGCCGGCATCGCCGTATTCGCGTCGCCTTCTGCCGTCACGTCCTACGTGAGCATGCACGGGGGCGCCGCCGTGCCCGGCTACGCTGCCTGCATAGGTCCGACCACAGCCGCCGCAGCAGGAGAGGCGGGCTTCAGCGTGGAGGTTGTTCCGGCGTCTCCCAGGCCCGAGGAGCTGGTAGACGCGCTCTCCCGCTGGTGGTCTTCCAGAAGGCCTCCCGAGGAGGTTCTTCAGTGATGGGCCTACCGTGATGGGCCTACCGTGATGAGCGCAGCCTTCCCTGCTCGCCGGATGCGCCGCCTGCGTCGCAGCGACGCGCTACGCCGCTTGGTCGCCGAGACCACCCTCAGCGTGGACGATCTGGTGGCACCGTTGTTCGTTCGGGAGGCGATCGACTCCCCGGTGGCGGTTCCCTCTCTCCCCGGGCACGTCCAGCACACCGTTGCATCGCTCGTGGTAGAGGCGAAGCGTCTGGCCTCGCTCGGCGTGCCTGCCGTCGTGCTCTTCGGCCTGCCCGCTCGGAAGGACGCGACGGGGTCGGGAGCTTCTGACCCTTCCGGCATAGTGCAGGTGGCGCTGTCCGAGCTTCGTGGCCATCTGGGCGAGGAGATCGTGCTGATCTCAGACCTGTGCCTCGACGAGTACACGGATCACGGGCACTGCGGCTTGATCGCCGCCGACGGCACGGTGGACAACGACGCCACGCTCGGACGCTACAAGGAAGTGGCCGTCGCTCAGGCTGTTGCAGGGGCCGATATCGTGGCGCCCAGCGGGATGATGGACGGCCAGGTGGGAGCAATTCGCTCAGCGTTGGATGCCTCCGGTCACACAGAGGTGGCGATCCTGGCCTACGCCGCAAAGTACGCGTCGGCGCTCTACGGGCCCTTCCGCGATGCCGCAGGTGTAGCGATAGCCGATGGAGGCAACCGCCGCGCGTACCAGCAGGATCCGCGAAACGTCGCAGAGGCGCTTGCCGAGGTGGCGCTCGACGTCGCGGAGGGAGCCGACATCGTGATGGTGAAGCCTGCGCTCGCCTACCTTGACGTTCTCGCCCGGGTGGCAAGCTCGGTGGACGTTCCCGTTGCCGCATATCACGTGAGCGGCGAGTACGCCATGCTCAAGGCTGCAGCCGAGCGAGGTTGGATCGACGGCGAGGCTGTGGCGATCGAGCACCTGGTCGCAATGAAGCGAGCAGGTGCCAGGGCAATCCTCACCTACCTGGCCGGCGAGGTGGCAGAGGCTATGAACGGTTGAGCGATCCCGACTTCCTCGACGCCGGCGCCAACGAGCAATGGTTTGCCCGAGCCAGGCAGGTGATCCCGGGTGGCGTGGATTCCCCTGTGCGTTCGTTTGCAGCCGTCGGTGGCACTCCCTACACGGTGGCGCGCGGGGAGGGAGCTCACGTCTCGGATGTCGAAGGCCGGGTGTACGTCGACATGGTGCAGTCCTACGGAGCCGTGCTGCTTGGTCACGCGCACCCGGCGGTGACCGATGCCGTGTGCAGAGCCGCGGCCAGGGGCACCACTTTCGGGGCTCCCACGGAGGGAGAGGTGCTGCTGGCCGAGACCATATGCGCCCGGGTGGAGGGTTGTGACCAGGTGCGCTTCGTGTCGTCTGGTACCGAGGCGGCCATGAGCGCCGTTCGGGTGGCGAGGGGCTACACCGGTCGCGACCGCGTCGTGGTGTTCGAGGGGTGCTACCACGGCCACTCCGACACCCTGCTGGCCGGCGGGGGCAGCGGCGTGGCCACCCTCGGCCTGCCCCTCTCGGCCGGGGTCCCCTCCCTGGCGGTCGCAGAGACCATGGTTGTGCCCTACGGCGAGGTTCCCGATATCGACGAGCGAGTGGCGTGCGTGCTGGTCGAGCCGGTGGCAGCGAACATGGGCGTCGTCCCGCCGCCTCCGGGCTTCCTCCAGGGATTGAGGCAGGCCTGCGACGACTCGGGCGCCCTCTTGGTGTTCGACGAGGTGATAACCGGATTTCGCGTCCTCGACGGTGCGGCGTCGGACCTCTATGGCGTCCGCCCCGACCTGTGGTGCTTCGGGAAGGTGATAGGCGGGGGCCTGCCAATCGGCGCGTTCGGCGGCAGGCGGGAAGTCCTCTCGGTGCTCGCCCCGGAGGGTCCCGTCTATCAGGCGGGAACCCTGTCGGGGAACCCTGTCGCCACGGCTGCCGGGCTGGCCGTCCTCTCGGAGATCGACGGTGCGCTCCTCGGTGATCTGAGCGCCCGGGTCGCCTCCTTCGCGGCCTCGCTCGCTTCAGTATTCGAGGCCGGCGGCGTGGAAGCCCAGGTGCCCTATGTAGGACCTCTGGTGGGTGTGTTCTTCGCCGCCGACCCTGTTCGCAACTTCGCGGATGCCAGGCGGTCGGTGGCGGGAGGTCTCTATCCCGCATTTTTCAGGGCGATGCTCGACAACGGCGTGGCTCTAGCCCCGGGGCCTTACGAGGCGCTCTTCCCGGGAGCAGCCCACAGCGCCGCGGTTCTCGACAGGGTCCTCGACGCTGCCGGCGCCGCCGTCGAGGTCCTGCGATCCGTGCAAGGTGCACGCTGAGCCCCGCGACCCCGCGACCCCGCGACCCCGCGACCCCGCGACCGAGTAGAAGGAGAGGAGATCGTGCGCTATTTCGAGCGTGCTGTGAGAGGACGCCGTCGCCTGCGCCTGCGCCTGCCGCTGGCGCTGGTGCTTACTTTGTTCACGGCCGGCTTCTTCGCCGCGGCGACGAGCTCGCCCGCAAGCGCTGCGAGCGCAGGGGCGTTAGGCAGGGTTGCGCCGCGCATGCATGCTGCCACCTCGGCGTCTACCCCCTTGCCGGGAGGCCACCAGTCCGGAGGTCTCGTTCTCGTCCCGAAGTGGCACGTGCTGCTAGGCCAGGGGACAGCGATAGTCGGCTCGTCTCCCAACATCGCGTCCCTCGGGGGATCCGGGCCGTCGATCGTGGTCGGTTCGCGCATGAACGGGTGCGTCTACGCCGTCGAGCTGGCGACAGGCTCTACGACGCCAGGCTGGCCTCGCTGCACCGGCGCCGGGATCGACTCGACGCCTGCGGTGCTCCCGGCTTCGGGCGGCCTGGACGACGTCGTAGTGACAACCGGGGACGTCGCCGGGCAGGATCCGCCTGTCTACAATCCCGGTACGGGCTCCGTCTACGAGTACGGCCCCTCGGGCAACACGATATGGAGCAGAACCCTCCCCGACGTCTACGGAAGCTTCGGTCCTGCGCCTGCTATCGAGGCCTCGCCTGCCGTCGGGGACACCGGTAACGGTCAGACGTCCATCGTCGCCGGAACTGTCGGGCTCAGCATCTACTCTCTCGACGCTTCCAACGGGGCGACGACATCCGGCTGGCCGCAGAAGACAGCTGACACCACCTTCGCCACTGCGGCTATCGCCAACATAGACGGCCAGCAGACGATTGTCGCCGGGAGCGACTCGACCGCAGGCCCCGGTGCGCTCGACAACTGGAACGGTGGAGCAGTGCGCACCCTTTCTGCGACGGGGCAGACCGGATGGACCTACGCGAGCAACGAGGTGGTCACGTCCTCTCCGGCCGTCGGCAACCTCGACGGCTCCGGTCCCGTCGTTGCGTTCGGGCATGGCCGATACTGGTGGAACAGCGACGGAGCGAGCGACGCCGACGGGCTCACGGTCGTAAACGCAGCGACGGGGGCGCTCGAATGGGAGCGTCATCTCGGTGGGTATACGCGAGCGTCTCCGGCGCTGGCGGATCTGACCGGCAACGGCCAGCTCGACGTGGTGGAGCCGACCTGGACGGCACTGGGCCAGTCCACGGGAGGAGTCGTCTACGCCTTCGGCCCGACCGGTAACACGCTGTGGGGTCCCGTCACGTTGCCGGCTCCCGGCGGGAACACCATCGCAGGGGGGGTGGCCACCGCCGACTTCGGGGGAGGGTACCAGGACGTAGTGGTGGCCTCCGGCCTCGGTTTCGACGTGCTCGACGGGCGCACGGGCAGTGTCCTTGCCACCGAGGGGTTGAACGTCAACTGGGACGGCAACTACGCCAACCTGGCGATGCAGAACACGCCTCTCGTAGTTCCGGACCCCTCCGGGAATGGGCTCGACATAGTCGTGGCCGGCTACTACGGGGGTCCGAGCGGCGACAACACTCAGGGGTTCATCGCCGCCTACCAGGTCGAGGGTTCCCCGAGCAATGTCGGCTCAGGCGCGTGGCCAATGTTCCATCACGATCCTCAGCTCACGGGCTCAGCGATACCCCCCGCCCCTCCTCCGGGGACCTGCGTCCCCGCCGTGCCTCCGTGCACTACCCAGGGCTACGACCTCGCCGCCTCCGACGGGGGGATCTTCAGCTTCGGGAGCGCACCGTTCTACGGCTCCATGGGCGGCAAGCCCCTGAATGCGCCGATTGTGGGCATAGCAGCAGATCCAGCAACAGGCGGCTACTGGGAGGTGGCCTCCGACGGGGGGATCTTCGCGTTCAACGCACCGTTCTACGGCTCCATGGGCGGCAAGCCCCTGAATGCGCCGATTGTGGGCATAGCAGCAGATCCAGCAACAGGCGGC
>JAJYXW010000103.1 GCA_021801525.1 Actinomycetes bacterium
GGCGGCCCCCGACGCCAAGGGCTACTGGCTGGTTGGCTCCGACGGGGGAGTCTTCGCCTTCGGCGACGCGGGGTTCTACGGCTCTATGGCGGGCAAGAGCCTCGCCGCGCCCGTGGTGGGGATGGCGGCGACCCCCGACGCCAAGGGCTACTGGCTGGTTGGCTCCGACGGGGGAGTCTTCGCCTTCGGCGACGCGGGGTTCTACGGCTCTATGGCGGGCAAGAGCCTCGCCGCGCCCGTGGTGGGCGAGGCTGGCAGCGCGGCGCCGGGCAGCTAGGATCGGGTTCCCATGAATGCCGCGAACTGGGTCAGCGTATTCGCGGCCGTTGTTGCAGCAGGCGCGGCCGTCGTGGCCGCGTCGGCGGCCAGGCAGCTCCGGCGAGGTGCTCGGGATCTCGCGTTGGCGCTCCGGCGGTTGGAGAGTGAAGCCGGGGCTACGCTCAGCCAGGCCCACGCCGTGATCGGCCACGCATCCGGGGAGCTCGCGCGCGTCGAGGAGGTGCTTGGCTCAGCGGGGGCGGTCACCGCCACCGTCGCGTCCGCGTCGCGCCTGGCGGAGCGGGTCTTCACCAACCCGCTCGTAAAGATCGTGGCTTTCGGAGCGGGCGTGGGTGGGGGAGCTAGGCGCCTGGTCGGAGACGGCGGCACCGGCCCAAACGGCAGCAACGGCAGCACCGGCCGCAACGGCAGCACCGGCCGCAACGGCAGCACCGGCCGCAACGGCGAGAGGCTCCACGGTCGCTCGGTGGATGACGCCGAGCGCGGAGGGGGACGGAGAACGAGCGGGAGCTGGCGGTGACCAGGCGTCTTCGCTGGCTCGCTGCGGGTGCGCTCGGCGGTGCTGCCGGAGCTCTCTGGGCGCGCCGCCGGTTCGAGGAGGCTCGCGGCGAGCTGGCACGGCGACTTGCGCCTTCGAGCGTGGCGTCCGGCGTGGCGAACGGCGTCCGCTGCAAGGTGGAGGGCGCGTCCGCGCGCGTCCGCGCAGCGATCATCGAAGGGCGGGACCAGGCGCGCAGACGTGAGGGCGAGCTCCGGGCGAATCACGATGATCGGGGGCAGAGGGTGGAGCTGGGCAATCCTATGTCGAGGGTGGAGCTGGGCGATCCTATTTCGAAGGTGGACCTGGGTGATCCTCTGGCGAAGGCGGAGCTGGGCGATCCGCCGGCGCGGCTGGGGCTGGGTGATCCGCGGGCGAAGGTGGGGAGCGAGCCGTGAACGCAGGTGAGCTGCGATCCGCATTCACGGGTTTCTTCGCGGAACGCGGGCACACGGTAGTACCGTCGGCGAGCCTCATCCCCCATGATCCGTCGGTGCTGTTCACGATCGCCGGCATGGTGCCGTTCAAGCCGTACTTCCTGGGCGAGGAAGCACCGCCGTGGCCCAGGGCCACGAGCGTCCAGAAGTGCTTCCGCACGGTCGACATCGAGGTGGTGGGGACCACGGAGCGCCACTGCACCTTCTTCGAGATGCTCGGTAACTTCAGCTTCGGGGACTATTTCAAGCCGGAGGCCATCCCGATGGCCTGGGAGCTCGTGACGAGCGTGCTCGGCATAGACGGGGACCGCCTCTGGGTAACCGTCTACGAAACCGACGACGAGGCGGAGCAGATATGGGCAGATGGGGTGGGCGTCGCTCGCGAGCGGATCCAGAGGATGGGCGAGGACAACTTCTGGAAGATGGGGGAGACCGGGCCGTGCGGACCGAGCTCGGAGATCTACTTCGACCGTGGGGAAGCCTACGGGGAGCCAGGCGGTCCTGCAGCTGGCGGCCCCGAGCGCTACGTCGAGATTTGGAACCTCGTGTTCATGCAGTCGAACCGCCTGGAAGACGGTGGCGTCGAGGACCTCCCCCGGCGCAACATCGACACGGGCGCGGGCCTGGAGCGGATCCTGCCCGTGGTGTCCCAGAGCGGCTCGCTCTTCTCCACGGACGTGATGGCGCCGATAGTCGCAACGGTGGAGGAGATCACCGGGCGCTCCTATGGCCGGGACCATAACGACGACGTGGCGATACGGATCCTCGCCGACCATGCCAGGGCAATGGCGATGCTCGTTGCCGACGGCGTGCTGCCTGCGAACGAGGGACGGGGGTACGTGTTGCGCCGGGTGCTGCGGCGTGCAGTGCTCCGGGCCGACCTTCTCGGTGTGAGACGCGCCATCACGCCTGAGCTCGTGGCGGCAGCTTCGTCGGTGCTAGGGGACGCCTACCCCGAGCTGGCTCGCCAGCTCGGGTTCGTGTGCGAGACGGTGGAACGCGAGGAGGGCCGTTTCAGGCGCACCCTCGATGCAGGGTCCTCTATCCTCGCGCAGGCACTCGACGGGCTCGCGGCGCACGATGGCGCCTCGGGAGCCAGTGCGCCCGTGCTGCCGGGGGACGTCGCGTTCACTCTGCACGACACCCACGGCTTCCCCATCGAGCTCACGGTGGAGATCGCGCGTGAGCGGGGCGCCGAGGTGGACATGGCGGGCTTCGATGCCCAGATGGAGGCCCAGCGTACGCGGGCAAGGAGCGCACTGAAGGGAGCTCGCGCCGACCTCCTCGAAGACGTGCATCGCGAGCTCATCGAGGCGCACGGCCCTACGGTGTTCGTGGGCTACAGCGACTACCAGGCGCCAGCGCACGTTCTGGCGGTCGTCCGCTCCGAGGAGCCCGGTGCAGCCCAGGTAATCCTGGATCGCACGCCCTTCTACGCCGAGGGAGGCGGCCAGATCGGCGACACCGGCGCCATCACCACGGAGACCGGCAAGGCGACCGTGGTCGACACCCAGAGGAGCTCCGGCGGTCTGGTGGTCCACGTGTGCCGTCTCGAGGGAACGCTCTTCGCCGGCCAGGACGCGTTGGCGGCGATCGACGTTCCCCGGCGCGAGGGAATTCGGCGTAACCATACGAGCACGCACTTGCTCCACGCGGCGCTGCGCGAGGTCCTAGGCGATCAGGTGCGCCAGCAGGGGTCGCTCGTGGCGCCGGACCGCCTGCGCTTCGACTTCTCCTCTCCTAAGGCGATAGCCCCGGCGGAGCTGGCAGAGGTAGAGGCAGAAGCCAATGCAGCCGTGCTCCAGAACTCGGCCGTGCGCGTGTTCGAGACGTCCAAGGCCGAGGCGCAGTCCCTGGGAGCGCTCGCATTCTTCGGCGACAAGTACGGCGAAGTAGTCAGGGTGGTCGAAGCAGGGCCTAGCTCTCGGGAGCTTTGCGGGGGAACCCATGTCGATACCCTTGGGATGATCGGGCCCATAAGCATCGTATCCGAGGCGTCGATCGGCTCTGGCACCCGGCGGATCGAAGCGGTGAGCGGCGTTCGCGCTCTCGAGCTCTCTGCGGGCATTCGCGCCGAGATGGAGGAGGCGGCGCGGCTGCTCAAGGTAGAGCCCGCCGGAGTCCTGCCCGCGTTGGAGAAGCTCCTGGAGCGCCAGCGCGAGCTCGAGCGAGAGGTCAAGCAGGCAGCGGCGAGGGAGCTGCTCGAGGAGGCCGGTGAGCTTGCCCGCGAAGCTGCAGCGGGGGGCCTGGCCGCGGCCGTCGCCCGGCGTGACGGTGTGGAGCCCGAGCTTCTTCGCAGGCTCGCGCAGGCTGTCCAACAGGCAGGCCGTCTGGCGGCCACGGTTCTCGCAGGGAGCCCCGACGGCTCCAAAGCTGCAGTAGCTGTGGCCACTGACGGCAGCGTGGACGCAGCCTCCCTGGTGAAGAAGCTGGCCACGATGCTCGGCGGGGGAGGCGGAGGTTCCGCCAGCCTCGCCTTGGCCGGCGGGCGTGACAAGGCGGGCATCGACGCGATGCTCGACGTGGCTCGCAACGAGCTCGAGGCTCGAGGTCTGGCTGCCGGCCCGATCGGCCGCTGAGGTCCTGAAGCCATGAGGGCTCTCGGAGTGGACCTCGGCGACGCCCGGATAGGCATCGCAGTGTCCGACAGCGGCGGGAGCCTCGCGTCCCCGGTCTGCGCCATAGATCGCGCGCCGTACCCGGATGGCGGACACCGGAGGATCGTGGAGCTCGTGGTCGAGCTGGAGGTCGAGGTGGTGGTGGTCGGTCTCCCCCTGTCGCTCGACGGTGCTCGCTCGGAGAGGGCTCTGCTAGCCGAGGGCGAGGCCCGTGCCTTGGCCGGCCTTCTTGTTCCTCTCGGCATCGAGGTGGAGACCTTCGACGAGCGTTTGACGACCGTGGCTGCCTCCAGGGCGATGCGCAGCACTGCAGCCAAGCGCAAGGCAGCTTCGCGCGATCGGGGGGCCCTGGACCAGGCCGCGGCGGCCCTGATCCTCCAAGGGTGGCTCGACCTGCGCAGGGCACGCTCGAATGGCTGAGGACGATCCCCGAGCAGTCACGTTCGGGGGTGCCGGCCTCGATGCCGGTGATCCGCAGGGCACTACAGAGCCTGGTGCCGGAGAAGCCGGGCAGGGCAGCGCGCAAAGGGGCGGACCGAGAACACGGCACAAGAGGCGCCATCGCTTCCCCAGTCCGCTGCGCCTGGCCCTGCTCGCGCTGGGCGTCCTCGTGGCGGGCTTGGCAGCGTGGACGGGGCTGTGGTTCTCGGAGCAGCTCGACCCGGGTGCCGAGGGACCGGCAGTCGTCGTCACGATAAGGTCCGGGAGCGGTATTGCGGGTGTCGCCACAGAGCTCTCGAAGGAGCACGTGATCTCGTCGAGCCTCGCGCTGCGGGTCTACCTGCTCGTGAAGGGCGCCCCCTTCGTGGAGGCGGGGGGGTACCTCATGCACAGGAACGAGGGCCTGGCTCTGGTGAGTGCTGAGCTCGCGGCGGGCCCGGACGTCTTCGACGTGACCGTGGATCCTGGCTTGACCGTCGCCGAGGTCGCCAGGCTGGTCGGTGACCTGCCCGGGCGCAGCCCGGCCGGCTTCATGGCCGCGGTGAGATCCGGGTTGGTCCGCTCTCCGTGGCAGCCCGCTTCCTCCACGAACCTCGACGGGCTGCTCGGGACAGGGACCTTCCAGATCCTGCCGGGAGAGCCGTACTTGGCGGTGCTTCGTGACATGGTGAACCGCTTCGTCGCCCAGGCGGACGCGGCCCACCTCGACAGGTACGCGCGCGCTCTCGGAGTGAGCCCGTACCAAGCGCTCACTGTGGCGTCGATCGTCCAGAAAGAAGGGGTATACACCGTGAACGACGCAAAGGTGGCGCGAGTCGTCTACAACCGCCTGGCGCGAGGCATGCCCCTGCAGATGGACTCCACCGTCTTGTACTCCCTCGGCCAGGACGGCGGCACCGTGACGCCCGCGGACCTGAGGCTCGACACGCCGTACAACACCTATCTTCATACAGGCCTGCCACCCACTCCGATTGCTTTCCCCTCCACGGCAGCGCTGCATGCGGCGCTCCATCCGGCGGCGGGATCGTGGCTCTACTTCGTCGTGGTGACTCGCAGCGGGCTGGAGGCGTTCTCGGACACCTACGCCGGCCAGCTCGCGAACGAGGCGCTCGCCAAGTCACGCGGTCTAGGCTGAGCCGACCCGGTGGCAGTAGAGCGTTATCCTTGTCGCTCGGAGGTCATCCATGACGACGCTGCTCGACCATCGGTTGCCGCCCCGCTCGCGACGTCGCAGCGGTGTGCTTCAGGTACTGCTCGGCCTCGACTTCGTGCTTCTCATATCGACCCTGGTGGTGGCTTTCGTCGGCGTAGTGATGATCTACTCGGCAACGAGGGACAAGCTCGCGCTGGCCGGCATCGACCCGCACTACTTCCTGGTGCGCCAAGCGGTCTACGTGGTCATCGGGATCGTGGTGATGGCCGTGATGGCGGCTCTCGACTATCGCTGGCTGGCCCCTGCAAGCGGGATCCTCTACGTAGGCATAGTGCTAGCCCTACTCGCGATGTTCACGCCGCTCGGCTCCACGGCGCTGGGTGCGACGCGATGGTTCCAGCTGGGACCGATCCAGGTTCAGCCGTCTGCCTTCGGTGCGTTGGCACTCGTGGTGTTCGTGGCGGCGTTCTGCGATCGCAGGAGTGAAGGCATGAAGGCGCGCGATGTCGCCAAGCTGCTGGCGCTCTCAGCGGTGCCGGTGCTGCTCGTGGTGAAGCAGCCTGACCTCGGCTCGGGCATAGTCATGGGCGTCGTGCTGGCGGTCATGCTCGTGGCGGCGGGCGTTCCGATGCGCCAGATGCTGGTCCTGGTGCTGCTCGGAGTGATCGTGGTGGTGGGAGTCCTGCACTTCGGCCTGCTCAAGCACTACCAGCTGCAGCGGCTGACCGGTTTCCTCCACCAGGGCAGGTCGCCGACGGGCTCCACCTACAACGTGGTGGAGTCCAAGGCGGCGATAGGGTCGGGTGGCATGTTCGGGGCGGGGCTGTTCAAGGGAGCCCAGACGAACCTGTCGTACGTCCCCTCCCAGCAGACCGACTTCATATTCTCGGCTGTCGGCGAGCAGCTCGGGTTCGTAGGCGCGGCAACGGTCGTCGGCCTTCTCGGTCTGGTCACATGGAGAGTGCTCCGGGCGGCCCAGGTCGCTCGCGATCCCTTCGGCCGCCTGCTCGCGACCGGAGCGTTCACACTGCTCGCGTTCAGCGTGTTCGAGAACGTGGCGATGACAATGGGCTTGATGCCCGTGGCGGGAATACCGCTGCCGTTCCTCAGCTACGGGGGATCCGCCACGGTGGTGTTCTTCGCGGCGGTGGGGATTGCCCTGTCGGTCCACCTGCGGCAGCAGCGGTGACCTCGGTCGCAGGCGGGGAGGGCGACGGCCCGGGGACGGACAGTGCTACTGGCGCGCAAGCCCTCCAAGTACCCGACCAGACGTTGGACCCCGACTACTGGCGGCTGGTCGTCGTTGCCGGGGTGAAGATGGAGCTGCCTTCGCAGTATCCCGAGGTGCTGCTCCACGAGGCGGTGTCTCCGTGGCGCGACCTTCGCATACCCGTCGGGCTCGCGGAGGGCACCGCCATCGCATACGCGTGGAACGGAACCAGCACGCAGCGTCCCATGACCCACGCTCTTTTCACCACGCTGCTGGCCAGGCACCAGATCCGCGTCGAGGCAGTCCGCCTGAGTGCCCGCCAGGGCCGCCTGTTCATCGCCGAGATCGACACGATGGGGCCTGCCGGGCGCCAGGTCGTCGACTGCCGGCCGTCGGACGCGATTGCCATCGCCTTGCACCAGCACCTCCCGACGCCGATACTCGCCGCGAGCCCGGTATTCGACACGTAAAGCCGGGGAGGCAGGGCTGCCGGGTCAGGCGAGAGGTCAGATCGCAGGCAGCTCCTGGCTCGTGGCGCTCTCCGTAACAGGCGAGGTCGCCCCCTCGTCGGATATCCGTAGGAGGAGCGCGATCAAGATGTAGTTGGCAACGAGCGAGGACCCGCCGTAGGCCATGAAGGGCAGGGTTATCCCTGTGAGCGGCAGGAGCCGGGTGATGCCGGCCATGATGAAGAATGCCTGCAAACCCAGGATCACGGTCAGGCCGCAAGCCGCGAGCTTGGCGAAGTCCGAGCGAGCGCTCTGGGCAATGCGCAGTCCGGTCCCGACCAGTACGAGGAATCCGGCGACGATGAGCGTCGTGCCGAGGAGGCCCATCTCCTCGCCGAATGCCACGAATATGAAGTCCGTGCTCACGTAGGGGACGAAATGGGGATGGCCCAGACCGAGGCCGGTCCCGATCAGACCTCCGGTACCGAGGGCGTAGAGCCCCTGAACCAACTGGTAGGAGGCCCCGTTGACGTATGGCCAGGGGTTGAGCCATATGGTGATGCGCTCGTTCACCTGGGCAAAGAGGTGGCTTCCGACGAATGTGCCGAGGCCGAAGAGCCCGAAGCCGGCCAGCAGCCATGCGATCCTGCCGGTGGCGAGCCAGAGCAGGGAGATGAAGAGCACGAAGATGAGGAGGGCAAATCCGACGTCGCGCTCGGCTCCGAGCACGAGCATGGAGATCCCCCAGGCGAGGGCCAGGGGGCCGAGAACTCTGAGGTCGGGGAGGAGCCGGTTGCCGACCCGCATTGTCGGCACCGCGAGCACGTCGCGCTTCTCGGCGAAGTAGGAGGCAAAGAATATGCAGAGCGCGAGCTTGGCCAGCTCCAC
Organism: Actinomycetes bacterium; assembly: GCA_021801525.1. GTDB lineage: Bacteria > Actinomycetota > Acidimicrobiia > Acidimicrobiales > JAJYXR01 > JAJYXW01. The sequence goes on from JAJYXW010000103.1 coordinate 8,014, forward strand.
GGGTTGGCCGGTTATGGGGCCCAGGTGGATCCACAGGCGAGCGCCGTTGATGTCCACGCCGAGGTGGGGGACGAGGGGCGTGAGCAGCAGCCCGACCCCGCCGAAGAGGAGGAGGTAGCGGTAGCGATCGAGGTCCCTGGAGCGACGGACGACGACAAGGGTCAGCACGTAGGCGATGACTCCCACGGCAGTCCATCCCGCTTGCAGCCGGGCCTCGTGGCTGTCGAGGCGGGCGATCATCACGTACCCGAGACCGTTCAGCAGCGCCACAACGGGCAGCACGACCGGATGGCAGCGCGCAGCGAAGAGCCGGTTCGCCAGGTGGGCGAGCAGACCGAGTCCTATGACTATGCAGAGGAAGGGCACGAGGTTGGTGGGAATCCGGTTGCTCGTACCCACCGATGCGAGCACGTAAGCGCCGACCACCAGCAAAGAGGAGAGGAGCAGCAACCCGAGCTCGGTACGCCTCCGGCGGTCGGGGACGCTGTCCTCGGGTGCCACGGCGCCGCGGAGAGCGCTGGGGGAGCGGAGCTGCACTGGCATCCCATCCTAACCTTCAGGCAGGGAGGAGCTGTCGCGAAAGGCTGGTCGTGCCGGTAGCGTATGCCGCATGGAAGCGATCCAGCTCGCTCCGGGGTCGGAGACTGTGGCGACTGCTCCGGCGGATTTCGGGACGGAGCGCTTCTCGAACCGCGAGCTGTCGTGGCTCGACTTCGGTGCGCGCCTGCTCGACCTTGCCGAGGACTCTCGCGTAGCTCTCCTGGAGAGGGTCAAGTTCCTTGCAATCTTCTCCGAGGGCCTGGACGAGTTCTTCCAGGTGCGGGTAGCGGGATTGAAGGACCAGGTGGATGCCGGGCTTCGTAACCGCTTCCCAGACGGCATGCGCCCCGCGGAGGTGCTCCGGGCGCTGCGCGTCCGAGCTCGCGAGCTCGTTGCGCGCCAGAGCCAGGTGTTCCTGACAAAGATCGTCCCCGAGCTTGCCTCCGCCGGGATCCGGCTCTCGGACTGGGAGAGCCTCGGGGACGAGGACCGGGAGCACCTGTCGGGAGTCTTCCGGCGCGACATCCACCCGGTGCTCACCCCACTCGCCGTAGACCCTGGCCACCCTTTCCCCTACATCTCCAACCTGTCGCTCAACCTCGCGGTGAGGGTAAGGGATCCGGTGACGAGGGAGGAGCGCTTCGCCAGGGTGAAGGTTCCGCCGCTGCTCGGGCGTTTCGTCGTGCTGCCCGATGGCGAGCGCTTCGTGCCGCTCGAGCAGGTGATCGCGGCCCACCTCGACCTGCTCTTCCCCGAGATGGAGATCGGTGAGCACGAGCCCTTCCGGGTGGCCCGCAACGCGGACCTGGCTCTCGACGAGGACGACGCCGACGACCTGCTGGTCGCGGTGGAGGTGGAGCTGCGAAGGCGCCGCTTCGGGCGGGCGGTGCGCCTCGAGCTTGCCAGCGGCGCACCCGGGGACATCAGGGACCTCCTTGTCCACGAGCTCGACCTAGGTCCAGAGGACGTGGACGACGTGGAGGGTCCGCTCGACCTGAGCGGTCTGTGGCAAGTCCACGCGCTCGACCGCGCCGATCTCCACGACGAGGCATGGGCGCCGATGACACCGTCCCCGCTGGCGAACGCCGGAAACGAGCCGGCCGACCTCTTCGCCACGCTTCGCGAACGCGACATCCTCGTGCACCATCCCTACGACTCGTTCGCGACCTCGGTGGAAGCCTTCGTGGCCCAGGCGGCATCCGACCCTGATGTCCTTGCGATCAAGCAGACCCTCTACCGCACTTCGGGCGACAGCCCGGTGGTCGGTTCGCTGATCGCAGCCGCAGAGGCTGGCAAGCAGGTTGCGGCGGTGGTGGAGCTCAAGGCGCGCTTCGACGAGGAGAACAACATCCTGTGGGCACGCGCTCTGGAGGAGGCCGGCGTCCATGTGGTCTACGGGATAGTAGGCCTGAAGACCCACGCGAAGGCGCTGCTCGTCGTGCGGCGCGAGGAGGAAGGGATCAGGCGCTACTGCCACCTCGGGACCGGCAACTACAACTCGCGAACGGCCAGGCAGTACGAGGACCTGGGATTGCTCTCGGGCGATCCCGAGCTGGGCGAGGACGTTGGCGCCTTGTTCAACTACCTGACGGGCTTCAGCCACCACGCTCCCTACCGAAGGCTGGTGGTGGCACCCGTGGCGCTCCGGAGGCGGGTTCTCGACCTGATCGCCGCCGAGAGCGCTGCGGGCCCCGGGGGGAGGATCGTCTTGAAGGTGAACGGTCTCACCGACCCGGAGATAATCGATGCGCTCTACGGCGCCTCACAAGCCGGCGTGCCGATCGACCTGATAGTGCGCGGCATCTGCTGCCTGCGCCCGGGCGTTGCAGGGCTGTCCCCGACCATCAGGGTGCGCTCCATCGTGGGGAGGTTCCTCGAGCACTCGAGGATCTTGTGCTTTGGAGGTGGGGAGGCGACCCCCGCGAAGACCCTGATCGGCTCGGCGGACCTGATGGAGCGCAACCTCGACCGGCGCATCGAGGTGCTGACTCCCGTCACCGACGCTGGGCTCCAGGCGCGCGTGTCAGAGATCCTGGCCCTGGACCTGGCCGACGACACCAACTCGTGGGAGCTCACCCCGGGGGGTGCCTGGGAACGGGTGGAGACCACGAGCGGCGTCAGCGTGCAGCGCCGGCTCCAGGAGCTTGCCCTCGAGCGCGCCAGGCGCCGCCGGGAACCCGAATCCTGAGCCTCGCGTCGCGTGCCAGGAGACCCTTGCCCGGCTGCTCGGCGGGACCGTCGGACTCTTCGTCCGTGACGTCGTGCCCGCTCGCGCGTGCTGGGTCGTGCAGGGTGTCACCAGGTGGGTCCTCCCCGGTGGCAGGTGAGGTGACCCGCTCGCGGGCGATACTCAGCTGCTGGCGCCAACCACCTCCTGGAGTGAGGCGGAGGGACAGGTAGGCGGCGCCTCCAACGGGGATCGGAAGCCAGAAGTTAACGAGCCGGTAGCCGAGGACGCCGAGTATGGCCACTCCACGGGACAGGCCGAACCCCGCGAGCGTAGGGATGAGCACGCCCTCTACTACTCCGAGCCCTCCAGGCGTTATCGGGATCACCGCTAGGACGTTGGCGAGGCCGTACGCGACGAGCAGGTCCACGGGCGAGACGAGGCGGCCGAAGGCTGCGATGAACACCCATAGCGATGCCGCATCCAGGAGCCAGTTCGCAGCCGCCCAGACCAGGGCCCGATAGAGGAGGGGGCGGTTCTCGATCAGGCTGTGCAGGCGGTCCGCCACGCGCCTCACATGGCCGGCCAGCTGCTCGCCGTCGAGGAACGGCACCCTGTCCGCCGCCCGCCGCACCACCTCGATGACCCTGTGGCGCCCCTTGGTCAGCAGGACGACGATGGCTGCGAAGAGCGCCAGGAGGAGTGCGCCCGCAGCCGCGGCAATACCGTAGATCGGGTTGTAGCCGTTCAACGGTATCGAGACGACGAGAGCCAGCCAGAACACCGCGTTCAGCACCAGTGCCGAGCCGACTCCCTGGGTTGCAAGAGCGAAGGCGGCGTCGGCTCCGCTCACTCCAGACTCGCCGAGCAGGCGGTAGGCCACTCCGGCGCCCGGAGCGGTGCCGCCCGGCAGTACGTGGCTCACCGCCAGGCTGGACAGGTTGATCCGGAGCAGGCGGTTGCGGCTCGGTCCCCCCGGTGGCAGGACGGTGTGTGTCAACTGGGCGTATGCGACGAGTGACGCTACCTCGAGGATGGTCCCGAGCATCAGGTAGGCCACGTTCACGCGACCGAGGAGAGCGAGAGCGTGCCCGGCTCCTGCGAGCTCGGGGAGTAGCAGGTACTCGATCACCAGGACAAGGACGAACGCGGTGACCCCCCAGCGCACCTCGCGCCTGAGCCGGCGATGCCGGCGCTCGGAGTGGTGCTCGGCGGTCACACCTTCATCGTGGCACGCGGGGGGCTCCTCGGGTGCCATGCTTTGCGAATGGCTCCCAGCCGAGGCTCCTCCGACGCACCGGAAGAGGAAAGGACGCTGGCTTCCGGTCCTGCTGCCGACGGAGCGGTCTCGGCCACCAGGCGTGAGCGCCTGTGGGAGGCCGCGAGCCTCCGGGGGGTCCCGATCCGGACCATCCTCGCAGTGGACGCCGTGGCGGTCGGCACCTACGTGGCGGCGCAGCTCGTCCTCAGGCTGCGGGAGGTCATCCTCCTGGTCGTGATAGCTGCCTTCGTCGCGCTGGTGCTCGAGCCTGCGGTGTCGTGGCTCGAGCGTCATCGCTTCCGGCGCGGCCTCGCCGCCGGGCTGGTGTTCGCCGGGGGATTGATCGGCTTCGCAGGCCTTGCGTTCTTGTTCGGCTACCCGCTCGTGCGGGCGCTGACCCACTTCGCCGAAGCGCTGCCACGCATCGTGAGCCAGGCCAGCCACGGCAAGGGGCGCATTGGCAGGCTCATCGCGCACTACCACTTGCAGGCGAAGGTGCGGAGCTATGCCCCGAAGCTGGTGGCGGAGGCGAAGAGCCTCTCGCGCCCCGCTCTCTCCCTCGGCAAGGCGACCGTCTCGGCGGTCGTGGCGGGCATAACGGTAATAATGCTGACCTTGTTGATCATGCTCGAGGCGCCGAGGCTCGGCCGCGGCATCCTCGGCTCGCTCTCCCCCTCGCATGCGAGGGCGCTGACTCGCGTTGCGGGAGACGTGTCGCGCTCGGTCACCGGGTACATGCTCGGCAACATGCTGACATCCGTGATCGCAGGTGTCGTGGTGCTGATCGACCTCGTGTCCTTCGGAGTTCCTTTTGCCCTGCTCTTGTCGCTCTGGGTGGCGCTCGTCGACTTGCTGCCGATGGTCGGCGGCCTGCTGGCGGGGGTGGTGGTGGTGGTGGTGGCGCTCATCCACTCCCTTGTGGCAGGGGTTGTGACCCTGGTGGTGTTCCTGGTCTACCAGCAGATCGAGAACCACGTGCTTGCTCCGGTGGTGATGAGCAAGACGGTACGCATCAATCCACTGTTCGTCCTCCTTGCCGTCCTCGTGGGCGCCAACCTTGGCGATCTGGTGGGGTCCACCTTCGGGGGGTTTGCCGGCGCGCTCCTCGCCATACCGGCGGCCGGCGCTCTTCAGATAGTTGCCCGCGAGGCGTGGCAGGCGAGCAAGCCCGCCGAGCCCGAGCGCGAGTCCAATGCCGGTGTGATGTCCCGCTAGGGTCGGCATCGGCACGCGAGGTCGGCATCGGTCGTCTGCCCCGGCATTGCCGTCCAGCTCGGCAGCGGCCCGGTAGGCTCTCCGTCATGCGCACCCTCGTGGTCCTGCCCACGTACAACGAGGCCGAGAACATCGAACGAGTGCTCGATCGGATAGCTTCGGCTATGCCAGGCGTCCATGTGTTGGTAGTCGACGACGGGAGCCCGGACGGCACTGCGGAGCTGGTCGAAAAGGTGTGCGGCTCATCGGGATGGGTCGACGTGCTGCGCCGGCCCGGCAAGGCAGGGTTGGGCAGCGCTTATCGCGAAGGCTTCGCCTGGGGCCTGGCGCGCGGCTACGAGGCGCTCGTGGAGATGGACGCGGACCTCTCCCACGATCCCGGCGCGCTCCTCTCGTTGGTCGAGCCGCTTTCCAGGGGTGTGGACCTGGTGATCGGATCGAGGTACGTGCCCGGAGGCTCGGTGCCGGGCTGGTCCTGGTACCGCCACCTGCTCTCGAGGGGCGGGAACATCTATGCCGCTGCTTGGCTCGGCCTCCACCTGACCGACTCGACGTCCGGATTCAGGGCCTACTCGTCACGCATCCTGGAGAAGCTGGATCTGGGCCTGATCCGCTCCGACGGGTACGGGTTCCAGATAGAGATGGCCTACCGGGTGATGTGCCACGGTGGGCGCGTGGAGGAGGTGCCGATACGCTTCATCGACCGCGCCGAGGGAAAGTCCAAGATGTCGCTCGCGATCGTCGTCGAGGCGCTCGGGCTGGTGACCTGGTGGGGCATGGGTAGGGCTCGGCGGAAGCTTGTCGCCTACGCGCGCCGCCCTTCGGCGGGCTCGCCATCGAAGATCAGGGAGAGATGAGCAACGGCGCCCGGATCCTGGTGGTGGACGACGAGCCCTACATCACGGACCTGCTCGGCGCCGCGCTTCGGTTCGAAGGTTTCGAGGTGGAGGTCGCCGAGAGCGGAGCCGGTGCGCTGGCTGCGTCGCGCAGCTCGCAGCACGACATGGTCCTGCTCGACCTCATGCTGCCCGACATCGACGGGATCGAGGTCTGCAGGCGACTCAGGGCGGAGGGCAACGTCGTCCCCGTGCTCTTCTTGACGGCGCGCGACGCCACCGACGACAAGGTCGCCGGCTTCGGGGCTGGCGCGGACGACTACGTGACAAAGCCCTTCAGCCTCGACGAGCTCGTGGCCCGGATGCACGCCGTGCTTCGTCGAGCCGGATCTGCCGGCGCAGACGCCGATGGGGGGCGGCTGAGCTTTGCCGACCTCGTGATGGACGAGGAGACGCACGAGACCTGGCGCGCGGGCGAGCCCGTAGAGCTCACGGCAACCGAGTTCCGCTTGCTGCACTACATGCTCGGTAACGCGCGGAGGGTCTTGTCGAAGTCGGAGATCTTGGACCACGTGTGGGAATACGACTTCGGTGGGGACCCGAACATCGTGGAGACCTACATCAGCTACCTGCGCAAGAAGATCGACTGCCACGATCCACCCCTCATCCACACGATCCGTGGTGTCGGCTACAGCCTGCGCCTGCCGGCAGGATCGGGCTAGCCACAGCACCATGACCCTCAGGCGCCGACTCGTGTCGGGCATGGCCCTGCTGTTGATCGCCGGCATCGTTGCGAGCGACGTGGTCACCTCCTCCTCTCTCAGGTCCTTCCTCTACGGCCGCCTCGACGAGCAGATAAGCGTCGCCCAGGACCAGGCGTACGTCTACGTCGTCGGCACCTACCTGCGTGACGTGGCTGCCGGCTCCAGGCTTGCGCGCACGGACCCGACTGCTTGGCTCGCTCGGCTCGCGTCGCCCACCCTGGCGGAGGATCATGCACCTGACA
>JAJYXW010000007.1 GCA_021801525.1 Actinomycetes bacterium
CACGCCGTTCGAGCTGCTGGCGCTGAGCGACACACCTGCGCCGTTACCCGATGCCGACACGCTCACCCCGGCAGATCCCGGCAGCGGGTTGGACGGAGGCTTGGGAGAGCTCACACATTGGGGGGAGCTGCTCGACGCGTCGGCGCTGGCGACTGGCACCGGCAGGCTGGGCGCTCCCGGAAGGCTGGGCAAGCTGGGCGCTCCCGGCAGCTTGGGCAAGCTGGGCGCTCCCGGAAGGCTGGGCAAGCTGGGCGCTCCCGGCAGGCTGGGCGCTCCCGGAAGGCTGGGCGCTCCCGGAAGGCTGGGCAAGCTGGGCGCTCCCGAAGGCGGAGTCACACAAACCTGCACGCCGTTCGAGCTGCTGGCGCTGAGCGACACACCTGCGCCGTTACCCGATGCCGACACGCTCACCCCGGCAGATCCCGGCAGCGGGTTGGACGGAGGCTTGGGAGAGCTCACACATTGGGGGGAGGAGGCGCTCGCGAGGCCGGCCGTCAGTGAGGGCGCTGCCGGGGCGAGCATCATGCCGAGGGCCGTTCCTCCGCCGAGGACGGCGGCACCTGCGGCTGCAGGCAGTCGCCTGGTCAACCGCCTCGCGACCATCCTATTGGAGGTTGGGCTGCTCGAGGATAGCTGACTCTTCCTAAGGTTCATCTTTCGGATCCTTTCTCGTACGGATGCGGCGAACGACCGTGCGCATGCGCCGCATGGCGCCCTGCTCGGTTGGGCATGGCGCACGGCACGGTCGACGACGGCATAACGTGCCAGGACCCTGAAAGTCGCGAGACGTCCCGCATTGGTCCGAAGGCGAACGCGGACCACGAGCAAGCGCGCTCTCAGCGTTGGAGAGACTTCACCTCGAGGTACTCCTCGATGCCGAAACGCCCGAGCTCCCGTCCGATTCCTGATTGCTTGTAGCCTCCGAACGGTGCCATCGGGTTGAAGCCGCCACCGTTCAAGTCGACCTGACCTGTGCGCAGACGCCTGGCCACTTGCTCGGCGTGGCCCGCGTCGGTGGACCACACCGCACCAGCCAGCCCGTAGGGAGTGCCGTTGGCTATCTCCACAGCCTGCTCCTCGGTGTCGTACGGGAGGATCGAGAGCACCGGCCCGAATATCTCCTCCTGGGCGATCCTCATCGTCGGGGTGACATCGGAAAATACGGTAGGCCTCACGAAGAAGCCCTTTTCCAAGCCATCGGGAGGCTCGACACCCCCTGTCAGGAGCCTCGCACCTTCCTCGATACCGCTCTCGACGTACCCCCGCACCCGTTCGCGCTGCGCGGCTGACACCAGGGGGCCGAGGCGCGTCGCCGGATCGAAGGGGTCGCCCGGAGTGTAGGTCTCTGCCGCCTCCGCGGCCAGCTGCTCTACCTCCGCGAGGCGCGAGCGAGCCACCAGCATCCTCGTCAGCGCAGAGCATGTCTGACCGGAGTTCAGGTAGCACATGGACACTCCGGTCGGCACCGCAGTCGCGAGGTCAGCATCCTCGAGGATGACGCACGCGGACTTGCCGCCCAGCTCCAACGCGACCCGCTTGACGTTGTCGGCAGCCAGCTGCATCACGCGCTTGCCGGCCCGTGTGGAGCCCGTGAAGGAGATCATGTCCACGAGCGGATGCGATGCGATGGCCTCCCCGACCACAGGACCTACGCCGGTGACCAGGTTGAACACCCCTGCAGGGAGGCCAATGTCGTCGAGGATCTCAGCAAGCCTGAAGGCGTTGAGCGGAGCCACCTCGCTCGGCTTCAGCACCACCGTGCACCCCGCTGCGAGGGCCGGCGCCACCTTGGCGCAAATCTGGTGGAGCGGGTAGTTCCACGGAGTGATAGCTCCCACCACACCAGCCGGCTCGCGGACGACGAGCGAATTGCCCACCTCCTCCTCGAATGGGAAGTCGAGAGCCAGCTGGGCCATGGTCGAGAAGCTCATAACGGGAAGCCCGACCTGGATCATGTTCGAGAGGGTGATAGGCATGCCGACTTCGTGCGAGATGAGCGTCGCGATCTCCTCCGTCCTCGCCGCCAGGGACTCCTGGACACGAGCGAGCAGCTTCGAACGCTCTTCCCTCGAGGTCGCGGACCACGCAGGAAACGCCTCCGACGCCGCCCGGACTGCCTTCTCCACGTCGTCCGGCGTGCCTTCGGGGATCGTTCCCATCACCTCCTCGGTGGTGGAGTCCACCACCTCGATGACTCCGGCGCCGCTCGAGGGCACCCACGACCCACCTATGTAGATCTTGTCACGAGCTTCCACGATCCCTCCTTGCTAGAGGCCACAGTCCCTGAGCGAGGATCAGGGACGCCCTCCAGCCTAAGCGCGCGTCGGCGATCTACGCGCAGCTCACTCGAGGTGAGAGCCCACGAACTCCCCGATGCCGGACAGGGCGCTCGCAGCTTCGGGCGACAGCGCCGCAAGCTGCTGCCAGAGGTGAATGCATCCCTCGAACACCTGCAGCTCGCACTCGACCCCGGCAGCTGAGGCTCTCTCGCAGAGCCGGACAGCGTCGTCGTAGAGGACTTCCTGAGTCCCCACCTGCACCAGCAGCGGCGGCAACCCCGCCAGATCTGCGAAGAGCGGCGAGGCGGACGGCTCGCGGGGATCTGCGCCGCGCAGGTAGAGCTCGGCCATCTTGTCGAGCCACGCCCTGGAGAGCACCGGATCGTCTTTCGCGCGCTCCTCCTGGCTCGCTCCCGAGTTCGTCAGGTCTACCCAGGGAGACAGGCACACCGCAGCGGCAGGCAGCTGCTCTCCGGCATCACGTAGCGCAAGGAGCGAGGAGACGACCAGGCCGCCGCCCGCGGAGTCTCCCGCGATGGCAAAGGAGCGACGCGACGGAGCCTCGCTCGCCAGCCAGCGGGCAAGAGCGACCGCGTCCTCGACCGCCGCAGGAAAGGGATCCTCCGGAGCCAACCGGTACCCCACAAGAAGCACGCGGCTCGCAGTCGCTTTGGAGAGGCGCGCGGCAAGCTCCCTGTGAGTAGCCATCCCTCCGATGACATACGCGCCGCCGTGCAGGTAGAGCAGCGACCTGTCGCCGGCGGCGCCTGGCGCCGCGATCCACTCGCAGGGGACCCCGGCCGGCGCCACGCTCTCGATGCTCACGTCGGCAGGCACCGCGTACGCCGCCAGGGCTTGCTCGTACTGGGTGCGCTGCTCGCCGATAGGAAGCTCAGGCGCAAGACCTCCGCCGGCACGAAGCAGGTCGACTATCAGCTGGAGCTCTGGGCTGGTCACGGTGCTGCTCTCCTCTCGTGGTCCTGGTCGTGGCTCATGGTCCGCTGTGCCGCATCGCACCAGTGCAGGAGGAAGAATCAAATACTAGAATAGGTTCTATATTATGACGCGGGCCGCGGCCTGCGCGGTCGTGGCCGACGCCGTGGCTGCGGGCCACCCGAGTGTAGAGGCCCAGCGGACAGGGAGGTTGGATCAGTGAGCCGTTCATCCAGACGAGCAGGGCAAGGCGGAGGAGGAAGGGCAGGCTGGAGTGCCTGTCCTACGACGACAACGCCGCAATGCGAAGTCTGGGGGGCGGCGAGCCCGGCATCCCTGTCCGCTGGGCCTCTTAGAGCGAGGCAACGATGAAGACCGAGATCTGCGAGAGGCTCGGCATCGAGCTCCCAATCTTCGCGTTCACCCATTGCCGCGACGTTGTGGCGGCGGTGAGCAGCGCGGGAGGGTTCGGAGTCCTGGGCGCCATCGGCTTCTCCCCCGAGGAGCTCGAGGTCGAGCTCTCCTGGATCGACGAGCACGTCGCAGAGCGTCCATACGGTGTCGACATCGTGATCCCAGGCCGCTACGAAGGGATGGGGGAATCCGACCCCGCAGCCCTGGAGTCGCGGCTTCAGGCCATGGTTCCCGACGACCACAGGCGCTTCGCCAGGCGGCTGCTCGAAGAGCACGGCGTGCCGGAGATGCCCGAGGGTGAGCAGCGCTCCGGCATGATGGGATGGACCGAGGCGACGGCCAAGCCTCTGCTCGACGTGGCGCTGCGGCATCCCGGGGTTCGCCTGATCGCGAACGCGCTCGGAACGCCGCCGGCGGACGTCATCGACTCCGTGAGAGCTTCGGGCCGGCTCATGGCCGCGCTCGCCGGATCCGTGAGCCACGCCATGCGCCACAAAGAGGCAGGCGTGGACGTGATCGTGTGCCAGGGTTCCGAAGGCGGTGGCCATACCGGCGAGATCGGCTCGGTCGTGCTCTGGCCCGAGGTCATGGATGCCGTGAGCCCGACGCCCGTGCTGGCTGCGGGAGGAATCGGATCGGGTCGCCAGATCGCCGCGGCTCTGGCAATGGGAGCCCAGGGGGTGTGGACCGGCACCTTGTGGCTCACCGTGGAGGAGGCCGACGTCCCGCCAGCACAGATGGCCGCCTACCTTGCAGCCTCGAGCGCTGACACCGTGCGCTCCCGCTCCTTCACGGGCAAGCCGTGCCGCATGCTGAAGAACGCCTGGACCGACGCATGGGAACGGCCCGACACCCCCGATCCGCTGCCCATGCCACTCCAGATGCTCGTGGCGATCGAGGCGGTTTCGCGAGGTCGGCGCTACCCGGAGCAGGCAGCAGCGGTCAACTTCAACCCCTGTGGTCAGGTCATAGGCAAGGCAACACACGTGCGGCGGGCGCGCGACGTGATGGCCTCCCTCGTCGAGGAGTACGTGGAGGCAGTGGAAAGGCTCCACGCCGGCACGAGCGTCTAGCTGCCCGTCCCGTCGCCCACCTCGAGACCGGTTTCGGCCGCCGAAGCGGCGGCAACGTAACCGGCGAGATGCCGCCTCGAGCGCCGCGTACGGAGATCCCCTCACCGGCAGCACCCGCAAGCTAGGATCGTGTCCGAACCCGGGGTCGGAGGTGGGCCGTGACACTACTGGCGACGAGCAGCATCCATCTCTCGCGCGTGAGCGAGATCGGACTCGGTGTCGCCGCCCTGGTATGGCTTTGGGCTCTCATAGACTTGTTGACGAAGCCCGGTTGGGCGTGGAAGCAGGCCAAGCGCAACAAGCCCGCCTGGATCGTCGTCGTGGTCGTGCTCGGCATCCTGGGAGCGCTTCTCTACGTCCTCCTCGTCCGGGGGCGGATAGTGCAGGCAACCAAGGCGCGTCCGGCGCCTGGCTCGTTCGCGGGGGCGTGGGACGCACCGCACGACACGTCCAAGTCAAAGGCTCCCGCCGTAGATCAGCTCGCCTACCAGCAATCCCCCTCTGCGATGGGACCGTTCGGAGCCGCTACCGGCGGGTACGGAGGTACTGGCACGATGCCAGGCCCCGCCTACCAGCCCCAGGGTCAGCCCGCCTACCAGCCCCAGGGTCAGCCCGCCTACCAGCCCCAGGCAGAAGCTCCCTCCCTGCCACCGGCCGCCTGGCAACCCGACCCGACAGGGCGTCACCAGCTGCGCTACTGGGATGGCAGCCAATGGACGGAGCACGTAGCTGACAACGGCACCCAGGCCGTGGACCCTCTCGCACGCTGAAAACGCACCTCCGACGGCTCAGCGCGCCACTCGCCTGGCAGGGCGAGCGCGACGGCCAGAGCGTGCGGGCACCAGTCGCGAGAGGCGCGCGACGGCGATCTCGAGCACGAGCTCGGGAGCGAGACCGGTGCCACCACGCATGTCTAGGTCTGCGCGTGCAAGTATCTCGATTGCCCTGACCACCCCGGAGTGGCCGAGCCGCCGTGACTGCTCCAAGGCCTTACCGGCCACGAACGCGCTTCGCACACCGAGCACTTCAGCTGCAGCTTCGCGCCCTTGCACGTCGAGTCCGTCGAGGCGCAGCATCGAGCGGAAGTGGCGCTGCAGGACCGCTGAGACCGCCAGCGGGTGCATGGCGCCCGGGCCCAGCAGACGGCCAAGGGACTCGAGGGCCCGAGCGGTGTCTCCGGCGTCGATCGCGTCGGTCAGATCCCACGGAGCCGCTTTCCCCGCGCCCCCCAGGAACGGCACCAGCTCCTCCACGCCCACTCGTGCACCATCGCCGTACGCGCCCGCTAGAGCTGCCAGGATGCCATCCAGCCGGCCGAGATCTTCGCCGAGGTGCTCGCTCATCAGATGCGTCGCCCCTGCATCCAGCCTGACGCGCGCCTGCGCGAGCTGACCGGCCATCCACGCTCCACGCTCGCGCCCGGTGCCCGCAGCAGTGGAGACCACCCTCCCCGAGCGATCTACGGCCTTGACCAGTTGAGCAGGCAGGCTCCCGCCACCAGACGCGAGGACGAGGATGCACCCCGGGACCGGGTCTTCCAGCCAAGCGAGGAGCCGAACCACATCCGACGCTTGCAGCCGGCCGGCGTCGCGGACCACGACGATCCGCCTCGGCGCTAGGAAAGGGGCAGTGGAGAGAGCATCTAGCACCCTTCCCACGTCGATATCCTCGTCAGCGGGACCTCCGTGCTCCTCGACCAGCTCGGACGCGTCGCCCCCGTCCAAGAGCTCGTGAACTACCCGCCTGAGAGCCTGACCCACGAGAGAGGGATCGTCCCCTCGAACGAGCACGCAGGTGTCGATGCGGGACTCGCCCTCTGAGGCTCGCCGGCTGGTCAATCTGGATCGCCTCGTGCCTCGCTGCGGCGTTCGCGGGCGGCGAGGAGCCGGTCGAGGGTATCGCGGACCTTGCGGGTGCCGTCGACGTCGTGCACTCTCAGCACCCTGCAGCCGAGGGACACTCCCATGGCCGCCGCTACGAGGGACGCCTCGCGCCGCCGGGTGATGTCGCGGCCCAGCACATCGCCAAGGAACGTCTTGTTCGACGCAGATAGAAGGAGCGGGTAGCCGAGACCGGCCAGCTCCCGAGACGCTCGCAGGAGCTCGAGCGACTGCTCGGAGGTCTTCCCAAGGTCCAGTCCTGCGTCGAGCACCACCCGCTCACGATCTATTCCCGCCGTCAGTGCTCTCTCTGCACGATCCAGCAGGAACTCCCGCACCTCGCCGACCACGTCCGTGTAGCGCGGATCCGGGTCGGCAACCCGCGGCGCCAGGCGAATGTGGGTTGCAACCACGCAGGCGCCGGCCCGAGCGGCCACACCCAGGTACTCCGGGTCGGCGAAGCCGCTTATGTCGTTCCCGACAGCCGCGCCGGCCTCGAACGACGCCCTCGCGACCTCGGCACGCCAGGTGTCGACCGAGACGGGAACGTCGAAGCGCTCGCGGAGGGCCTCCACAGCGGGGACTACCCGATCGAGCTCTTCCGCAAGGCTCACCTCCGGCCCGGGGCCCGCCTTGACGCCTCCCACGTCGAGGATGTCCGCGCCCTGCGCGACCATCTCCTCGGCCCGCCTCAAGAACGCGTCGAGGCCAAAAGTCGCCCCCTTGTCGAAAAACGAGTCCGGCGTCCGGTTCAATATCCCCATCACGAGAGCGCGTGTCGTGAGATCGAACGCCCTGTCCCCGACCTTCAGCACAAGGCGCGCACCGCACCCACCACCAACATTGAACGGATCGCCATGCCTGCGCTGGCCGGCAGCCGGCTCTGTCACGAAGTACCGCTCAGAACAACCGGGCCGCCAGCGCCTTGCGGTACGCAGGAACGCGTGGGTCCTCGGGCGGGAGCGCCTGCAGGAAGTCGACCAGCTCACGCCGAGCTTCGTCGTCATCCTTGGCACGCGCCAGGAGCTGATCGAGGTGCGACTCGACTCCCGGAGCCGCCACGTCGACGCCGGCGAGCGCTAGACGGGCTTCGGCAGCCAGCCTTGCCGTCTCCGCCGTCTCGGGAACACGCCCGAGCAGTGCAATGGCCTCCTCCGGCTCTCCCCGGGAGAGCAGCAAGCTCGCCAGGGACACCACCGCGCCCACGTTTCCCGGCTCCAGCTCCAGCGCCTTGCGCAGCGATTCCTCGTCTCCGGCATCCACCAACGCGTCGGCCTCGCTCGCCACGGGCAGAATCCGGGCCACGAACTCCCTCACCTCTGCTTCGGGCAGAGCTCCTATGAACCCGTCCACGACCTGGCGCTGCCGCAAGGCGTAGACCGCGGGAATGGACTGGACCTGGAACGTCGCAGCCACCTGCGGGTTCTCGTCCACGTTGACCTTGGCCAGTTCGACCTCACCGGCGTGCTCGGAGACGACCTTCTCTATAAGAGGTCCGAGGCTGCGGCACGGCCCGCACCAGGGAGCCCACAGGTCGACCACCACAGCCACTTGGTCAGAGCGCTCGATGACGTCGCGTTCGAAGGTCGCGTCGGTGACGTCGGTCATGCCCTCCACCATACCGGCCGATCTTGCACCTGGCGGTACGAACATGCAGGCCGGGCTCTTCGAGGCGACTAGCGTTCCGGAGATGGTCGCTCCCAGCCGCCACGATGAGCCCAGCCACCATCAAGAGCCCAGCCACCACGATGAGCCCAGCCACCACGATGAGCCCAGCCACCACGATGAGCCCAGCCAGCACGAAGGGCCAGGCCAGCACGAAGGGCACGCCAAGCCGCCGCTCGACGAACGCCGGGTCTCCGATTGGCTCGCTGCCAACCTGCCCGCAGCGACACCACCGTTTCGTTTCACGCTGGTGGCCGGCGGCCATTCCAACCTCACCTACCGGGTCGACGACGCCAACGGACGCAGCTTCGCGCTCCGCCGGCCACCTCGGGGCAGCCTGCTCCCCACAGCCCACGACATGGCACGCGAGCATCGTGTCGTGAGCGCCTTGTGGCCAACCGCCGTACCTGTTCCGCAGGTGTTCGCGCTGTGCGAGGACACCGAGGTGAGCGGTGCTTCCTTCTACGTGATGGACTTCGTAGACGGCCTGGTCGTTCGCGACGAGGAGACCTGCCGGTCAGGCCTGAGCGAGGCGGCGAGGCGGCAGGCCAGCTGGTCCATCGCGGATACTCTCGCTGCCATACACGCGCTCGATGTAGACGAGGTGGGTCTCGGAGACTTGGCCCGGCGCGACGGCTATATAGAGCGCCAGCTGCGCCGCTGGATGGACCAGTTCACTCACTCCCGAGTGGCGGGTGACGAAGGCTCCGGCACAACGGCCCTGGTGGAGGCGGTTCACGCCAAGCTGGCGGCGAGGGTGCCTCCACAGGCTGGTCTTGCGCTCGTCCACGGCGACTACCGTCTCGACAACACGGTCTTGGGAGAAGACGGATCGGTGCTAGCCGTCTTGGACTGGGAGATCTGCACGCTGGGCGACCCTCTGGCCGACCTGGGGCTGCTGATGGTCTACTGGGCGGAGGCGGGGGAAGAAGCCTCCCTCCTCGGCGTCTCGCCGACGGCTCTACCAGGTTTTGCAACCCGGGCGGAGCTCTGTGCTCGCTATGAAGCCTCTACCAAGCGCGACCTCTCGCTCCTCGGGTTCTACGTCGCCTTCGGCTACTGGAAGCTGGCATGCATCCTCCAGGGCGTCTACGCACGCTACGCTGCCGGCGCGCAGGCGGGAGATCCCTCCGGGGTCGAGGGGTTCGCAAGGCAGGTCGCGCGCCTGGCCGAGATGGCCATGACCGCGCTGGACGAGCTGTGATCGGCCGCTCGTGAGCATTGCCCGCCGGCATCCACACCGCCCCTTGGATCGCCCGCCCCTTGTGGTGGTCCTCGATGGATGGGTAGACGCGGGTTTCGGTGCTGCCGGGGCCATCGCGCACCTGCTCGGCATCGCAGCCACCGAGCCCGTGGCGAGCTTCGACACCGAGGAGCTGGTCGACTTCCGATCCCGGCGCCCTGTCGCGAAGATCGTCGACGGTGTGACGGAGCTGCTCCGCTGGCCAGAGATAGAGATACGCGCCGGCAGCGACGCCGCCGGGGCTGACGTGTGCTACCTGGTCGGCGCGGAGCCCGATCTTCGCTGGAAGACCTTTGTCTCTGCTGTAGTGGAAGTGGCCCTGGACATCGGCGCCCGCATGGCAGTCGGTCTCGGCGCGTTCCCGGCGGCCGCTCCCCATACCCGACCTGTCCGCCTGGCCTCGACCGTCCCTCCCGATTCGGCTGAGATAGGCCGGGGCGTCGGAGTGGTCCAGGGCACCATCGAGGTGCCCGCAGGCATATGGGGTGCCCTCGAGGAGGCATTCGGGCAGGCTGGGCTGCCGACTGCCGGCCTTTGGGCCAGAGTTCCCCACTACGTCTCGGGCATACCCTTTCCGGCAGCCAGCGCCGCTCTGGTCGAGGGGCTCGCCGGCCTGACAGGCCTCAGCATCGACGCCACCGCGCTCCACACTGCGGCTGACGCATCCCTCAGCCAGGTCGACCAGCTCATCGCTCGAAGCAGCGAGCACCAGCAAATGGTCCGCCAGCTCGAACGCAACATCGACGCAGTCGAGGGCAACCCCCTCGACATCGGCCAGGTTCCGACCGGGGACGAGCTGGCAGCGGAGCTGGAACGCTACTTGCGCGAAGAAGGAGGCTCCGGACCGGAGAGCTAGCCCCGTGCGGCGAGGGGACGCACGAGGCCACCCCGTCCGGCAAGGGGACGCACGAGGCCACCCGGTGCGGCAGTGATCCTGGTGGCAAGCACGACGCCTATAGCCAGCAGGAGGACGAAGAGCAGCACCACCATGACCATCGCAACCCAGCGGTGGTCGCCTTGGCGGCCCGAGCGGCCGGGTGAGCCCGCCAGCCGGGCCAGGTCCACCGGATCGAGCCCGCCGGGCCAATAGGCGCTGGCACCGGTGCCGGTGCCGGGCACTCCGCCGCCACCTCCCGCTCCGCCGCCACCTCGGACGAGTGTCTCAGGCTGTGTGACCCCCCCAGATCGTGTTCCCGCCTGGGCATCGAGACGGCCTGCTGTGGGGCGGGACCCTGGAGCAGACCCGAAGATCGGGAGTTGCTGGACCAGCTGCGTCATCTCCTCTACAGATGTCGCTTTCGACAGGACCTCGAGCCGTCGCAGGTACTCAGCCTCGTCGAGCAGCTGGCGCTCCAGAGCACTAGTGAGGAGCCGGGCGAAGCGATCCCTATCCCCCTCGGTCGGCGCGCTTGCCTGCCCATCGGTCGGCGCGCTGGTCTCAGCGGACCGCACCGTGGGGTCGTGCTCGGCGTCTGCCACCACCGCATTGTCCGGCACCAGGGCGCCCCGTGCAAGCCTCTCGCGGGTGGGCGGCCAGCCGAGGCCTTGGGTTATGGTGCGTGCATGCGCGTAGACGGTGGCATCGGCTTCGACCCAGCAGGTGTGGTGCAGACGGCGAAACAAGCGGAGGAAGCAGGATACGACGGCGTGTGGTGCCCCGAAACGGGGCACGACCCCTTCCTCCCCCTGGTTCTCGCGGCAGAGCACACGAAAAGGCTGGAGCTCGGCACGGGCATTGCCGTCGCGTTCGCTCGAAATCCGATGACGGTGGCCTCACTGGCTAACGACCTCCAGTCGTACTCGAGTGGGAGGTTCCTCCTCGGCCTCGGCTCCCAGATCAAACCCCATATCGAGAAGCGCTTCTCGATGCCCTGGTCCCATCCCGCGCCTCGTATGCGCGAGTTCATCCTCGCGATGCGCGCCATCTGGGCGGCCTGGAACGATCGCACGAAGCTCGAGTTCCGCGGGGACTTCTACACACACACGCTGATGACGCCGTTCTTCGACCCCGGGCCCAACGCCCACGGCACTCCCAAGGTGTTCCTTGCCGCCGTGGGCGAGCGGATGACAGAGGTGGCGGGGGAAGTCGCAGACGGGCTCCTGGTGCACGGCTTCACCACTGAGCGCTACCTGCGGGAGGTTACCCTTCCGGCGCTCGATCGAGGCCTGGCACGCTCGGGTCGCTCCCGCGATGGTTTCCAGGTCTCCTACCCCGGATTCGTAGTAACCGGCGACAACGACGAGGAGATGAAGGCCGCGACCCAGGCCGTCAAGGCGCAGATCGCGTTCTACGGGTCGACGCCGGCGTACCTGCCGGTTCTGGAGCTCCACGGCTGGGGCGAGCTCCACAAGGACCTGAACAGGCTCTCCAAGCAGGGCGAGTGGGTGAAGATGGGCGAGATGATCCCCGAGGAGGTGCTGCGAGCGTTCTCCGTCGTCTGCAGCCCCGAGGAGGTGCCAGCCGAGGTGCTCACCCGCTTCGGAGACGTCGTCGACCGCTTCAGCTTCTACGCTCCTTACCGGATGGAGCCGGAGCGCTGGTCAGCGATACTCGCGGGCTTCAAGTCTCGAGCCTGAGCGTTCGCAATCCCGGCACGCGCTGACACCCGGCCGGCGCGGACCTGCTCTGATCATCGGCCGGGCAGTGGGCGGGCATTTGCCTGTCACTGGCCGGGGCGCTCATTTGACCAAGTTGACCAGCCTCGGAGGGCGAGAAACGACCCGCGAAGGCGCAATGCCTCCGAGGGCCTCGGCTACCTTCGGCGCCGCCAGTGCCAGCGCCACCGCGTCGTCTTCCGTTATCCCCGCGTCCACCTCGATGCGCTCGCGGACCTTGCCGTCGATCTGGACGATCATCGTCACTGTGGCCTCCGCCACCATTTCCCGATCGAAGGCTGGCCAGGGTTCCGAGTGGACCCGCGCGCCGCTGCCGTGGCGGATCTCCCAGGCCTCAGCCGTCATGTGAGGAGCCATCGGCGCAAGCACGAGCAGCAGCATGTCAACAGCGCGGTCATAAGCCGCCTTGCTCGGGCCACCAGAGGCCGCTGACTCCCTCAGGTAGCGCTGCAGGACGTTTGCATGCTCCATGCAGGCCGCCACTGCCGTGTTGAACGACCACTTCTCGAAGTCATCGGTCACCTTGGCAACGAGCCGGTGCGCGGAGCGGAGCAGCGCCAGGTCTTCGCCTCGATCATCACCCTCGCGCCAGTCGTCGCGCTCGGCGGGTGCATCCACTGCGAGGCGCCACACACGGTCGAGGAACCTGCCGCAGCCGTCGATTACTTCGCCCGTCTGCTCGGTCCAGTCGATGTCTTCCGTGGGAGGCCCGGCGAACAGGTGGAAAAGGCGCAGCGCGTCGGCACCCGCGGTGTCGAAATACCCCGAGGGAGCAACGAGGTTGCCCTTTGACTTCGACATCTTCGTGCCGTCCATTCGGATCATTCCCTGCGTGAAGAGGCGGCGGAACGGCTCGCGCTCGATCCCCGGCGCGAGGCCCACGTCGGCAAGGGCCTTGGTGAAGAAGCGCGCGTAGAGCAGATGGAGGATGGCGTGCTCTATGCCTCCTATGTACTGGTCGACAGGCATGAACCTGGCTGCCTCCGCCGGGTCGAACGGCCGATCGGTGCTCCATGGATCGCAGAAGCGCAGGAAGTACCACGAGGAGTCGACGAAGGTGTCCATTGTGTCCGTGTCGCGGCGGGCGCTACGGCCACAGGACGGGCAGTCCACTTTCGCAAATGTCGGGTGCCGTGCCAGGGGCGACTCCCCGACTGGCGCCAACTCGACGTCGTCGGGAGCGAGAAGCGGAAGCTCGTCCTCGGGCAACGGCACAACCCCGCACGATCCGCAATGCACCACCGGGATCGGGCATCCCCAATAGCGCTGGCGCGATACAAGCCAGTCGCGGAGTCGATACTTGACGCTCGCCCGGCCCGAGCCCTGCTGCTCCAGCCATGCAGTGGCTCGAGCTTTCGCCGAGGCAACGTCCAGGCCGTCGAGGAACCCCGAGTTGATCTTCACCCCGTCGCCAGTCCAGGCGCCGCCATCGAAGCCCTCGGGCGGCCTGGTGGTGCGGACCACGGGCAGACCGTACGAGGAGGCGAACGCGAAGTCCCGCTCGTCCTCGGCGGGTACCGCCATGATGGCGCCGGTTCCATACCCCATCAACACGTAGTCAGCCACGTACACCGGCACCGGCGCCCCGGTGAACGGGTTGGTCACGTAGCTGCCTGTGAAAGCGCCGCGCTTGGCGAGGCTGGCCGGGCTGCTACCCCCGATCCCCGCCTGGCGCTCCATGTCGCTCGCGGCGGAAGCCAGCGCCCGGACCTCTTCGACCGCGTCGCGTTGCTCGTCGGTGGTCAGGGATCCCACGAGCGGATGCTCCGGCGCCACGACTGCGTAGGTCATACCGAACGTCGTGTCCGGCCGGGTGGTGAAGACCCGGAGGCTCGCTCCGGGCTCCTTCGCCTCGACCACCGGGAGCTCTATCTCCGCGCCCTCCGAACGGCCTATCCAGTTGCGCTGCATCGTCTTCACGCGTTCTGGCCACTCCAGGGAATCAAGCCCTTCGAGGAGCTCGTCGGCGTACTCGGTGATCCTGAAGAACCACTGCTCGAGGTTGCGTTTGGCAACGAGGTCGCCCGAGCGCTCGCAGGTTCCGTCGGCGAGGACCTGCTCGTTCGCGAGCACCGTCTTGCATCCCGGGCACCAGTTCACGGGGGCCAAGGCACGGTACGCGAGGCCGTGCTCGAGGAAGCGCAGGAATATGACCTGGTTCCACTTGATGTACTCGGGGTCGTGGCTGCGGATCTCGCGCCTCCAGTCGTACACGGCGCCGAGCGCGATCACGCTTGCCTTCAACTCGGCGATGCGCGCCTCGGTGAAGCTACGCGGGTGCTCGCCTGTACGTATCGCTGCGTTCTCCGCCGGCAGCCCGAAGGAGTCGAAGCCGAAGGGCGACAGGACTGCGTGGCCCTGCATGGAGCGGAAACGCACCAGCAGATCGCCGAAGGTGTAGTTACGGACATGGCCCTGGTGAGCCGGACCACTCGGGTAGGGATACATGCAGAGCACGTAGTAGGGCGGGCGAGGGTCCTCGGGCTCTAGCTCGTACGTGCGCTCTTCCGCCCAACGTCCCTGCCAGCGACGCTCGACCTCCTGGACGTCATAGGCGCGAGCCATCAGCGATCCCCTCTTCCTGGCTGAAACAGGGCCTCCTGCACCGACGGGCACGGGCAGCACCCTGCCCGGCGGGTCATCTGGCCGACTCTTCCGCTCATCCGAGGCATTCTAGGGGCGGGCACGGCCGGGCTCCTGATATCGTATGACCCACCACGGGGGCGTAGCTCAGTTGGTAGAGCGCTTGACTGGCAGTCAAGAGGTCCGTGGGTTCGAGTCCCATCGCCTCCACCAAAGAAGTCCTAGTCAGAGCCTAGAAGGGCCATTAGTCAAGAGGTAGCCGCAGGGAGCAGGGAGCAGAACTGTGAGCAGAGCGGTTCCGGCCCGGAGCAAGGTGGGCGACCG
>JAJYXW010000063.1 GCA_021801525.1 Actinomycetes bacterium
GATCTCGGAGGCTGGCTTCCAGGGATAGCTGCCCGGAGGCTGGCTTCCAGGGCCAGTCAACGCAGCATCGCAGCACCCCAACACTGCAGTACGCCACCAGGAGTGACCCTGGAGTAACCTAGCGTGCCATGCTGACCCTCCCCCGGCCGGCAGCACGCAAAGCTGTGCTGTGGAGCACCGTCCTTGCAATCCTGAGCTTGCTCGCGGCCATGGCTCCCGGCACCCTCCCCGCCTCTGGGGCTACGCCGCTCGCAACAACGCGCTCCCCCGGCCGCCCGAGCGCGATGCTGCAGTCACCCATCACCCAAACCGCCGCGCGCCACAGCCCCGTCCCCCACCTCGACGAGAACGGCCCTCAGGGCATGAACGTCGAGGCCGCATGGTCTGCCTACGGCACCGGCAGCCCCAATGTCACGATCGCTTACGTGGAGGGCGGGATCAACTGGCACCTGCCCGACGCGGCCAGCCTTGCATCAGTCGCGTACGTCAACTGGCACGAGACCCCAGTGCCCTGCAGCGGCTCGTCGGTCGCCACGGCGACGATGGTGGTAAACGGCATCACGGAGGCGTGCCACACCGTCTACTCGAGCAACATCGCCAACTACGAGATCGACGGCAGCTCGCGCGTGAGCGCCGCCGACTGGGCCCACGACCCACGGGTGACGGACGCCAACCAAAACGGCGTCATCGACCCCGAGGACCTGATCGCCTCGTTCTGCACCCCCTCCTACAACCCACCGGTCGATCCCCTGACCGGGCTTCGCTGCGACATATCGGGTTGGGACTTCTACCACGGACAGAACGACCCTGCCACCTCCGATACCGCCTACCAGCACGCGAACGACCAGATGGACACCATCCACGCCGAGTGCCCAGAGTGCGCCATCATGCCAGTGCGCGCCGGCAACGAGGCGCTCGACCCGACCCAGAACCTCGCGCGTGCATGGCTCTTCGCCTGTGAGGAGGGCGCGAACGTCATCGTCTCGGTGACCGCTGACCTCGGTTACTCCTCCTTCGCACGGCAGGTCATCTCGTACTGCCGGCGAAAGGGGGTGGCGATAGTCGAGGCCACCAACGACTTCGATTCCACCGACCACCAAGGCGGCATGTACTGGGCTCACGTCATACCCGGCAACGGGGCAGTCGAGAACAGCTCCGGCACCGGCTGGACCCGCTCCGACCTCACCTCATGGGGGACGAAGGCAATGTTCAGCGTCGCCACCCAGGGCGGATCGACCTCGGAGTCCACCCCCACGACAGGAGGGATCCTCGGCCTGCTCTCCTCCTACGGCCAAGCTGCCTACGCGGCAGGGAAGATCCCGGCCCCCCTCACCGGCGGGCAGCTCGTGCAGATAGTGCGCGCTACCGTCACGCCCTTCACCGACTCCTCCCCCGGGCTCTCCTGGGCGCCAGGGCCGGAGGGCCCCGGCGGCTGGAGCATGCAGTACGGATATGGCATGCCAAACGTCTACGCCGCCGCTCGGATGATCTTCGCAGGCCATATCCCCCCCACCACCTCCATCTCCTCGCCACAGTGGTACGCGCTCTACGACCCTGTGACCACCGGGAACGTGCCGGTCACCGGGACGATTAGCGCAGCCTCACCTGGCGACGCGATCAACTGGACCCTTCAGGCCGCCACGGGGCCCCAGCCAACTGGCGGCCAGTGGTTCACGATCGGGACGGGCTCGGCCACGGGGTCCTACAGCGGCACCCTCGGAACGCTCGACCTCTCCTCGATCCCAGCGAGCTTCTACGACGCCCCCTTCGGCCTGTCGGGCCCCCCGAAGCAGCCGACCATTCCGACCTCGGAACGCTACGCCGTCACGCTCCGGCTCCTCGTCGCGGACACGACGAACGACACCTCGGCCGAAGACCGCCGGGCGATCAACGTCCATCACGACCCGACGCTCCTGCCGGGATTCCCGCTGCACACGAGGTCGAGCCTCGAGAGCTCCCCCGCCCTGGTCGACCTGCAGGGAACGGGCCACCTGGACATCGTCTTCGCGGACGCCAATGGCACCGTGAACGCCATCGACCCGGCAACTGGCAATGAGCTGCCCGGATGGCCGGTTCACACCGCGCCAGTGACCACTTCGCTCCTCGTCCCACCAGGCGTGTCACCGGGAGACCAGCCGGTGCTGGCCCCCGTGGCAGTCGGAGACTTGTTCCACACCGGCCACCTGGACGTCGTCGTGACGAGCATCACGGGATCGGTGTACGCCTTCGACGCACAGGGCAACCTGCTGCCAGGCTGGCCAAAGGTGATGAGCCGAGGTGTCGCGCCGGAGGCCGTTCCCCGACCCGAGCTGCCCCACGTGCGTGCCCCGGCTCTCGGCGCGACGGCACCGCCTGTCCTAGTGGACATGACCGGCAGCGGACAGCTCGACGTGGCCCAGGCGGGATGGGACGGCTACCTCCACGTGTGGCAGCCAAACGGAGCGGACCTTCCCGGATGGCCAGTTCGGGTGAGCCTTCCGGCCGGGTTCACCCCGGCGCCCGGCTACAAGCTGGAAGCCGACCATACGCTCGACACCCCCCCTGCCGTCGCCTACCTGCGCGGACCGGGCCTGCCGGACCTCGTGATCCGCAGCCAGGAGACAGAGATTCTCGGATCGGGGATCCAGCCGCTGCCCAAGGGATTCGTCTTCGCTTACCACGCGAACGGCACCCCCGTGAAAGGGTGGCCGGTCACGATGCCAGGACTCTTCGAGTACTACGGCTCCGCAATGGAGTTCATCACCGAGGGCACCGACGCGCCGGTCGCGGCCGATGTGAACGGATCGGGCAAGGACCAGGTCGCGGTCAACCCCATATGGACACCGCCCTACCTGCTGGGCGGCCACGGCCAGGTAATCGGCACCTACGGGAACGCCGCAGCGGCGGCGAAAAGCCTCCTCGGCGTGGAGGCTAACCCGGGTGTCGCCTTCACTCCGTCCAATCTGCCACCTGACGTCCCCATCCCGTTCACCTCTTCAGGAGCCTTCGGCCACCTCGGACCGCGAGGGAGCCCCCTCACCTACGCGGAGTCCGAGATAGGCACCTCGAGCTTCGCCGCAGCGGAGCTACAGCCCAATGCCGGTCTCGGCATCAACCAGTACATGGTCGCCTACCCGGCCGCGGCCGCCGCTGCACCGGGGGGTGCCTCCCCGTCTCCAGGCTTTCCGGCGCTTCGCCAGGGGCTCGACTTCATAGGAGCGCCGATCTTCGCCGACGTGAGCGGCGGCGGGAACGTTTCGATCGTGAGCGGCGGGGACTCCGGAGCAATTGCCGCCTACACGTCGAGTGGCGCGCAAGCCCCGGGGTTCCCCAAGTTCACCGCTGGGTGGGTCACCTACTCTCCCTCCAGCGGGGACCTGCTCTCCAACGGCTCGACCGACCTGGTGGCAGGCACGCGCGAGGGATGCTTATTCGCCTGGTCGACGAGTGGCTCGCCCGCCGCCAACAACCAGTGGTGGCACTTCCGCCACGACGAATGGAACAGCGGCAACGCCGGCATGCATACCCGGCCTCCTGGCGCTCCACTGAACGCGTCCTGGGCGCTCGGGGACACCAAGCTCACCTTCACGGCTCCCGGCGGGCGCTGGTACCAGGGCGAGGTCGCCCGCTACGAGGTCACCTTCGGGCCGAGCGGCCACACGATACCGGTGTCGCCGAGCGGACCGGCCGGGAGCACCGAGACCATCGCCGTTCCCCCGGGCACCACAGGCCTCGAGGTGTCAGCGGTGAACGCCTACGGGCTGATCGGCACCCCTCTCGTCGCCGGCACACCCCCTCCCCCACCTGCTCCGGGCTACTGGTTGGCTTCGGGCACGGGGGCTGTGAGCGGCTTCGGGGATGCCGGGTCATTCGGTTCGCTCGAGGGCAACTCCGCACTCGCCGGCCAGGGCGGCGTCGTAGCTGTAGTGCCGACCCCCGATCGCGGAGGCTACTGGCTCGCGACCTCCTCAGGCGGCGTGTACGCCTTCGGCGACGCGCGCTTCTTCGGCTCCGCTGCCGGGCAGCACCTGAACGCGCCAATAGTCGGGATGGCAGCAGCTCCCGGAGGAGGCGGCTACTGGCTCGTCGGCTCCGACGGCGGGGTGTTCGCCTTCGGGGATGCCGCCTACGAGGGGTCGCTTCCAGGCAGCGGCGTGAAGCCCGCTGCGCCAATAGTCGGGATGGCAGCAGCTCCCGGAGGAGGCGGCTACTGGCTCGTCGGCTCCGACGGCGGGGTGTTCGCCTTCGGGGATGCCGCCTACGAGGGATCGCTTCCAGGCAGCGGCGTGAAGCCCGCTGCGCCAATAGTCGGGGTGGCAGCGCTTCCGACTGGCACCTGAGCGCTTCCGACTGGCACCTGAGCGCTTCCGCCTGGCCAGATCTCAGGAGAAATGCAGCTCGTCAAAGGGCGCTAACTCGAGCGACCCCTGCGCGAGGGAGGTCTCACGCCCCTCGCAGAGAGCACTCTGCCAGGGCGCGCCGTGAAGCGCCACTCGGACTCGCCCAGGAGCGTCATGCTCTCCGTCGCGACGCCAGGCGAGCACGGCACCATCTCTGCTCGGTGATCCCACGAGGTTCAGGCGGTCGATCCGGACAGGGCCGTAACCATCGCCTGCGTCGTCGATGCAAGTACCGGCCGCCTCGGCATCAGCGGAGGGCCAGCAGTGGAACGCGAGCAGCCGCGGCGCGTGCATCGGATCGAGAGCGCAGGAGAGATCGCCCTGCTCGTTGTCGGCATCGATGCGGCAAGGTCCAGCCGGCTCGGACCACCCGTCGTCGAGCGGGATTATCGATCCGCTTCGCACCAGTACGGCGGGACGCTCGATGGGCGTTCTCAGCAGCACCTCCTCGCCACCCCGCCCTCCGACGTCGTCACCATCCCACCAGCTCCGCCACTCGCCGGGAGGCAGAAGGACCCGCCGGCTGGTGGCTCCGGGCTTGGTCACCGGCGCGACGAGCAAGGCATCTCCGAGCAAGAACGCGTCGTCGACATCCCAAAGCGCGTCGCGAAGCCGAACGTCGCCGTCCGAACCGAGACGGTCCCCTTCGAGACGATCCCGCTCCCCCGCAGCGTTGCCGGACGGCCACGCCAGCGGCCTGACGATAGGTGCTCCCGTCGCAGCGGCCTCGTGCGCGAGCGTGTACAGGTAGGGGAGGAGCCTGTAGCGGAACCGGATCCACGATGCTATGCGCGAGCGCTCGGGCTCGGGCCATCTCCACGGCTCCCGCGGCGGTGCACCAATCACGGAATGGGTACGGCAGAACGGCAGGAACACGCCGAGCTGGAGCCATCTCTCGTAGAGCTCCGCGTCCGGCGCCCCGCTGAAACCTCCAATGTCCGGGCCGCTGAAGGGCACTCCCGACATCCCAAGCCCGATTATCGTTGCCACCTGCTGGCGCAGGCTCCCCCAGCTCGACTCCGTGTCGCCAGTCCAGTTCCACGCGTACCGTTGGAGGCCGGCCCACCCCGAACGCGACACGACGAACGGGCGCTCTTCGGGCCTGCTGCGGCGCAGACCTTCGTAGCCTGCCCTGTTCATCAAGAGCCCGTAGACGTTGTGGGCTTCAGCATGATCTCCACCCCTTCCATCGAAGGCGTGACGCACCGAACGGGCCAAGGTCTTGTCCCCTGCCAGGGACAAAGTGGTTGGCTCGTTCATGTCGTGCCAGAAGCCCGCCACACCCGCGTCGAGCAGCACCTCGTACTGCTGGCCCCACCAGTCCCTCGCGACCGGGCTCGTGAAGTCCGGGAACACCGCTCGCCCGGGCCAGACGAGCCCTTCGGCCAACCTACCGTCAGGCGTCGAGCAGAACACGCCGAGCTCGCGCCCTGCGCGGTACAAAGAGGTGTCCCAGTCCGCCTTCACCCCGGGGTCGAGGATGGTAACCAACCTCGTCCCGTGATCAGCGAGGAGGCCGGACGTCAAGGCTGCCATGTCGGGAAAGCGGCGCTCGTCGATTGTGAACACCTTGTAGGAGTCCATGTAGTCGATATCGAGGTGCAACGAGCTAAGTGGCACTGCGGCCGCCTCGAAGCCTTCGACGACCTCACGCACATCGGCTTCGGTCTTGTACCCCCAACGGCTCTGGTGGTAGCCGAACGCCCAGCGCGGGGGGAGCGACGGCAGGCCGGTTAGGTCGCAGTAGCGCTCCATCACACGGTCCAGCTCCCCCGCCACCAGGTAATAGCGAAGCGCCCCCGAGGCGAAGCGCATGGAGGCCTGCCCCCTTGCGGAAGGATCCTCGCTCGGACGGCTGAAGTCGAAGGTTGCTTCAGCCGAGCTCTCGTAGAACGCGAGGACGGAGCCCTGCGAATGGGCACCGACGACCACGGGTATCCCCATGTAGAGAGGTCCCTTGCCCGGCCCCCAGGTACCTCCGGGATCACGGTTCCAGAGGCGAAACCGACCGCCGAAGAGGTCCAGCCTCGCTGCCTGCTCGCCGAGACCGCTCAGGTGCTCCCCCGCTCGCACCTCGTGACGAGCCTCCCACGCGCCTCCTACCAGCCTGGGAGGAAGGTACCGCCTGAGCAGCGGTCCACCCGGGTACGCGATCTCGATCGAGCCATCGGTGGCAACCGCCATCTCGAGCGCTGTGGTCCTCAGCACCCACGCCGGCCCGCCACCATCGGCGGCCGCTCCACCATCGCCGGCCGCTCCACCATCGCCGGCCGCTCCACCATCACCGCCCCCGGCGTGCGCCACCAGCTCCACCCGAGGCTGCTCCAGGCGCGACGGACCAGCTGTGTGTGCATAGGGAACCGGGTCCGTTCCGGGCCGCCAGGTGATCTGGAGCACGTCAGGAGCCAAAAAAGACGCCTCGAGGTCAGCCGCCTCGAAGCTGAACCTCGCACCGGCGCCTGTTTCCCTCACTTCGCCAAGCAATCCCGGCAGGATCGTCTCACCAGGCTTGCGCCGAGCCATCCGATCCTGCACGCGCTCGGGAAGGCTGCGTAGCGCGTCCCCAGCGCTCGCGACGACGATTCGGGCCGTGGTGCTCGGCCCGAAGTCACTCGCGGCCTTCAAGCCCGCCCAAACCAGGAATGCAGCCCGGGGCAACGAGTGGACCAACGAACGGTGCCCCCGCCTAGCCGATCCTCCGGGGAAGTGCCCAGTGCCGAAACCGGCCGCCCTGGGAGTTGCGTCAGATCCCATATGCTCGACGAGCGTACGCCCATGTGAGCGCGCCCAGGTCGATAAGAGGCTCAGCGGATAGGGAGGTTGGATCAGGGAGCCGTTCATCCAGACGAGCAGTGCAAGGCGGAGGAGGAAGGGCAGGCTGGAGTGCCTGCCCGACCCATCCTCAGAGCAAGGGGACAACGCCGCAATGCGAAGTCTGGGGGACGGCAAGCCCGGCATCCCTATCCGCTGAGCCTCTAAGCGCGCAAGGCACCGCAGCTGCCGGCGACTCGCTGGTGGCGCCGAGCAGCACCTCGCTCCTCGATGCCGGCATAACTAGCACACGCACCGTGCAAGAAGCGTCGCTATCCGCGACAACGCCTTCCAGGGCGGCTATTCTGACGCGATCGTCATGCCAGAATCATCTCCAGGGCCTTCTTCAGAGCCAGCTCCTTCCTCTGGAAACCGAGACCAGCCGCACGCGCCCCCTCGGGCTGCCTCTATCGCCGCCAAAGCTGCCCGCCAAGCTTCAGGTGCGCTACCACCGCGACACCAGCACGAGCCCCGGCGGCGCTCCGTGCACATGGTCCCTGCCGTGCTCGACTCCGGCGGGCGGAGGTTGCGGTACGCGGTATCGAATAACGTACGCGCAAACGGCCCCGACGGTCCCGGAAGCCCGCCGGTATGGGCAGTGAACATCCACGGCTACTTCGCCGGGGGAGGAATGTACTGGCGCGAGAGCGCGCTCCTGGCCGAGATGCTCGGATGGCGGGTCGTGAACCCGAGCCTCCCGGGATTTGCCGGAAGCGACCCCCTCCCATGGGAGCAGGTGAGCATCTCGAACATCGCCGGGCAGGTAGGCGCTCTCATGGACCACTTGGGCATCGACCAAGCCGTCCTGCTTGGACATTCGATGGGCGGTGCCGTCGCCATCGAGATGGCCAGTGCCTACCCGGATCGGGTGCTCGGGGTCGTCTACCGCGACGGGGCCGCCACGCCTGCTTGGAAGAAGCGCCACAGCCTGCTGACTTCGTCTCTCCAACCGGTGGCACCTGACCTGGCAGGCATCGCGGACCTCGTGCTTGCAGTCGTCTTGGACTTCCCGGACCTGTTGTTCGGCAGGAGGATCGCCTCCACGTTTCGCAGCGTCTGGCCCGATGCCAGGCGGAACGTCAGAGCGTTCGGCCGCACGATACCGGTGGGCTCCATGCTCATGGCGCTGGACCTGAGCGACAAAGTGGTCGGCCTCGCGTCGAGCGGGAGGATACCCCTGCTGCCCGTATGGGGATGCTTCGACCGGGTGGCCAATGCAGCCACTGCAGCAGAGTTCTCGGACCTCACGGGCCTCGACATCCTGTGGGTGCCAGGCGGGCACTCGTGGATGCTCGCCCGCCCGCAGAGCCAGGCCGACATCCTGCGCTTCTTGGAACCGGGCCGGAGCTTCCTGGAGCAGGTGGACGCCCGCCAGCGCAGCCTGATG
This sequence comes from Actinomycetes bacterium, assembly GCA_021801525.1. Taxonomy (GTDB): domain Bacteria; phylum Actinomycetota; class Acidimicrobiia; order Acidimicrobiales; family JAJYXR01; genus JAJYXW01. The sequence continues at coordinate 8,578 of JAJYXW010000063.1, forward strand.
AACCCCACGAAGGATCTCAGCCGGCGCGGCCTCCACGCACTATCCGGCAAATAGCCGAACGGCGAAGGAGCGCCTCGTAGCGCTGCACCATGCGCTTTCCGCCAGCAGCACTCTACTGACGGCGCATCACTGGCAGTACTGCCGGCATTACTGATTGACAAGTCAGTCTCATCTCGTTACCATGCAAGCGTGCACCCTGGCAAGGCGCCGGGCGACGCTATTCCCGTGACCGACACCGCCGCTGCACTTGTCCTCGAATCCCCGCGCCGGCTGGTCTCGAAGGAGATGGCCATTCCGAAGACGAGTGCCTCCGACGCGCTGCTCCGGGTGGAGGCCTGTGGCCTCTGCGGCACCGACCACGAGCAGTTCACCGGAGCGCTCCCGGCTGGGTTCGCGTTCGTGCCCGGTCACGAGGCCGTCGGCGTGATCGAAAGGATCGGACACGACGCCTCGGAACGCTGGGGCGTCGGCGAGGGAGACCGAGTGGCGATCGAGGTGTTCCAGTCCTGCCGCTCGTGCGACGCGTGCCTCGCAGGCGAGTACCGTCGGTGCGCGAAGCACGGCATCGGCGACATGTACGGCTTCGTCCCTGTCGACAAGCATCCCGGGCTGTGGGGGGGCTACGCGCGCTACCAGTACCTCTCCCCCGACACGATGCTCCACAAGGTCCCAGAACATCTCGACCCGGTGATCGCTACCATCTTCAACCCTCTTGGAGCAGGGATCCGCTGGGGGGTGACTGTCCCGGGCACTGGACCAGGAGACGTGGTAGCCGTTCTCGGTCCCGGCATCAGGGGATTGTCCGCATGCGCCGCAGCCAAGGTTGCAGGCGCCTCTTTCGTCATGGTCACCGGCAAGGGAGCCCGCGACGCGACGCGCCTGGATATAGCTACTCGCTTCGGTGCCGACCTCGCCGTCGATGTCGACGTCGACGATCCCGTTGAACGCCTCCAGCAAGCTACAGGAGGCCTTGCCGATGTCGTGCTGGACGTCACGGCCAAGGCTCCTGCTGCCCTCGCGCAAGCAATCTCGCTTGCCCGCGCCGGAGGAACCGTCGTGCTGGCGGGCACCCGAGGATCAGCCGAGACCCCTGGGTTCTGGCCCGACCTCATCGTCTACAAGGAGCTGCGCTTGCTCGGGGCCCTGGGCGTAGACGCTGCAGCCTACGAGGCGGCCCTGGACATGCTCGCCTCTGGACGCTTCCCCTTCGCCGAGCTGCCGAGGCAGACCGCCTCGCTCGACCAAGCCGCTGATCTCCTAGCTGCGATGGGCGGAGAGCCGGCCGGCGCAGAGTCCGAGAGTCTGGGGGGGCAAACGATCACCGGGTCCGGCGCGCCACCACCTGTGCACGGGGTAATACTGCCCTGGGGGGGTCCGTGAGAGGTGGTGGCGCCGGGTCCGGTGGTCCATACGGCGAAGGGCGCATCGCAAGGCTGAGCGCCGAGGAGGCGCGCCGAGCCGCGGAGGAGAGCGGCGTTCCTGGCTACATGGCCAGGTTGAGCATCTTCCGCGTGCTGCTCAGGCATCCCAAGCTCGCGCGAGCATTGAACGACCTGCTCGGAGTAATGCTCTTCGACGGCGCCCTCGACACGCGCCTTCGCGAGCTGATCATCATGCGCGTCGGTTGGACCACCGGCTCGGTCTACGAATGGACACAGCACTGGCAGATCGCCCGTAGCCTCGGCGTGGCTGACGACGACCTCCTGGCGGTGCGCGACTGGCGAAGCTCGGGAGTGTTCGGACCGGCGGAGCGAGCGGTGCTCGCAGCTGTCGACGACGTGGTGGAGCGCGGCGCTGTATCGGCCGGCACCTGGCAATCCTTGCAGGAGCACGTGCCAGGTGCGGGGATGCCTGTTACGGGGGCTCCAGATACGGGCACGCCATCCGCGGGTCCGGACGAGCAGACGACCAAGATCCTCCTCGAAGTGGTGGCCGTCGTGGGAGCGTGGCGAATGGTCTCGTCGTGGCTGGAGAGCCTGGAGGTACCGCTCGAGGACGGGGTCCAGGCCTGGCCACCTGACGGCGCCTCGCCTCCTCGAGCCTCCGAGGACGCTCCGTCACAACCCTGATGAGCTGGCACCGCAAGACGATCCGAGCCGAGTACAGCGCCCTGAGTACAGCGCCCTGAGTGCAGCGCCCTGAGTACAGCGCCCTGAGTACAGCGCCCTGAGTACAGCGAACGCGTCAGACGATGCGATAGGTCTGGACCGCGTGCGCCACGACGTTCCCGGCGGCATCGCTGGCAGTGATCTCGGTGAAGATGAGCTCCTTGCCCCGCTTGACCGCCCGCGCACGGCATACGAGGTCGCTCTTCTTGCACGATCCCACGTACTGGACCGACATCGACACGGTCGAAGCGCGCATGCCCTTGTTGAAGTCGTGATTGGACCAGGCTGCCGCCGCGCCCGCCGTGTCCATAACGGCAGCCACGACCCCGCCGTGGTACACGGTGCCGTCGTTGGTCAGGTCCTCCCGGAACGTCAGGCGCAGCGTGATGTCGTCGTGCTCGTAGGCGTCGAACGACAGGTTCAAACCGGCCAGGAAAGGGGTTTTCAGCATCACCGATGGCACCGAGGAGCGATAGGTCTCCTGCTCCTCCTCCGAGAGCACCTTCGCTGCGGGTTCTCCGGTGGTGGCCATACGGCTCCTCCTCTATGCTGTTGTCCGGAATCAGCGTTGACTGACCAGTCAGTTTATCTAGCCGGCTGTGATGCCTCCGCAACTCGCCGAGGGCGGCTCCAGCCGGTAACCCGGACAGCGATCAACACGCCCGCGTGGGCTAAGACCAAGGAGCGACAGATGCGCTGGGAGATCGAGGACACTGCAGAACAGGCAGCGTTCCGCCAGGAGTTCCGTGAGTGGCTCGCAGCCAACCTCCCCAAGGGGTGGATGGATGCCGTCGACTCCGGCGACGCCGATTCCTTCGAGAAGGTGAGAGCTTCGAGTGGTTTCAACCCCTTTGCGTGGACCGGGACGATCGGGCGCAGCCGCTACGCCGCCCCCCTGTGGCCCAAGGAGTACGGCGGCCTCTCCGGTGAGCCCTGGATGCAGCAGGTCATCCGTTCCGAGCTCGTCCGCTACCGCCTGCCTACGGTCGCGATAAACCTCCTCGGTGTAGGACTGGCCGGCCCGACGATCATCGAGCACGGCACCGAAGCCCAAAAGGAGCGCTACCTGCGCAAGATCCTCTCGGGGGAGGAGATCTGGTGCCAGCTGTTCAGCGAGCCGGGGTCGGGTTCGGACCTCGCATCGCTCGCAACCAGGGCAGTGCGCGACGGTGACGAGTGGGTCGTAACGGGCCAGAAGGTCTGGACAACTCTCGCCCAGTTCGCCCAGTTCGGGATGCTCCTGGCCCGGACCGATCCCAACGTGCCCAAGCACGAGGGACTTACATATTTCATACTCGACATGAAGTCTCCCGGCGTAGAAGTGCGACCCTTAAAGCAGATGACCGGCTCGTCCGAGTTCAACGAGGTGTTCTTCACCGACGTGAGGGTGCCCGATGCCAACCGAGTCGGGGCCGTCGGAGACGGTTGGCGATGTGCCAGGACCACGCTGATGAACGAGCGAGTGGCGCTCTCGGGGATATCGCTCGACCCGGTGTCCTTCGCAGGTGGCACCAGGCGCGATCCTTGGCGCAGCTTCCTCGACAGCGTGCCGGATCGCTCCAACCCCTTGGTGCGCCAGCGCCTTGCGCAGTTCTACATCGAGACGGAGTTGAAGGAGATCACCTCCTTCAGGGCCAGCTCGGCGCGAGCACGGGGCCAGCAGCCCGGACCCGAAGGAGCGGTCAACAAGGTCTTCAACGCGGAGTACAACCAGCGCCGCTCCTCGTTCTCTCTCGACGCACACGGCATGGCAGGGGTGGCGTGGTTGGCCGGCGACAGGGACGCAGAGGCCCGCGCCCAGACATTCCTCCGCGCACGGGCCAACACGATCGAAGGCGGCACTTCAGAGGTACTTCGCAACCAGATGGCGGAGAGGATCCTCGGCCTGCCCCGTGACATCGAGGTGGGCAAGGGGATGCCCTGGACGGACATCAAGCGCAACTGAGAGGCCCAGCGGATACGCGGAGTGGACCAGGGAGTCGTCCATCCAGGGCCTTCTGCCCGGCCGGCACCCCCGGCGCGGTTCCCGGGCCCCGGAGTGCTCACCCAGAGGAGCCGAAGCAGGAGAGCTGCTTGCCCTTCGGCAACGTGGCGGCGTTGTTCGCGTAGTAATACCTCTCCCCGCCGTTGCACGGCTGCCAGGCGCCCTTGCGCTGGTCCTGAGCGCTCGTCGCCGTCGGGCTCCACCACATGATCTGGAAGTCGGCTGCGGGATCGTAGGTGCCGGGACCGAAGCGCCAGGCCCCGAACTGAGCGCCGGGCAACGACGGCGGCAGCGAGTCCACCCCCTGCTCGAAGGTCTGCGGCGTCAGGTCGGGGCCTGCCTGCTGCAGCGCGTCGAAGAAGAACAAGAGCGGCTCGTAGAAGGCGGCCAGAGTTTCGGAGACCGGGAGAGAAGGCTTGCTTCCCCCGTCCGCCAGCAGGTACGCGCGGTATGCCTCCTGGGCTGTCGGAGGTATCGACACGAAGCCACCCGATATTGCATGCGCCCATTGGTTCTGCGCGGGGAGCCTGCTCAGCGCGTCGTCGAGGCTCAAGGTGAGCCATTCGGGGTGGTATCCCTGGCTGTTTGCTGCGGCGCTCAAGTACAGGGGGGTGATGGGATCGCAGGCGCAGAGCACGGTGGTGACGCCGGCCGCCTTCATCTCGGCGATCGCCGTGGACGCCTGGTTGTTGATAGAGGTCAGGCTGAGCGCGTAGCTGACCTGAGCAGCGAGCGACACCCCGTAGCGGTCCTTCAGTAAGCGGGCGGCCTGCTCGGCGCACTGGGCGTACAGGGGGCTCGAGGGGTAGAGGAGCCCGAAGACACGGGTCTTCTTCTGCATCGCAGTGCTCCCGGCGAAGATGGCCGGGAGATGGGCCATGGACCGCCCCACCACCGCTGCCGTGGTCGTCGCCTCCTTGTTGCAGTCGGGGATCACCGAGTACTCGTATGGCGCGTACTCCGAGAACCACGACTTGGGCAGGAACTGAGCGCCGATGGCTATCACGTGGTGGTCCGCAAGGGCCGCGTCGTAGGGCTCGGTGGACGCGAGCACGGAGATGTCAGCGAAAGCCCCCAGGGACGCGGCCGTGGCCGCATCTGCCTGCGCCTGGGCCTGGTCGCCGCCCAGGTCCTCCTGAAGGAAGTCACCCTGCCCGGTGAAGGCCTTCAACACCACGTGGCGCCCGTACAGCTCGTATGTGCGGTTGAAGAGGCTTATGTAGGCGTTCATCACCGACACGACCGTCGCGTTCGTCGGGAGCAGCGACGGCCCCACCTCGCTGGAGAGCGCAGCCAGAGCCGTGGACTCGGCGTTGCGGTAGGTGAGGGTTATCGTCCTCGAGCTCACGCCGGGAGCCGTAGCGCCGCCGTTGGAGCCGCTCCACCTCGGCATGCAGATCGGGGCGTAATTGGACCAGGGAACCTGCCTTACCCCGGAGGCGCAGGCCACACCTCCCACGGTGATGCCCGGAGTCCCAGGAACGGGGGCCGGGGTGACGGAGGCGAGCTCGGACGACCGCGGGGTGCTATGCGGCGTCGCCGAGCGGGCCGAGGGGAGCAGCTCTAGCACGACGGCGATCACCGCGACCATGGCGAGGAAGGTCCCGTAACGCCTGAGCAGCACGCCCGGCTTCGAGGCTGCAGGAGGTCCCGCGCTCATGGCCTGGTCATCCCGACCAATGAGCCCGTCACGGCAGGCGGAGGTGGCCTCGAACCGGCGAGAGCAAGGTCGTCTGCTCCCAGGTACGACGCGAGCACGCCGGCGTCGTTCAGGACCGAGGAGGGATCGCCTTCGGCAATGACGCTTCCCAGGTGCATGCAGGCCAGGCGGTCCGCGATGGACGAAACCAGAGGAACGTCGTGCTCGATCACGACGAATGCAGCCCCCGTCTCGTCGCGAAGACCGAGCAGCAGCTCGCCGAGTGCTTCCGACTCGCGCTGGGCGATCCCCGCGGTGGGCTCGTCGAGGAGCAGGACCTTCGGCTCGTGTGCCACCGCGCATGCGAGCTCGGCGATGCGCCGGGTACCGGTGGACAGCTCGGACACGAAGCGGTCCCTGAAACGTTCGAGCCCGAGCTCGGCGATCAGCTCGGCCACCCTGCCCGACACAATGTCCTCGGACTCGACGACAGCCCCCAGCCCGAGAGCGCAGGCCAGCGGGTCGCGCACCGGGACGGACTGCTCGAGCGCCGTGGCGATCGCCTCGGAGAGCGTCATGGACGGGAAGAGCCGCGCGTCCTGGAAGACACGC